>CAYOUR010000054.1:0-20650 GCA_964407145.1 uncultured Lentisphaeraceae bacterium | reverse complement strand
GATGGGGGCGGTGTCGTCCTCGCGTTCGGCTCCGGCTGTTTCGGTGGTCACGTCGGTGGTGGAGCCGACCGTGAGGTCGCCGGTGGTTTCGGTCATTTCATTGATGAAATCCTCGACGCTGGCGCCGCTGGTGCCGTAGTAGTAGTTGATGGCCTGTTCGATTTGGCGTTTGGGTGCGACCACGCCCTCGACGTCCATCTTCAGCAGATAGCGGATGGAGTCGAGGGACTCGAGGTCAGCCGGGTCGGACATGGCCATTTTGAGGATGCCTCCGGCGATGGAGACCGGCATCATGCGGTATCGGCGCGCGACGTCGGCGGGCAGGATGTCGACGACCTCCTGGGGGACCTTTTTGTCGGCGTTGTCGAAGTCGTAGGTATCCATGCCGTATTCCGAGGCCAGGAGCTGCACGACTTCCTGTTCGGAGACAACCTTGGTCAGGTAGAGGCCGTCCAGGGCGGTGGCGGTGACGCCGGAGCCGCTTTCCTGAGCCGCCCGTTCCCGTGCATGTTCGACCTGCTCTTCGCTGACCAGGCCATGCGACATGAGGAGCTCGACGACAAAATCATCTGCTTCTAACACGTGTATTTCCAGTCCTGAAATTTGGTGATGAAGAGGTTTCCGCGAATTCAGTCAAGATACCGCACGAAATAAAGCCTGTCAAATTCATGGGTCGTGTTTATGCTCGGGTATCATGGCCGCCCTCGTTGTTGGCGGCGGCGGGTGGGGAGTCTGGTTGTCGGTGATGTTCTGGCTGGAAAGGGCGGTTGCCGCGGGCGGTTGGCGCCGGGGCGTCGGTCTTTGCGGATAATATACAATATAACAGGAAGAAAGTGCAATTTTCAAGGGCATAATGTCGGATTATAGTTATGTGGACGGCGGGAGTGTGTTTTTTCGGCTGAAGTTCGGTCAGGCAAGTTAGGAAGGAGTGCCTTATGATGATGCCGTATGCGGAGTTCCGGGCGTTGGCCGGCTACGATCTGGTCGGGGTGGCGCTGCCGAGCGCTTTTGCCGGGTTGTCGCCGGGTGAGAATCCCCTCAGTCTGTTTCCGGACGCCCGGGCCGTGGTTGTGCTGGGGCGCCGGTTGCGTCGCGGTCTGTTCCGGCCCATGGAGGAGGGGTCGTTGTGGACGATCGCGGGCCGCTGGCTGACCGGCATGGACGACATGGTCCGGGCGATTGAGCGTCGCGGCTATGAATGCGTGCCGTTCACGCCGGCTGATGCGCCGCGCATGCCGCGCGGTCCGGTCCGCCCCGGGCAGTGTCGGCCGAACGGCTTGCGCCTGTCGGTGGAGTATGCCGCGGTGGCGGCGGGGCTGGGTGAGATCGGCTGCCATGGCATGTTCATGACCGAGCAGTATGGCATTCGGCAGGCTCTGGGCCTGCTGGTGACCGACATGCCGGTTGAGGCCGGCCCTGGCGTCCCGGCCGGCCGGCCGCCGATTTGCGACCAATGCATGGCCTGCGCGCAGGCCTGTCCCCTGCAGGCCATGACCGCGGCGCCGGCGAAGACGCTCGCCTGGCATGGCCAGCCGTTTCCGGTCTGCGGCATCAACGCCCTGGCCTGCCAGTCCTGTCCCAATGGCGTCGGCGGCGACGCCAGGCATTTTGCCGGGGCCGAGGAGCTGCATTTCGAGATAGAGAACAACCAGGTCAAGGGCGAGGCCGCGAGCCGTTTTGTCGGCGGCAGTCTGCCGAACCGTCTGGCCGCGGCTTGCGGCCGGGCCTGCATCGCGCATTTTGAGGAGAAGCACGCCACCGGCTACAAAAACCCGTTCCGGATTCGCCCGCCCTGGGGCTTCCGGCCCGACCAGGCCAAGGAGGATTGACCCATGCTGACTGCGAACATGATCAAGGACTGCGCGATTGCGGCCGGGGCCGACCTGTGCGGGATCGCCAGTGTGGACCGCTTTCGCGACTGCCCGCCGGAAACGCATCCGCGGTCGCTGTTTCCGGAGGCGAAGTCGGTCATCGTCTATGCCAACCGGATTCTGAAGGGCTGCTACAAGGGAATTGAAGAAGGCACGGACTGGTCGACGTACTGGATTTACGGCTATGGCAGCGGCCTGTACACGTCCCTGGGCCGGGCCGGTGACGCGCTGGCCGGCCTGCTTGAGGACCATGGGTACGAGGGGGTGCATTCACCAGGCGGCCATACCTTGCTGGACGAGGCGCCCCCGGCCCGGCAGCCGTTGGCGAAGGACAAGCTGCCGCCGTGCGTGATGCTGCACATGCGGCTGTCGGCGGCCCTGGCCGGTTTGGGCGAGCTGGGGTGGTCCAAGGTGTTTCTTTCCCCGGAGTTCGGGCCGCGCCAGCGTTTTGAGATCATGCTGACGGACGCTGAGCTGGAGCCCGACCCGCTGTTCACGGGGCGGCTGTGTGACGGCTGTCAGGCGTGTGTGCGGCAATGCCCCGGGCATGCCCTGGGCGGCGAACGCGAGGAGATGGCCTGTGAAGGCCGGGTGTTTTCCTGGGGGCGGGTCAATTGCGGCAAATGCAAGGTCACCCACTGGGGCCTGAATCCGCTCGCCTCGCCTTTTGTCAGCAAGGACCTGCCCGGCATGAACATGGACATCGACAAGGTCAGCTACGACTGGTATTCGGCCTACCGCCTCGGCTTTGCCCTGGCGCCGCGCATTCAGTATCTTGACCTGATTGCCACCGGCAGCGCCGAGCATGGCCAGGGGGGGCGCCCCGGGTCGGTCTGCGGCGCGGTCGGCTGCATTCAGGCCTGCAACGCCCACTTGGAAGCCAAGCGAGTCCTCAAAGGCGGAGTGAAAGGGTGAGACCATGAGATTTTCCCGTGCAACATTGAAGGAATGGGCGGCGGTTCAGGCGTTGGACCTGATCGGCGTGGCCGCCCCCGAGCATTATGCCGCCGTGGCGCCGCAGTGGAATCCGCTGAGCATTCTTCCCAAGGCCAAGTCGATCATCGTGTTTGCGCGGGAGATTCCGCGCAGTTACTTCCGCGGGCTGGAGGAGGGCACCTTGTGGATGCGGGTCAACCGTTACCTCGGCCCGGATGACGCGTACTGCCTGTGCCGTCGTTTTGAGGACAACGGGTTCCTGGCGGTGCCCTGCTCGCCGCTGGCTCCGCAGCGCTGGCCGGACGGCGTGGAATTCAAGGCCGGCAAGCCGGCGCCCAATGTCACACCCGACATCCGGGTGGCGGCCCAGCTGGCCGGGTTGGGCGAGATCGGCTACAACGGCGTATTTTTGACGCCTCAGTTTGGTCCGCGGCAGGCGTTGGGCATGGTGTTTTGCGAAGCCGAGATTGAGCCGGACGCGCCATTTCGGTTTGGGACTGTGTGTCGTCGTGACCGTTGCCGGGCCTGCCAGGATGGCTGTCCGGCCCGGGCTCTGGGGCCGGCCGTCGCGGTCTGTCGGGTCGGCGACCAGGAGGCCGAAGTCGGCGTCTACCAGGAGGAGTCGTGCCGGTTCTGTGTCAACGGCGCCTATCCGGACACGTCCTGCGCCGCCGCGCCGCCCAACCGTCTGGGCGCGGCTTGTGTGCGGGCCTGCATGGCCTGTCTGGAAGACGGCGGCGTGGTGAAGACGCGGTTCCGGGCGCCGTTCCGGCGGCGGCCGGCCTGGGGGCTGGGCACGTTTGAGGGATGAAGGCTCGGGTCCGGCGCGGCGCCGGCGGCTCATGGCACCGCGCAGGCTCGACCCTGCGAATGAGCGTCGGCGCCGACGGATATGGCTCCTGCCCGGCGGCTTTTTTCCGTGAAAAGGTGTGTTTGGCTGCGGAAAACAGGAGCTATGGCGTGGCGAGCCAGGCGAGGACGGCGGTGAAGAAGGCCTTTTCATCGGCGTCCGGGTCGCCTTCGCGGCGGCCGAAGAAGTCCCCGGAGAAAATGACCCTGCCCTGGCCGAAGGTCCCGGCGACCGTGACCGCCTTGCCGTCCGCGTCGGCGGCCACGACCTGGCCCTGGGGGCCGGGGGTGACGTGGAAATAATACGGATAATAGGCGTTGAACTGCGGGTCGGGCATCGGCAGTGGCAGCAGCGCCTGTTTCATGGCCTGGCGTTGGCGGCCATTTTGGCGTGCTGACAGGGTGTCGGGCCGCCGCGTCGGCGGAACCGCGATCTCCGGGAACAGCGCCGCCGGCTCCAGGATACTGCCATAGGACAGCAGCACCGAGCCGCCGCGGCGGACAAAGTCGCGCAGGGCCGCGGCCGTCGCGGTCCGGTCTGGTGGTGTCAGGCGCAGATTCTGCAGGATGAGCACGTCGAAGGGTTCGATTTCCGCGAGGACGGCGCCGCTCATCTCCAGGGCTTCATACTGTTCCGGCAGGGCGGTGTTGAGGAATTTCGAGATGGCGGACCGGCGCTGGCCGCTGACAAAGACCTTGCAGGCCCCCGGGCGGGTGAAGCGTGGCGGCGCCGGGGCGGTGGATTCGGGCGGGATGTCGTCGAGCGGGATGCTGGCCGGCGCGGTGTCGTTCCGGATAATGGCCTGGTTGGCGCGGGTGAAGGCCTCGCAGTAGGCGTCGAGGAGTGGGGAGTTGCGCGGCACGCCCTCGAAGAAAATCCAGTAGCCGGCGCCCCAGGTGGCGGCCAGGCGCATGGTCAGGTCGTACAGTTCCGGGGTGCTGCCTTTGACGGCCGGGTCGAGGCCGGCCAGGAACTTGGCGCCGGGCGCGAGCCGGTCGGCGGTTTCGGCGCCCGTTTTGACGAGGGCGGCCACATGTTCGCGGGCGCCGTCCAGGCTCAGGAAGGTCTGGCGTTCGTAGGTGGTGGCGCCGGCCGCGCAGACGGGAATGCCGGCTTCGGTCAAGGCCCGGGAAAATTCGGTCAGGAAGGGCGTTGAGATCATCGGGTAGATGAAGGCCTGGAAGTCTGGTCTGGCGGCTTTGACCTTGGCGGCCAGTTCGCGGCTGCGGCGCTGCCAGAGGGCGTGGGTCCATTCGCGGAAGGCCGGGTGATCGGCCGCAGCCTGCTTGCCGGTGGCGGCCGTGAAGCGGGCCTGGGACTCGTGGTCGAAGGACAGGTCGTAGGGATACATCACCTTGGGCGTGGCATAGTGCTCGAAGTCCAGGAAAATCCCGAGGTTGGGGGCGGGCAGGGCGGCGGCCAGCAGCAGGCGTTGTTCGAGTTTGTTCCAGAAGGCGTCGCAATTGGGCGAGAGCAGCGGCGACGACTGGCCGCCGGCATTGGTCAGGCGCTGGTCAGCGCCGGTCTCAGCATCATTCGGGAAGGTGCCGCGCAGCCAGGGCAGGAAGGCGAGCCCGTGTTGGCGGCAGAGGTCGAGGTCGCGCGGGATGAGGCCATTGTCCGGCGTGCTCCAGCGGGGGCTGATGACATTGAAGCCCATGGCCTTGACGCGGGCATAGTCGTCGTCTGACAGCGTCCTGCCGGCATGGCGGGAAAACACCTTGTCGATCAGAATGCGGTAGGGCGCCTGGGCCAGAACCTCGGTCCTGGCCTGGACCTGTATCTGGGCTTGGGCCTGCACCTGCACCTGCACCTGTACCTGCGCCTGTGCCTGGGACCGGGCCTGGGTTGTCGCCATGGCCAGCAGGGCGCCGGCCACAATGGCGATTCCGGCTTGGGTGGGGTGGGCGGGACCCTCGAACCGTGAAGTGGTCATGGTTTTTTCCTGTCGGTGAGGTGGCGGACCAGGGCCTGGAACACGTCATTTTCCGTGCCTTGCAACGGGGCGTTGTAGGCGAAGTAGTTGCCGGCGTAGGCCACGCGGCCGTCGCCGGCCTGGCCGACGACGATGACGGCTTCGTCAAAACGGTTGCGGACGATGACGACGCCTGCCGGCCCCGGGGTCAGGACGGCGTGGTCGCCGAAGGCGGACAGGTAGCGCGCATCGGGTTCCAGCCCAGGCAGGATGGCGGCGGCTTCGGGGGTGACGGCCATGTCGAGGTCAAGGACATGGCGGCCGGCGGAGACTTTCTGTTGCGGGACTCCGCGTTCGGCGATGGCCGGGAAGAGCTGGCGCAGGAACCAGGCGGTATCGTGCGCCAGGAGCAGGGCGCCGCCCTGTCGGGCATAGGTCTGCAGCAGGACATGGAGTTTGCTGTCGGCGGGCGCGATGACATTGAGGTTCTGGAGGATGACCAGGTCGAAGGCGGCCAGGATGCCGGGCTCCAGCCGGGTCAGGGCGGCGGTTTGGAAGCCGTGGTTTTCCAGGGTTGCGAACAGGTGCTGCTTGCCGCCGAAGACGGCGGCGCGCGGGCGGCCATCCGGCTCGGGGATGGTCATGGGCTGGAGGGCGGAGGTGGCAAAGGGCTGGTCGGCGTAGGACCAGTTGCGGGCCCGGATGGCGTTGTTGGCCAGGGTGAAATGACGCATGTAGTCGGCGTGTTCGGGGGTGTCGCGGCGGATGCCCTCGAAGAAGACCCAGTAGCCGCCGAGGCTGCCGGCGGCGGCCACGGCCAGCTTGCCGGCGAATTCCGGGATGCAGCCGGTCACCGGCGGGCACAGCCCGGCCAGGAGGTGGTCGGTCCGGTCCAGGCGGTTCTTCTTGTCCTGGAAGAGTTCCCGGCAGAGGGAGATGTTGTCGGCTTCGGGGAGCATGGGGCAGGGCGGGCCGTAGGTGTCGCTCAGGGCGCGCAGCATGGGCGCGGCCGGCGTGTCCATGCTGGGAACGAAGATGTCGCTGACCAGGGCGTCGCCGTTGTAGATGACAAAGCGGAAGCCGGGATTGACGGCGTCGACCGCTTTGCGGAAGTCGTGGCAGCGTCGGCGGAACTGGTCGGCGGTCCAGGCGGCGTAGGCATCGACCAGGCCAAGCTGGCGCAGGCGGGGGTAGCGTTCCGGCGGCGGCAGCGAGGGGGCGGTCTGGCCGCGCCCGCGGAAGAAGGCGGCAAAGGCGCCGTCGTCATAGGACACCGGGTAGGCGTTGCTGTATTTTTGCGGATGATAGACTTCGAAGTCGAGGAAGACGCCGATCAGGCCGGGCAGGGCGCGGGACATTTCGGCGTAGGGGAGGATGGTGCGGCGGAAGTGTTCCCAGAGGGCGTCGGACAAGGGTGCGGCGATGGGGATGCGGACGCCGTTTTCGAACACGATCTGCTGGCTTTCGTCGTCGCAGGCCTCGGTGCCGCGGAGCCATGGGACATAGGCCAGGCCGAGTTCCTGGCAGGTTTTGGCGTACCTGGCGTTGAGTTCGTGGTCGCCGCCGTTCCAGCGGCTGCAGACGGTGTTGAAGCCGGCCGCGTGCATGGCGGCGAAGTCTTCACGGGACAATGGGCGGCTGGCGTTGCGGGCGAAGACCTTGTCGACCAGCAGGCGAATCGGTTCGGGCGGCGCGGCGGCGGTCAGCAGTGGGGTCAGCAGTTGGGCGGCCAGGAGGAGAAGCCGGGGCGGGGCAGGGCAGGGGATGGTCATGCGAGGTTATCCTGGGGTGGAGGCGGCTTGGGGGTGAAGGTGGATTCGGGCGTGTCGCGGCGGCGGCGTCAGTATGCGGTCAGGGTCAGGGTGGCGGTCGTTTCCAGGCCGGTGAGGACATCGCGGACCAGGATGGTCCAGACGCCATTTTTCCGGTTCAGTCCCAGGGGGATGGTGGTTTTGAGCAGGCCGTCGGGTGCGGTCAGGTTTAGACGCCAGGACGGGAGGCAGAGGCCTTCCGGGTCTGTGATCCGGCAATGGAGGACATGGCGCCCCAGCGGGGCGGTTGGTTCGGTGGCGGCCAGGGTGGCGGACACGGTCAGCCGGCCGGGGGTGTTTTCGCGGGCCGCCACTTCCAGGCGTTCCACCTGGTAGGGCAGGGCGGCGACCAGAGTGGCGTCGCCTGGCGCCATGGTCAGTTCGGCCGTATCGGAACGGCCGAGGAATTGTCGGCGGCGCACATCATAGAGGTAGGCGGGCGCCGGCAGCTTGAAGCTGGCGGTTTCGGTGTCCGAGGTCCGCCGGAAGTCCCGGATGAAGCCATGGACGGCGATGGCGCCGTGCCGGAAGGTGTTCAGTTCGAAGCAGCGGGGCGGCCTGGCCGGGTCGGCCACGAGCACGGGGGCGGGGCTGCTGATGCCGGCGGCGGCCGTGATTTGGGCAAGCAGGGCGCGCATGGCGACGTCATATTCCGGCAGGCGGAAGTTGAGGTAGACCGTCAGGCCTTGGCCCAATGGCCGGACAAAGATGGCCGGCGTGCCGTCGTCGTGGGTGGCGATGGGGACAGCCGGGTTGGCCTCGGCCGGAACCAGTTGTTCGCGGCCGATGGCGGCGATGACGGCGCCCGCCGTGCCAATGCCGTTGAGGGTGCGATTGATCGTGACGTTGCCGGGGGCATAGTCGATGGCGGCCTCGGCCGGGCGATGGACGCCGAAGAGGCGGGCGAGCGGCTGCAGGTCGGCGGCAAACGGCGTGCCGTGCGTGTCGGTGCGCAGGCCGCGCAAATCGCCGAGGACGACCCCGCCTTGGTTGACGAAATCGTAGAGGGCGGAGGTCAGTTCCGGGGGGAAGGCGACGGCGAAGGGCAGCAGGAGCAGCTTGCGTCCGGCCAGGCCGGCGCCGTCGAGGACCTGCGGGTCGGCGAGGTAGTCGGCGCCCAGTTGCAGTTCATGCAGGTGTTGCCTCAGGTCGAGGGCGGCGCGGAAGTGCGAACCGTAGCTGTCGGTTCCGGGGCGTTCGTTCGGTTCGGGCTGGTCGGCCGATGACTCGCACCAGGCGACGAGGGCGGATGGGTGTGACCAGAGGATGGCGGTGGCGGCCCGGTCGCGCTGGTATTCGAGCAGCAGCTTGCCGACGCCGCCGGTCAGGTCGGCGAGGGCGTCCCTGACCGCCAGTCCGAAGGGCGTGGTGGCCTGGTCGGCGGTCAGCAGTGCCCAGGAGACCATCCGGTCGGTGTCAAAGGAATTGGTGGCGAAGTAGCTGACGCCGCCGGCGTCGTGGAGGGCCAGCCACCAGCATTCGTAGCGGGCCGCGGCTTCGGAGTGGTGGTAGCCCAGCCAGCCGTAGTTGGGGAATTTCGGCGGGGTGAAGGAGCGCCAGATTTCAAAGATCGCCTTATGGGCGGAGCCCTTGATGGCTTCGGAGTATTCCTGTCCCCAGCCGAAGTTGGTCCCGGTGGCGAGTTTCCAGTAGTCGTTGCCGCTGAATGGGGTGACTCCGAAGGTGTTGGTGTGTCCGACCGGGGTGTCCGGGTTGGTGGTGTGGTAGGCGTCGGTGATGAGGCGGCAAGCGGCGACCCAGAGGTCGGTCATGTAGGTGCGGAAGTCGACGAAGGGGGCGAAGTTCTGCCGTTGGCGGATGTCGGCGGTGCGGGTCGGCAGGACCTCGGACCAGTCGGTGTACGAGGTGCTCCACTGGTGGTTCAGGTCGGCCAGGGTCGGGTAGATTTTCCGCAGCCAGGCGCGGAAGCCATCCTGGCAGCGTGGGCAGAAGCAGAATTCGGTAGCCTTGTGGTGTGAGGACAGGAAGGCCTCGTCCGTGATGCCGGCGCCGACATAGCCGAAGGGGCGGTGTTTGGCGCCGGCCAGGGCGCCGCGTTCGCGGATTTCGGCCTGGACGTCCCGGTCGTTGAAGCAGCGCGGGCGGATGCCGTCGTCAAAATGGCGGGTTTCGCGGAAGAAGGCCGAGCCGATGTAGCCGGCGGCGGTCATGCCGTTTTCCGTGAGGGCATAGCCCTGGCCGGGGAAGTCGACATTCTGGCCGAGTTCGCGCATGATGCCGTTGAAGGCGACTTGGATGGACGGGTGGATGATGCCTGGCCGCCAAGGCAGGACCGCGAAGTCGTCATATGTCTTTCGGGCCAGGGCGGGGACGGTCAGGGCAGTCCATTGGCGGTCATGCTCCTGGTTTTGCAGAAGCAGTCGCGCTTCCAGGCGCAGGAAGACCGTGCCGGCCGTGGTGAGCGGGAGCGGCTCCAGGGTCATCGTGATTTCCTGGCCGGCAACGGGGACCGCGGCCGTATTTTGGGCCAGGACCAGGCCGGCCGGGTCCAGCAGCCGGGTCTGGATGGCGAGGCCTTCCTGCCCGGCGGCCGTCCGGATGGTGACGGTCGGGGTGACGGTTTCGTCCGGGGCGTAGACGCCGCCAAGGCCGAGCTCCTGGTCTTCGGGCGGCTGGTCGAGGGTCAGGCTGGCGATGACCCCCGCCCGGGGGCGGTCAAGGCGGAAGGAACGCCAGGCGATGACTTCCTGCTGGGTGTTCAGGGCGGCCAGGTCGGCCAGGATCGGTCCGGGCGGCAAGGCGTCGGGAATCTCCATGGAGGCGTGGCCCTGTTGGTTGAGGGGCAGCACGACGGGCGCCAGGCGGAGCCGGGCGGAGGGCGCCAGGGGTGGCTGGTCCAGGCGGATTTCCCGGGCGGAGCGGAGGATGACGCGGACGGCGGCTGGCGGCTGGTTGCCGGCAGCGCCGACTGCCAGCCGGCGGGGGTCCGGGCAGGCGGCGGCCAATTCCAGGTGGTGTTCGCCGCGGGCGGCGAAGCGGGCGGCTTCGCCGATGAGGGCGAGCCAGTCTTCCCAGTAGTCGAACTGGCGGGCTGTCCAGGCGGTCCGGCTGTCGGCCGCCTGGGGGATGATGGCTGGGATTCTGGTCAGTTCCTGGCTGAAGGCCAGGCGGACGACGCGCCCTTCGCCGCAGGTTCCGGTCTGGATGGCGGCCAGGCAGTCTTTTTCCGGGTTGTCGGCCAGGGGCACGACCTGGCGGAGGTGGTGTGAGTCGGGCAGGTCCACCAGGGGCGGCAGTTCCTTCCAGGCCTTGACGCGTTCGCCGCGGTCGATCAGCAGCAGGCCGGCGCCGCGTTCGACATTTTTGATGACGTCGTGGCGCAGCCGGTCGGGGAGCGAGGTGGCGACGATGTAGACGTCGTAGAAATTCCGCGGCAGTCTTTCGGTGATTTGTCTGCCGGTGAAGGAGATGGCCTCGGGTTTGCGGCTGTCGGCCTGGATGACATCGCTGATCAGCTGCAGTCGCTGTTCGAGTTCGGTGGTTTCGCGCAGCTGGCGCAGGGAGGGGATGGCGAAGAGCGCCTTGAGCGGCCCACCGGCGAGGGGGGTGCCGGTGGGCAGGTGATGGAACACGGGCGGCGGTTCGGCGGCCCGGTCAATCTGGCGCAGGTTGAAGTGGTTGATGATGGCCTGGTCCGGCCGTCCCGGGCACAGGGAAATCCAGTCATAGGTCACGTTGCCGGTTTTGGAGATGTCATAGGCGTAGAGGGTGCCGGCGTTTTCCGGGGCGGTGAAGGTGCGCATGGCGGTGACGTACTGGCCATCGCTTTCCTGGTTCCAAAGCAGGTAGAATTCGCGGCGTGGCGCGGACGTTCCATGCAGCAGGAGGAGTCCGGCGCGGCCGGGGCCGGTTGTGCGGAAGCGCGCGCGGATGGTGTATTCCCGGTCTTTGGCCAGAGTGACGTTCTGGGTGGCCATCACGTAGGCGCCCGGCTTGGAGCTGAGCACGTAGTTGCCGCCCAGGTCGGCCAGTTCATGGCGGTGGGTGCGTTCCGGGTGGGCCGCCCAGGCGGCCGGCGGGCCGTCCTCCGCGGCCGGCTCGTCAAAACCGTGGTTCTGCAGCAGCTCGGGGCCGAGCTGCGCCCGGGCGGTCATGGCCAGGGCGCAGCCGAGGACGGAGAGCAGTGCCGGGAGAAGGTTCTTGACCATGGCGGAATTCCTGGTGAAAATGAGGTGAGGGTGGCCTCGGCCGCAGGGTTGCCGGAGCCGGGCAACGGGCGGTCAGGCGCCTGGCCGGGGCCTTCGGGGGCATCCGGGGGACAGGACGCCTGGGCTGCGCCATGGCGACGCGGAAAGGGCGTTGTCGAGGCCGCCCGCCGCGGTGCCGTGTCAGACAATGGTGATGTCCTGTTCCAGGACGGTGAAGATCTTGGTCAGGCTGCGGATCAGCTCCCCGATGGCCGGCAGGACGTCTTCACCGCGGTCATGCCGGTCGATGATGTCGGCCGCGCTTTGGGACAGGTCGGCCAGGCCGATGGAGGAAAGCTGGCCTTTCAGGCGATGGAGAATGGCCCGGACGTCTTCCCAGGTGTTTTTCTGGGCGTAGACGGCCAGGTTGTCGAGCAGCGGCCGCCAGTCGGCGACGGTCTGGGCGAGGACCATTTTGATTTCGCCGATGGAGATATGGTACTGTTCGCGCATGAAGTCGTGCATGCGCCGGGCGATGGCTTCTTCGCGGGTTTCGAGCAGCTCGCAGGTTTCGCGCAGTTCGCGTTGCGGGGTGATGCCGAGCGCATCGGCGATGCTGAGCAGCAGCTGGTCGCGTTCAAACGGCTTGGGGATGAAGCCGGTGGAGCCGGCGCCCAGGGCTTTTTCGACGTCCTCCTGGAAGGCCGATGCCGTCAGCGCGATGATCTGGGTCGTGCCCGAGCTGGGCAGTTGGCGGATTTCGCGGATGGCGGCATAGCCGTCCATCACCGGCATCTGGATGTCCATGAAGATCAGGTCAAAGCGTTGCTGGCGGCAGAGGTTGACGGCTTCCAGGCCATTCTGGGCGGTGCGGTAGGGCAGTCCGGCGCCCTGGCAGATGGTCTCCAGCAGGAAGAGGTTGGTGGGGGTGTCATCCACCAGCAGGGCCAGGTGCTTCTTCAATTCCTGGCGCGGCAGGTTGACGCGGAAATGTCCGGACAGCCGGACTTGCTCCTCCGGCTTGGCCCTGGTTGTCCTGAGGGTGAAGGCAAAGCGGGTTCCTTCGCCGGGGCGGCTGGTCAGGGCGAGCTTCCCGCCCATCATTTTGACCAGGCTGTCGGCGATGCTCAGGCCGAGGCCGGTGCCGCCGAATTGGCGGGCGACGCTGGGGTTGCCCTGGGCGTACGGCTTCAGGAGGTGTTCCTGGACGTTGTAGGGGATGCCGACGCCGGTGTCGCTGACGGTGAAGGAAATCAGCACGGCGCCTTGTTCGTCATCGGTGACGGCGACTTGGAGGCGGATTTCGCCGTGGTCGGTGAATTTGACGGCATTGCCGAGGAGGTTGTCGAGAACTTGGCGGAGTCTGGTCGGGTCGCCGCGGATGATGAGGGGCTCGACGGTATTGGTGTCGAGGACGACTTTCAGGCCCTTGGGCCGGGCCAGCTGTCTGGTCATGGCGATACGGTCTTCGGCCATGGCGAGGCAGTCGAAGGCCAGTTCCTCGAGTTCAAGGCTGCCGGCGTTGATTTTGGAATAATCCAGGACTTCGTTGATGACGTGCATGAGGCTTCGTGAGCTGGCCTCGATGATGCGCACGTACTGTTTCTGCTGCGGGTTGAGCGGTGTTTCGCCGAGGTTGGCCAGGAAGCCGATGACGCCATTGAGCGGGGTTCGGATTTCGTGGCTCATGACCGCGAAGAAGTTGTCCTTGACGCGGCTGGCCTGGTCGGCCTGGTCCAGGAAGCGGCGGACGGTTTTTTCCAGGCCGTCGAGGTCGTCATGGTTGGGGACGGCGACCGGCGTCTGTCCGGTGATTGGATGCAGGGCGATGCGGTGATTGATGTCGCGGATGCGGATGGCGATGTCCCGCCAGAAGATGAGTCCCAGGAGCAGGATGGCGATGGTGGCGGTGGCCAGCCAGAGGCCGATGGTGAGGTTGATGTTGGTGATGGTTCGGGCGAGGTTGCCGGCAGCCTGTTCGCGCAGTCGGCTGGTGTCGCCGGCCAGCCTGAAGGCGTCGGCCGCGGCGATTTCCTGGTTGTGGCGGACATCGCGTCCGGCAATGACGTCGTTCTGGACCAGGCTGAGTTTTTGCCAGGCCTGCTGCAGCAGGAGCGCGTTTTGCTGCTGCTGCCGGCGAAGGCCGTGGCGGTCAGGGCCGGTTGTCAGTCGGGCGAGGAATTGTTCGATTTGGCTGGCGCTGTCAGCGTATTGCCTGGCGGCTTCGTTTTCCGTTTCGGTCTGGCCGCGCTGCCTGGCGGTGACGAGCTGGTTGAGGATGACGGTTTGGGCCAGGCACTGGCCGCTGGTGTTGGCGAGGTGGCCGATGGTGTGGGACAGCCGTCTGGCCAGGCGCAGGTTGGCGGCCACGGTGGCCACGCAGGCCAGTGAGATGGTGATGATGGCTGAAGCCAGGGTCAGGAGTTTATGGGAGGTGCGCATGCCGTCATGGTCGTCGTTTGAGCGAAACTGGCGTTAGGGGCTGAGCGGGTTCTGGGAGCGGTGTGGCCAGGGGCCCGTTTCTGGGCTTTGAGGTCACGCCCGTTCCTGGGCTTTGAGGTCGTGCCCTGGCAGGGCGTCGGCTGGCACGGCGCCTCCTGTTTCGCGGGGGGACCGGCCATTTTCGAGCCTTTGCCGTTCCTCGGGCATGCCACCAAGGTTGCTGGCGCCGCCATGGGGCATGGCCGCCGCATCTGGCGCCTTGCGCTGCGGTTCGATGACGTTCGGGCTGGTTGCCGGCTGGCGGCGGTATTCCCGGCTGGCGGCGTTGGTTCTGGACCTTGCGGGCCCCGTGTCGACCGGGACGCGTCTTGACCCGCAACGTCGCTTTTCAGGGCCGGTGTCCAGCCGGGTTTCTGCCCCGGGCGGCGCGTTTTTCGGGTCCGCCGTCCCAGGCGGTGTTCTGACGGTTTGTGGTTGGCGGTTGGGCTGGCCGTCCCGCGGCGGCCGGGGCCTGCCGAAGGTGGCGGTCGACATGTCGCGGTGCCGGCTGACAGCCTGCCTGGCCGCCGGCAAGGTCAGAAGCAGAAGTTGATGATGGGAAAGAAGGGGATGATGGATTCGCGGATGATGTTGATCAGGCCGATCTGCACGCCGGTCATGAATTCCGTGTAGTTGATGATGCCGATTTGCAGGCCGCTCATCTCCAGTGAGGTGTTGATCAGGCCGATCTGGATGCCTTTGGCAATGCTGTCGGTGGCGTTCATGAGGACGCCGATCTGGACGCCGCTGGAATTCCCGGTCTGGTTGAGCAGGCCGACCTGAAGGCCGGCATATTCCTCGTGGACACGGTTGAGCAGGTTGACTTGCAGGGCCGAAGTCTTGTGGCTGGTGGAGGCGATGCCCGCATCCAGTCCGACGATGGTCTGGTTGCCGCCGAAAGGCAGGTTGAGCTTGATGCCGGACACGTCAATGTAGTCCGGGACGACCTGAAGGCGCGGCGGCCAGATGCTGAGCTGCAGGGGCGTGGTGTCGAAGGCGGAGGCGGCGGCGCCGGCAAAGGCAACGACGAGGGCGGCAAAGGCGATAAGTCTGTTCATGGGGGCGTCCTTTTGCGGGTGATATGGTGTTTGCGTTGGCAAGGAAAAGCGCTGATACGGCGCCAGGCTCAGGGTCCATTATCCTAACAAGATAATCTCCCGGAAGGGGAAATTCCAGCCTGATGGCGAAAAAGATGTCAGAATGGTCCGGGCGGTCAGGTCGGGCTGGCTGTGGCGTTGTCGCCGCATGGTCAGCGGCCGCCAGGGAAGTCCCGCAGGAAGTCGGTGAGCATGGCGGTGTACTTGTCGATGCCGTCGAGATCGGCCCATTCCTGTTCGCTGTGGACATTGCCGCCCGGGGTGCCGATGATGGCGACGGGCACGCCGAAGCTGCCCATGTGCCTGGCGTCGGTGGCGCCGTTCATGCGTTGCACGGTGATGTTTTGTTCGGGGAAGGTCTGGCGGAGGGCGCCGAGCAGGGCCTGGATGGCGGGGGCGTTTTCATCGGTGAAGAGGGGGGCGCAGGTTCTGGTGACTTCGGTTTCGAGGCCGGTCAGGCTTTCGACCAGGCGGGTGATGGTCGCGAAGCGGCCTGCGTCGGTATACCTGATATTGATGATCATTTCGGCCTGGTCCGGAATCTGGTTGTCGGCGAAGCCGGCGTTGAGCTGGCAGGGGGCCATGGTATCATGCCACTGGTCATCGGCAGTGACGGCCGGCCAGGCGCTTTTCAGTCGCGCGTAGCCATCCAGCAGTTTGTCAATCGGGTTGTCGCAGGCCCAGGGGGCGGAGGCGTGTCCGCCGGCGCCGCGGGCGCGGAGGCGGATGATGATGATGCCCTTCTGGGCGACGGCGACGGCGTAGCGGGAGCCGTCGATGACGATGGCGAGGCGTCGGGCGCGGTAGCCGAGCTTGACCATGGCGGCGGTGGTGTCGCCGCCGATTTCCTCGTCGCAGGTGAAGATGGCGCCGACGCTGGCCTGGTTCTTGAGGTTGGCGAGCACGGCCGCGGCGCAGACAGCGTTGCCGAGGCAGTCGCAGGTGCCGCGGCCGCGGGCGATGTTGCCGTCGAGCTTGAGGGTGAACAGCTCGTCGGGCGCCGGCACCACGTCGAGATGGGCATTGAGCAGCACATCCGGTTCCTTGCCGGGGGTGGTGGCGGCATACAGGACGTTGCGGCCGTCAATGGTTTCCACGGTGCAGTGCACGCCGGCGTCGGTCAGGTGTCTGGTCAGGATGGCGCTGGCCCGGTTGACATTGTCCGGCTGGTTGCTGACGGGTTTGCAGGCCATGAGTGCGGCCAGCAGCTTGGTGTCGGTTGGCATGGTCGTTTTGTTCCTGGTGGGTGGCGGTGGCACGGGTACCGGCCGTCGGGCGGCGGCCGGGCGGTGGTTCATGGGGTTGGGTGCGGGGGAGGGGCGGTGTGCCTCTCGCGGCCGGCCGGGATTTCAGTCCTAAACGCGAAACCCCGCAACGTGTGGGTGCCGTGTGCGGGGTTCGGGGGGCTGGGCCCGGGGCCGTCAAGCCCGCGGGTCAGTAGCGGCGGTGGAAGGCCGGGCGCTGCACCCGCCAGCTGGTGCTTTTCTTTTTCTGGTAGAAGTATTCCGGCTGGATGATCGGCTCCCAGCCGAACGGGAAGGTGACCAGTTCGACGACGCCGACGACTTCCCGGCAGAGGAACCGCCAGACGCCGCGGCCGAGGCCTTTGGAGATGGCGGCCATGTCGCCTTCCTCCTCATTGACGCGGATGACATTGGCGGGGACTTCCAGGATGCCGAACAGGACGTTGCAGACACCGCGGCCGAACTGGTCGGCGGGTCGGCGGATGGCGGTCGGGTCGGGGACCTGGTCGTCTTCGGCCGGGTCCCAGCAGACGATGCCGGCCAGGAAGTCATTGACTTCGTTGGCGCTGAAGTTGGCGTACAGGTGGCCCACGCCCAGGGCGACCTGGGCGCGCAAATCCCACCGGTAGCGCGGGAAGTAGGCGTGTTCATCCGGGGCGGCGTTGGTTTTGCGCCATGGGCCGAAGGATGCCGTCGCATAGTAGCCCTGGTGGCGGTTGAAGATGGGTTTTTGCTGATAGTAGTGGGTCAGCCAGAGTGGCGGGATGAAGTGCGGGAAATCGACGCCGTGCTCCTTGGCCACGTAGGCGCCGATCTGCGCGTATTCGGTGACCGCGATTTCCGCGCCGATGCCGGGGCCGCCGGCCACGCCGCAGCGGAGGATGTCCAGGAAGTCGGAGACGCGGTTCCAGACATAAAGCTGGCTGCGGACCAGGATGTCATTCAAGTCAAGCAGTTCGGATTCGGCCTTCAGGTTGGTTGCGGCCAGGACAACGGCGACCAGCAGGCATTTAAGCGTCAAACCCCATGGCTTTCTGATCATCATGTGATTTCCTTATCAATGGTGTTTTGGGTCAAGACAACTGGACTTTGTTTTGGTGAAAGTCGGGATGGCGTTTTCGGAGCCTGGCGCTGGTCCGGGGCGGTTGGCCTTGGGGCAAGGCCGCGGCCGTCTCCGCCAGCTGTCGCCAAGTATCCAAGTAATATATTAGCCGTTCCGGAAAAATAGCAAATGCCGGAGTGAAGAAATCTGCGTCCTGGCGGAAAAAAAGTCTTTTGGGCGTTGTCGGAGGGGGCGGAAGGCCTTTTGGGTGAGCGCGGGTCATTTTTTCCAGAGCCAGGCTGGCTGCTGGTCATTGGTCATGTCTGTCCGCGGCAGGGTCCGTTGTTGATTGAGGATGAAGAGGGTGGCTTCGGGGGCGGTGAGAGGCCAGGGAGTGAAGACCAGGTTCCAGCCCGGGAGCAGTTCCGGCAGGTCTTCGTGTGGCATCCAGCCCTGGAGCGGGATGGTTTGCGGAGTTTCCGCGTAGACCCAGGCGGCGGTCGCGGGGGGCAGGTCGGCGAGCGCGGAATGGCGCCAGGCGAAGCGGTCCCACAGCCAGGCGTCCGCGTCAGTCTCCAGGGGGGATTCCTGGTTGATGGCGATGGCGGCGCCGGTCAGGTTCCAGCCGTTGTCCAGGTTCATGGCCGTGGTGCGCGGCTCGGCGGTCAGCCAGTGTTGTCGGCGTGGCGGCTGCTGGTCGCCGTTCCAGATGATGGTGGTTTCAAGCACGTGGTCGTTCAGGTCGGCGGGCGGGGGGGGCGGCAGTGAAAGGTCCACGTGTCCTGGCAGGCCGCCCTGTTGGTTCGCCAGGGTGAGCAGGGCGACGGTATGAGTGGATTCGCGGCGGACGGCAACGGCCGAGGTGTTTTCGAGAGCGGGCAGGGGCCAGCTCACTGGCAGGGTCAGGGTGAGGATGGCGGCGGCTGGAGGCGTTCCGGTGGCAGTGAGGTCCCAGGACAGCCGGTTCTGGTGTTGGGGAAGGAACCGGTGGCGTTGCGGCGTCAGGCTGACGCGCACCGGTGCGGTTCGGGTCAGGGCGACCGGCACGACGGCGGCCTGGCCATCGTTGATGGTGACGGCGACGGGGCCGACCGGCTGCCAGCCCGGGGCGCTGACCAGGAGCTGGTGTGTTCCCGGGGTGAGCGGGCGATGGCAAAGGCCGTCGCGATTCGCGGCCATGACCTGGCCGGCGTCGGCCCGGATCATAGCGCCGGGCACGGGCTGGCCGGTGTTCTCGTCCACGATGGCCAGGTTGACGCCGGTGCTGGCCGCCTCCAGCCAGTTGAGCAGGGCGCCGCGATTCGCGTTCCACAATTTGTCCAGGTGCTCCGGATCGGTGCTTTCCTTGCCTTCGATGTTGACGGCGCCTTCGTTGTCCGAATAGCGGTACAATTCGACGGTGATGGCGTGAATGCCGAGGAAGCGGTATTGCCAGTCCGGGAACTCGCCGGTCACGGGGTACCAGAGGGCGCTGTTGATGATGCCGTTAAGCGGCCAGTCGGCGGTACGCATCAGGATATTGGCCTGGGCATAGACGCTGGCCAATCGAATCATCAGGCTGTCATCCGGGGTCGGGGAATAGGTCTGGCTGCCGGCGGCGTTGTTGCCATAGGGGTAGCAGGCCAGCAGGGCGCCGGTGTGCAGGTTGAGCGAGGCCGAAAAGCGGTGGGCGGCGCACCAGCGGATCAGCGCCTGCGTCTCCGGCTGGCGGCCGGTCAGCCGGAGGCTGGCGGGGTCGGAGAAGGCGCCCAGTTCCGGCAGGAGGACGCCGTCGGGGAAATCGCGGTTGAGGTCACGGCCATTGACGTTATAGCGGGTGCCATGGGCGACGCCATCGGGGTTGACCGTGGGGAGAATGTGGATTTCGGCCTTGGCGAGGAGGTCGCGGACGCGGTCACCCGCGGGGCCGGCGTCGCGGGCGGTCTGGGCCAGGTATTGCGCCAGCCTGATGGCCATGACTGCGGCTGGTCTTTCATCGCCATGAATCGCCCCGATGACCAGCAGCTTGGGGACTGGCTCCTGGCCTCCTTCACGGGCGGCGATGCGCAGAGACAGGATGTCGCGTTGTTCGACGGAGGCGCCGACATAGCCGGCCCGGCAAAGGCCGTGGTGCTCCCTGGCCAGGTCCAGGATGGTGTCGTTGATTTGTTCCGGGGACGGATAGAGCGGATGGGGCGACGCGCGGGTCGGCGTGAACGGCGCCGCGTTGATGAGCACGAAGCCGGCCGCGGCCAGGCGTTCCGGGGTGTCCTGGTCGCCATGCAGCGTGACCGTGGTCTCAGTGGCGGTCACGATGTCAGCGCCGGTTGCGGCCAGCCGGGCAAAGGTGTCCGGGTCGGGGGCTTGGATGACGACGCGCCAGGCCGGCGCCGGTTGGATGTCGTCGTCCGCGTTGTCGTCGCCGGCAGGTTCCGCGGCGGCGGTATCGCCGCCTTGCCGGGTGGCGGCTGGTTCGCCGCTGTCGACCCATTGGGCGATGATGGCGTTTCTGGTTGCGTCGTCGGCGTTGAAGTCGCGGCATTCCTCCAGGCTGGCGAGCAGTTCCTGGTTGGAGATGGCGCCGTCACGGTCCAGGTCCGGCGCGGTGATGACTGTCAGGGTGGCGTTGATCAGGCACGGGATCTGGCTGTTGTTTTGGGCTTCGGCGGAGATCGCATAGGCGCCGGGCGTGTCCGGGGTTCCGCGCAGGCGGCCGTCGGGGTCGATGGCCATTCCGGGCGGCAGTCCGGCCATGTTCGTCAGGGTGCCGGGGGCCATGTCATCCGGCAGGAATGGCAGGTCCAGGTAGGAATTGGCGAAGAATGTGCCGAGGTGGCTGGAGAAGAGCAGCGGTCCGAGGTCGATGGTTTCGAGATAAGGCCAGGCGCCGGGGTCATGGATTTTCAGGGTGACGGCCTGGCAGTCGGGGTGGCGTTCCCAGGTGGTGGCGCCAGCGGCGTCGGTGATGCTGGCTTGTTGAAGCTGGCCGTCCGCATCGGTCAGGATGACGGTGGCGCCGGCGGCCGGGGTGTTGTCATCCCAAGTCAGCGTGATGGTCAGGCGGGTGTTGTTTTCGGCGAGCGCGGCGGTGGCGGTCAGTTCCCGGAGGGGCCGCAGGCGGGCGGCCATGGAGCAGTCGCCCAGCAGGTGCATTTGTTCGGAGTAGTAGGCGGCGGTGTTGTCCTGGTAGGTGCTGTCTGTTCGCCAGAAGGTGGTGGCCGTGGCATAGTCGAAGCCGGCCATGACGGCGGATTGGGCGTAGGCGCCGAATTGGGT
>CAYOUR010000053.1:16774-20883 GCA_964407145.1 uncultured Lentisphaeraceae bacterium | reverse complement strand
ATCCGGACAAGACCGTCTACGAGAACATGGCGTTCTGCCTGAAGATGCGCAAATACCAGAACCCCAACGCCGCCCCCGGGTCGGAGAATTTCGTCTCCAACCTCTTTTCCTGGTGGAAGCTGCGGCAGATGAAGAAGGCCGAAATCCACCGTCGCGTCTCCGAGGCCGCCGACATCCTCGGCATCCAGGAGCTGCTGGAGCGTCGCCCCAAGGCGCTCTCCGGCGGCCAGCGCCAGCGGGTCGCCGTCGGCCGCTGCATTGTCCGCAACCCGAAGGTGTTCCTGTTTGACGAACCGCTGTCCAACCTGGACGCCAAGATGCGCGTGCAGATGCGCACGGAAATCAGCCGTCTCCACAACCGCCTGGAGACCACGATGATCTACGTCACCCACGACCAGACCGAGGCCATGACCATGGGCGACCGCATCGTGGTCATGAAAGACGGCCTGATCCAGCAGGTGGCCACCCCGTCCGACCTGTATGACAACCCCAACAACACCTTCGTGGCTGGCTTCATCGGCACGCCGCCGATGAATTTCTTCGACGCCCGCATTGAAAACCAGAACGGCCAGCTGATCGTCAGGGAAGGCAGCTTCTCGCTGGTGACCCCGCCGGAATGGAAGCAGAAACTCGAGCCGTACACCGGCAAGAAGGTCGTGTTCGGCATCCGGCCCGAGCACATCGGCTCGCCCTCGGCCGAAGGCCAGGACAACCCGCCCAAAATCCCGGCCACGGTCGAAGTCATCGAACCCATGGGCTCGGAGACGTATCTGTACATGAAGACCGGCGCAACCGGTTTCATCGCCCGCGTCGACCCGCACCGCACCTGCGAGGTCGGTGACAGCGTCGACCTGGCCGTCATGATGCGCAATGCCCACGTGTTCGACGTCGACACCACCGAACGCGTGGTCTGAGCCGCAACGACCTGAGCCGCACCCATACCTTGAAGGCCGCGCCCTTTTACAGGCCGCGGCCTTCAATCTTTTCGTTACCGCCCATACAGGTCGGGACCACCCAGAAGCGTCGTCGCCGGAGTCGGTCGCGGTCGCCGGCTTGGGCCGAAACAGGCCTGACCGGAGGAAGGCGGCCTTCGTCGCGGCAGCGGCTCCCCATGGGGCCGCGGCATGATGTGTCCCGGGGCGTTCACGGCGGTCCAAGCGCCGTCTGCAAAAACGCGATGACCCGTTCGGCGGTATCCCGGCCGATGCCCGGCACGGCCTGGGCCATCTGCTCCGGCGTCAAACGCGCCATTTCCCGCACTGACCCGCAGGCGGTAAGCAGCTGCCGCCGCCGGACCGGGCCAATGCCCGGGATGTCGTTGAGGATTGAATCGGTGATTCGGCGATTGCGCAGCTCGCGGTGATAGGCGTTGGCAAACCGATGCGCTTCGTCCCGAATCGCCTGCAGCAGCTTCAGGCCGGCATGATGACGTGGCAGCTCCAACGGCTCGGACGCATTCGGCCGGATGATCAGCTCCTGCTTCTTGGCCAAACCGATCAGCGGCACCGAAGACACTCCCAGGCCGGCAAACACGTCCTGGGCCACGGCCAACTGACTCTCGCCGCCGTCGACAATCACCAGGTCGGGGAAGGCCAGGCCCTCGCGCTGCAGGCGGCCATACCGGCGAATCAGCACTTCATGCATGAAGGCCGTGTCGTCCGCCGCCGCCTCGGAACGGATTCGGTAGCGCCGGTATTCCGCGGTCGCCGGCCGGCCATGGCGGAAGCGCACCATACTGCCGACCGCCAGCGACCCGGAAATGTTGGACATGTCAAAGCATTCCATCAACAACGGCGGCGAGGCCAGGCCCAAGGCTTCCTGCAAGGCCTGCAGACCCTCCGGATTGCTCGACGCGTTGCGCCGGGAAATGGTCTGGTTCACAAACCGCCGGGTCGGCTCAGCCATGGCCTTGATGCAACTGAGCAGGTCGCGGGTGCGGGCGGCCGCCTCGAAATCCATGGCGGCGGCCTCGCTTTGCATCCGGGCATGCAGTTCCGCCAGCAGGGGCACGGCTTCGCCGCGCAGCACCGCAAGAGCCTCTCCCAGACGTTCGCCATACTCGGCCGGCGTCACCGCCCCCAGACAGGGGCACATGCAGCCGCGGATGACCTGCTCCAGACAGTGCCGGTGGCTCTCCGGACCCGGCTCGGAGACCTTGCAGGTGCGCAGACGATAGCGCACCGACAAAAACTGCACCGCCTCCCGCAAGGCGGTCGCCTGCGGAAAAGGCCCGAAATAAAGCCGGTTGTCATCACGACGAATCCGGGCCAGGGTCAGGCGCGGATAGGCCTCGGACGGGTTGACGCAGACCAGCAGGAAACGCTTGTCGTCACGCAGCTCGACGTTGTATCGCGGCGTGTACTGCTTGATGAACTGCGCCTCCAGCAACAGCGCCTCGGCCTCGGTCGCCACCGGGAAGATTTCATAGGAGGCGATGCTATGGATGAGGGCGCGCCGGCGCGGATCGCTGCGCAGCGCCCCGGAAGGCCGGAAGTAGGAGCTCATCCGTGAACGCAGGTTGCGGGCCTTGCCGACATAGATGACTTCGCCGGCCGCGTTCCGATAGACATATACCCCGGGCGAGCGCGGCACGTCCTGGGAATGGAAAACAGGATGGGAATTTGCTTCTGCCATGGTCTTTTCCGCCCCGCGCCACCGAACTGCCACACCTGCCGGCAAAACCCTCCGGCCGGCTCAGCGTCCGGCCAGGGCCCGCTGATGCAGGTGCCGGAGCACCAGGTCCACCGCCGGCCGGTCGGTCAGGGCCAGGATGTGCTCGACATCAAGACCGGCGCAGACTTTCCGGCACTGGAACAGGAAATCCTCCACCGCGCTCTGGTATGCGTTGCGGATTTCCTTGGGGCTGGTCACCATCCGCTCGCCGGTTTCAAGGTCTTCAAAGGCGCCGGCGTCGCGGAAGGGGAAGTCCAGTTCAGCCCGGTCCAGGACCTGGTACACGATCACATCATGGCGGCGACGACGGAAGTGCGCCAGGGCTGAACGAAGCCGGTCCACATCGTCAAACAAATCACTGAAAATGATGACCAGGCCGCGGCGTTTGGCCTGTTCAGCCAGGTGATGCAGGGTGGCGGCCAAGTCGGTCTCGTTGGCCGGCTCGTGACCGGCCATCTGGTTGCACAGCACCCGCAAATGCTCAGGGCCGCTGCGCGGTGGCATCACCTTCTCGCACTTGCGGTCGAACAGAGCCAAACCAACCGTGTCCTGGCGATGAATCGTTATGTAGGCCAGGGCGGCGGCGCAGGTGCAGGCGTAGCGATACTTGCTGATCTCGCCACTGGCATACGCCATCGACCGGGATGCATCCACCAGAAGATGCACGCGAAGACTGGTCTCCTCCTCGTATTGCCGCAGATACAGTCGTTCGTTACGACCATAGACGCGCCAGTCAAGATGCTTCGTGTCATCGCCAGGGACATACTGGCGATAATCGGCAAATTCAACGCTGACACCCTTGAGCTGACTGCGGTGGGCGCCGGCCAGCGAGCCCTCGACCGTAAATCGGGACCCGAGGCGCAAACTGCCCAGACGGGCTACCGCCGCCGGCGTCAAAAACTGGCTGATCCCATCCGCCGCCATGGCCGGCTTACTCCGCCGCCGGTGCGGGCGCCGCCGGTGCGGGCGCCGCCGGTGCGGGCGCCGCCGGTGCGGGCGCCTTGGTATCCGGTTTCTGCTGCTGCTCCGCCTGGCGGGCACGCTGCCGCTGCAGGGCTTCGATGCGGTTTCGGGCATCTTCGCGCAAGCGCTGCTGGCTGCCGGCCTCCTCTTCGGGGGAGATCACCAGGTTGCCATCAACATCTACCGCCTTGATGCGCATATAATCGCGACTCAGCCGCGCCTTCCTGTCGGCCTCGGCCAGGTCGCGCTCCATGAACGCCTTCTCGTCGGCGCTTAATTGGCCGTCCTTATCCTGGTCATAGAGTTCACGCAATTCCGCGGCGGCCTGCTTCATCCGTTCCATGGGGACCACACCTGGACCAAAGTCCCCCCGGGAACGTGGCTGGCCCTGCGGTGCAGGGCGAAAGCCCGTCCGGTTGGGCCGGGCTGGCCGGGCTGGCCGGGCTGGCCGGGCTGGCCGCACCGCCGGCGCG
>CAYOUR010000053.1:0-16764 GCA_964407145.1 uncultured Lentisphaeraceae bacterium | reverse complement strand
CGTGGTTTCAGCGGCCGGCGGGGCCGTCGGAACGGCTGGGGCTGCAGCGGCCGGAGCCCCGGCCTCCTGGGCCTGGCTGATTCCCATCGCCAGAACGGCAACGAGGGCAAGGAGTTTCTTCATGGGTGCATTCCTTCTGCTTGATGTCACGATAGACACGCCTGCACAAAAGACGGAACATGCCGTCCCGCCGACGCCGATTACAACCGATGGTGTCTTCAGACCCATGTCGACTTTTCAAGTTCCAGATTCAGGCTGAGCATCGCCACTCCGGTCTCAAGATTGACGACCTGAAGGACACCCTGGTCATATTTGCCGAACGACGGCGGCATGGCTGCCTTCGGCAGAGACAATGAACCGGGATTGAAGGCCACAAGTCTTTCGTCCAGCACGGCCAGCTGCGGGATGTGCGTATGTCCATACGCCAGCACGTCGCCGCTGCCCAACGGCGGCGGATGGCCGGGATGATAGTGGTGGCCGTGCGTGAGGAAAAAACGATGCCCGTCAACCAGCAGGTTCGAATAATCCGCCAGCAGGGGAAAGTCGAGCATGGCCTGGTCGACTTCGCTGTCGCAGTTTCCACGGACGGCGACAATCCGCCGCTTATGCCGGTTCAGCCAGTCGCAGACCTCCCGGGGTGAATAGTCGGGACGCAACGCATTGCGCGGACCATGGTACAGCACATCGCCCAAAATGACCAGCTGGTCAGGCGGCCACGCCTCCATATGCCGCGACAACCGGCCCAGGCTGTCCGGTGAGCCGTGGATGTCCGAGATGAACAGCAAACGCACGCTCGCTCTCCTTTGCTTGACTTCAGAAAAAACACCGCCGGGACTTGCAGAATCGCGCCGCGATGTTATCTTAATGACGTTTTCAATGACGACGTCTGTCTCCATCGTCTAGTGGCCCAGGACAACGGGTTCTCATCCCGTAAACAGGGGTTCGACTCCCCTTGGAGATGCCATCGCCTTATCACCTGAACCGCGGCAGCGCCACGCTGACGCGGTTTTTTTGTCGCGCGGATTCCCCGGCCGCCGCACCCGGGCCAGACGACCCGGACGACGGCCCTTCCGCCTGGCCGGGGAACAAACCGCAAACCATGCTCCGAGACCACGCCGGCCAAGCCTCCCACCGCTTTCGACCAGCACCCCTTGAAACAGTAATTCAATCCGGCCGATTCGCAAGCGCCGGAACCTTATTTTCCACCGCGACCGACAAAATGACGTGGCCGCGGCCGGGCCTCAAGCTGGAACCGTGCCCCTGACTGGCCGACCGGCGCACCAGCCCACCCCCAAGGCCGCACCGCCCCGGGATGCCTGGAGACAACGTGGGAAATATTATCATATATAGTGAAATAATTGCCTGATTATTCCATGAATAGGCATGACTTTTAAGATATTTCATGCAATTCATAAAAATATCATTTTATGATTTGACAAGCCGCATCAGGCAGATACAGTGTAAGAGCCGGAACTCAGCATGGCGCTGTTTAACCTTGATCGGCCGGCAACATCAAACCAGCAGAGGCTGCCACTGGCGGGTCACCCGGCCACAGCCATGGCAGCCGCCCGAAAGGAGGTTCCATGAGCAGAAGACACAGCCAGGACAGTCCCTTCGTTGCCTTTGATGGTCACTTGACGCCGGAAATCCGGCAGCGGCTGCGGGCCAAACGCTATGAATTGGGTCTGCCCTTTCAAAGGGTGGCGTCGTTCCTCGGAATCAACTGGTCCACGTTCCGCAAATGGGAGCAGGGACCAACAGAATCCTGCGAACTCTGCTTCCGCCCCTCCCTGGAAGCCTTTCTCAACGGCCAGTATGACGCCGACCTCCGAAAACTGGCCCGGCCAAAGTCAGCCGCCAAAAACACCTCCGACGACATGCCGCCGGAGGTCCTGCAATGCCTGGAACGCATCTCCAATGCCTATCGACTCTGCCAGACCAGACCCGATCTGCGGGAAAAAATCGTGCGCCAGATTGACAAGGCCACGGCCGTGACCATGGCCGGACTCATCGCCGCACCAGGCACCACCGGATTCCTGCTCGAAGACGCAGACGACGACTAAGAAGCCGCCCGAAAAGCCCGGCGCCGATGTCAGTGACCATCACCCAAATGGTTGCCGACATCGGCGCCTGGCTTTTCGGACAGCCTCACAACAGGCGCTGACCGCCGACGCCTGGCGGCCCATACCCCCACCCCAGACGCCGAAACGAGCATGAAGCCCCTCACAAACAGGCCCGCGCCAACCTCGTCCACGCCAGGACCACCATCGCACCTCATATGACCCAATCCGGAAGGCCCGCCCAACACCCATGCCCGGCCAACAACGCCTTACCCGCCACCCAATGAAAAAATACCTTAAATACGACTGCTTGAAAGACAATTACTGTGTCTTTTTGCGATTGGATTATACAATAAATACACTAAATTATTGAATTATCCGGCCTGGCGGCCTATTTTTATGACCAGTCATCCGGCGTGAGAGAACGATGGAAAGACTTTCCAAGCAACTGGGCAAGCGGCTGCTTCTCCGCAATCTGATTTTTTCGCACCGGTCCATCAACCGACCGTCATTGATTCGCGAAAGCGGCATCAATGCCCGCAGCGTTGACCGTTATGTGCAGGAGCTTTCCTGCCTCGGCCTGGTTCAATGCAGCCAGGCCCAGGGCAGCCGCGGCCGGCCTTCGATGGTCTACACCTCCAACAGCGACAACTGCCTGTTTGTCGGCGCCATCATTGATTCCTGGCACCTCTCCGTCACTGTCCTTGACATCAACGGCAAGCCGCTGTTCTGCCAGGCTACGCCCTGTCCGAGCAGTCTCAGCTTCACCGAGCTGGAATCGGTTCTGGACGGCGGGATTATCCGGGCAATGCAGCAATGCGGCCAGCAGATGCCGTACGCCATCTGCCTGGGCCTGCCGACCCAACTGGACCACGCCCCGCTGCGCGACAAGCTGCTGCATGCGCTGCGCAGCCGCTTCCGAACACAGGTCGAATGCCTGTCGACCGACATTTTGATCACCCACGAAGCGATCACCCACACCTGGCTGAAAGGCCGGATCGCCGGCATCATCTTCAGCAGCGCCTTTGTCATTTTCGAGGACGGCCGGCCGACGACACAGTATGACAAACGCCTCCAGCCTCTCTGGCACCTGCGCCCGCCAGCCGGACTCGAACTCAACTTGGCCTGCGCCTGCGGCCGACGGGGCTGCCTGCAGGCCGAGCTGAGCGGCGACGCCCTGGTGGAACGCTACCGCCGGCTGCCTGGCGCTTCGCCGGGAAACCCTTTTCTGACCAGCAGCAACATCATCCTGGAGGCCAACCTTGGCACCCCCCGCGCCGTTGCGGCCCTGCGTTCCCAGGCGGAGCTGTTCGGCTACCTGGCCGCCAGGCTGCAGGCCGAACTGCCGCTGAATCATATCATCACCCTGCATTCTTCCCATTTTAACCAGGCCATGTACGCCGAATTCGCCCGCGACGCCTTCGCCCGCTGGAGCGGCGCCTCCCCGAACCAGTTCCGTCCCTACGCCTACTCCTGGGCTGACATGGCCTTCGCCGCCTCGCAATACGCCCGCCGGAACTTTTCCTGGTAAACCGCCCCCCCTTGGACCACCCCACCCCAATCGCCCCGAGGAACCCAGCATGACCCGAAAAATGCCCGCCGCCATCGTCCTGTTCGTCTGCCTGCATCTCGGCCTCGCCCTGGCGGCCCAGCCATTGTCCAACCCCGGCTTCGAGCAGGGCCCGGAAAGCTGGAACCTGCCGACGCCATTCTGCCGGATCGCCCCCGGGGAAGGACGCAACGGCACTGCCGCCCTGGTCTGGGAAAACACTGACTCCAGCCTGCCCCTGCCACGGCCGCGCGCCACCCAGGAACTCAAACTCCAGGCCAACCAGACCTACCGCCTCAGCTGCTTTGTCAAAGGCCGCATTGACCAGCTTGACCGCTGGAAAATCGGCGCCTCGTTCTACATCCAAATCATGCGGGGGGACGAGGTCATCAGCTATCTGTACGTCCGCGGCATGACCGAATCAAGCGAAGAATGGCAGTATGTCAGCAAAGAGTTCACCTTCCCGCCCAATGCCGACCGCTGCCTGGTTACCGCCGGCATCCACCATCTCGGCACCGGCATGGCCTTCTTCGACGACTTCAACCTCGAAAACCTCAATGAACACTTCATCTACATGACCGCACCGGGCATGGGGACCGTCTTCACCGACGCTCCTCTCGTCCGCGCCGCCGTCACCTTCACCGGCCCGGTGCTGGCCGACGGCCTCAAGGCCCGCCTCACGGTCGCCGGGCGCGTCGTCCTGGCCGACGTCATGGCCGGCCAGGCCGAATTCCGGCTGCCCGCGCTTCCGGCCGGCCCGGCCGCCGCCCGCCTCGACCTGCTGGCGGCAGACGGGGCCACGGTCCTGGCCAGCGAAACCCACCCGCTCACCATCCGCCCGCCCGAATACCGCCGGCAGGCCGCCAATGCCTGCTGGATCGACGGCCGGGGCCGGGCCATCGTCGACGGCCGGCCGTTCCTGCCCATCGGCCTGTTCGTCGGCGGCTGCCCCGTCGACCACATCGACACCATTGCCGACAGCGACTTCAACTGCCTGGCAGCCTACTCCTCGCTCAACCTGTACCATGGCGCCAGGCCGACCAACTCGGGACAGGCCGCAGCCGCCATCCGCGACGTCATGGACTACCTGCACCAGAAAAACCTCAAACTGATCTTCAGTCTCCAGAACGTGTTTGACACGGACATGCGCTTCGCCCGGACACAGTGGCATGAAATCACCGGGCCGGACGAGATCGTGCGGGCCGTGGTCCCGGCTCTGAAAGACCATCCCGCCCTGCTCTCCTGGTACATCAACGACGAACGGCCGCTCGCGTTCCTGCCGGCCGTCAAGCAGCGCCGGGAGCTGGTCAACAGCCTGGACGACACGCACCCGACCTGGTCGCTGTCGATGCTGTTCACCATGATGTACCGGTATGCGCCCACCGGCGACGTGCTCGGCTGCGACCCGTACCCTATTCATTCCCCCCAGCCCCGGCATATGGACGCCGTCGACCTGGCCGGAACCATGACCAGGCGCACCGGCATGCCCTGGTGGGCCGTCCCACAGCTCTACAACTCCTCCTTCTCGGCCCAAAACAAGACCATCAACGAGGCCCACGACCCGACCCGGGAGGAGATGCGGGCCATGTCCCTGCACCTGGCCTCCTGCGGCGCCACCGGCTTCATCTTCTACCACTTCTGGAACATCCGCAACCCGGATATTCCCGCGCCGGGCTACTTTGCCCGGCGCTGGGAAGACGTGAAGGATGTCGCCGCCACCCTGAAATCCCTGGAGCCCTGGCTGCTGGCCGACGCCGTGCCGGAAACGCTTCCTTCCCAGATCACGGCCGGCAAAGTCCTGGCCACCCGGTTCCGGGCCAATGACGGCCGCGAATGCGTCATCGTCACCGCCAACGGCCCCGGACAATCACAGGCGACCTTCCGGACCACCGGACCCATGCGCTCGGCCTATGGCCTGGCCACCCAGGCCGGCGACAACACCTGGACCTTCGCCGCCGACGGCATCGCCGCCGACATCCTCTGGCCACAGTAACACCGCCGCACGGCGGCCACGAACCACGCCACACACACCTTCATCCCCCCCAGACCCAGCAGGACCACGCCATGAAAAAGGCCTTCACGCTCATTGAACTTTTGGTCGTCATCGCCATCATCGCCATCCTGGCGGCCATGCTGCTCCCCGCACTCAGCAAGGCGCGGGCCAAGGCCCGCTCCATCACCTGCGTCAACCAGCTCAAACAATGCGGCCTCGCCCTCCACATCTACACCAGCGACTTCGACGAATACTTCATCTCCGGCGACGTCACCCCGTTTTTCAGCAAACTCTACTTCCAGGGCTACCTGACGGAAAAGAAGCTCTTCTCCTGCCCCGATGCCGAGTACAACTCAACCGGCGCCACCGACTACAACCTGATCCGAAACTGCTACGCCGCACTCTACACCAACAAGGTCCTGCAGCCCGACGAACAGCTGCGCCTGACGGAATCCGCCACCCCGTCGGCGTCGTTCCTCCTCGGCGACGGCTGGCGCCCGGATACCGCCAAACCCTACTACCTGATGAATTTCCAGACCGGCGCCTATTCCCTGCCGATCCTCTACCATGGCAATGCCGCCAATCTCCTCTTCTTTGACGGACACGCCGCCTCCTGCCTGCGCGGAGACTTCACCAACGGCAATGTCTACTACAAGAACTTCGCCGTCAGCCGCGCCTCCTGGCAGTACCAGAAGCTGTTCTTCAAACACCTGTTCCTGTTCAAGGGCACGGCCTGGTCCGACCTGGTCCAAATCCGCTGACCGGCACGACCCGGCCGGCGGCACGACCCGGCCGACTGGACGACAGCGCGGCCCCGGCCGCGCCGTCCAGCCCGCGCCACGGAACTGGAGGCATCCCGTTCTACATGGCGACATGGACCTGGCCGGAATCGGCCGCCTGCTGCACGATCAGGGTCTGACGCATGCTGTGCAGGACGCCCGCCGTCGTCAGATCACAGGCCGACAGATTGCCGGCCATGTCGTTCAGGAAATCCTCCAGGTACGACCCGTACGGCCCTTCGTCGACCGGGAGGTCGCGCGGGGCCGGGTCGCCATTGAGCGCACAATGCACCGTCTTTTCGCCATTCTGGCTTTCGAGCACGCCGCCGTCACCGTGGACCGTGAGCCGCCAATATTGCCGGACGCCATAGCCGCAATGGTCGGGTGACAGGTAGGACACGTCCCCGAGCACCCCGCCGCCATTCTCCATCCGCAGCATGAACTGGGCGCAGTCCTTGAAACACGGCGCGGCCGCGGCCTTGGCGTTCCAGGCCCGCGCCGCCGTGACTTCGGCCAGGCCGCGGCCGGTCAGCCACGGCAGCAGGTCGATGGCGTGGATGCCGATATCCGTGATCGTCCCGCCATGGCAGCCCGGCGTGAAATACCACTTCGGACGGGTGGTGAAGTTGAGCGGATGCTGCCCGGTGACGCACACGGTGCGCGGCTCACCGATCAGGCCTTCGCGAATCAGGCGCCGCATGGTCACCAGCTTCGGGTTGTGCCGCATGTCCAGCTGGCAGCCCACCCGCAGGCCGCGTTCGCGGGACTCGCGGGCAATCGCGTCAAGCTCGTCCATGGCGGTGCAGACCGGCTTGTCCAGAATCACATGCCGCCCGGCCCGCAGCGCGGCCAGGGCCATCGGCCCGCGCCGGGCATAGTAGTCGCCAATGGCGACCACGTCGCAGTCGACCTCCCGCAGCATGGCGGCATAGTCGTCATGCGTCACCTCCACCCGCCCCGAGGCCCGCAGCTCCTGACGCGTCGTCTCGTCCTCCTCGCAGCAGGCGACCAGGGACAGGCCGGAACGCTCCTTCACGGCATTGACCAGCGCGAAAATATGACCATGACGAAAACCGGCAAACGCAAAACGAATACTCATTGTCTGTCCTTCCAAAATGTTGATCAGCCCGCCAGAAGCCCCGCCCGTCTCCTATACTATGCCCTCTTCATGCCGTCCTGCCAAACCGCGACGGCAAGAAAAACCGCGTCCGCGCCAGACATCACCGGGACCGGCCCCGCCGCCGCCCACCCACACAACAGACGCGAGATTCCACCGCGATTCCGACCGGAAAGGCACTCCGTACTTGAACTTCCGGAAAGAAAGAATAAATTTATCCTTTTACGATATATATCCATAAAGTGAGCAAGACACGTTCGGGAGACACCATGTTTGAGCTTGATTTCAGCAAAAGCGCCGACGGCCTGATTCCGGCCATCGCCCAGGACTGGCAGACCGGCGAAGTCCTGATGCTCGCCTACATCAACCGCGAAGCCTGGGAGAAAACCCTGCAGACCGGCATTGCCACCTACTGGACCAGGTCGCGCCAAAAACTCTGGGTCAAGGGCGAGACCTCCGGCAATGTCCAGAAAATCAAGGAAATCCTCGTCGACTGCGACCTCGATACCGTCATCTTCAAAATCGAGCAGGTCGGCGACGCCGCCTGCCACGAAGGCTACCGCAGCTGCTTCTTCCGCCGCGTCGAAGCCGACGGCAGCCTGGCTGTCGTCGGCACCCGCGTCTTCAACCCGGAAGACGTCTACCAGAAATAACCCGCTTCGACCCGCTTCCCCCGGAACCCATCGTCCTTCATTATCATGGAGTCCTGCCATGCCAGTCCTGCGCCTCGGCCTTCCCAAAGGCAGCCTTGAAGAAACCACCGTCGACATGTTCCGCCGAGCCGGCTACAAGGTCGACATCCAGTCCCGCTCCTACTACCCGTCCATCGATGACCCGGAAATCGAATGCGTGCTCATCCGCGCCCAGGAAATGGCCCGCTATGTCGAGGAAGGCCTGCTCGACGCCGGCCTGACCGGCTACGACTGGATCGTCGAAAACGGCGCTGATGTGGTGGAGATCGCCGAGCTGGTCTACGGCAAGGTCGGCCGCAAGCCGCTGCGCTGGGTGCTGGCGGTCCCCAACGACTCCGACATCAAGACGGCCAAGGACCTGGAAGGCAAACGCATTGCCACCGAAGCCGTCGGCATGACCAAGCGCTACCTGGAACGCCACGGCGTCAAGGCCGCCGTCGAATTCAGCTGGGGCGCCACCGAAGTCAAGCCGCCCAAGCTGGCGGACGCCATCGTCGAAATCACCGAGACGGGCTCCAGCCTCAAAGCCAACAACCTCAAGATCATCGACACCCTCTGCGAGACCACGACCCGCTTCATCGCCAGCAAAGAGGCTGCCCAGGACCCGTTCAAACGCCAGAAGATGGACCGCCTGGTCCTGCTCCTGCAAGCCGTGCTCGCGGCGGAAACCAAGGTCGGGCTGATGCTGAACGTCCATCAGCAGAACCTGGAGCGCGTCCTGGCCATCCTGCCGGCTCTGCAGCGCCCCACGGTCGCCCACCTGTCCGACCCCGAGTGGTTCTCGCTCACCACGGTCATTGACCAGCATGTCGCCCGCGACATCATCCCGGAACTGATGGCCGCCGGCGGCGAAGGGCTGGTCGAATACAGCCTCAACAAGGTCGTGCTCTGACCATGCTCTACCAGAAAGGCGAATACCAGCGGGAAGCGGCGGTGTTCAAGGCCCTGGGCCACCCGGCCCGGCTCTGGATGGCGCAGCAACTCGCCCATGGGCGGGAACATTGCGTACGCGACTTCGTCGAGGCCCTGCGGGTGGAATACGCCACCGTATCCAAACACCTGGCCATCCTCAAACAGGCCGGCATTCTGGTCGACGAAAAGCGCGGCAAGCAGGTCTTCTACCGGCTGGCCTGCACCTGCGTGACCGACTTCATCGGCTGCCTGCAAAACCGCCCGGCCCGGCCATGACGACGACGCCCTCGCCGCCGCAACCGCCCGGCACGCTCGCCGCCGCAACCATCGTCCGCGGCGGACGCCGGACGGGCTTGGCCCGACCATCATTCCAGCTGCCAGCCAGGAGAGCAAACCATGAACCTGGAAGAAGCCGTTGCCTTCCTTGAAAGCCAGGTGGGAGACCCGAACCTCGGGCTTCCCGACCAGGTGTTCCATCTCATCTCCCGCCTGACCCCGCTGGTCAATGTCGACCTGCTGATCATGGATCAGGACGGCCGCATTCTCCTCACCTGGCGGGAAGACAACGACTTCCGCCCGGGCTGGCACTTTCCCGGCGGCATCATCCGCGTCCGCGAAACCGCGGCGCAACGCCTGGCCAAAGTCGCCTCCCTGGAGTTGAAAACCATGGTCAAGGCCGAGGAAACGGCCCTGCAGGTGACCGAATTCCATTACCCGGACCTGCCCAGCCGACACCATTTCATTTCACTGCTGTACCGTTGCCGGCTCCTGGCCCCGCCGGGAATCGCCCCCTATGCCGGCGGCGTCCCGCAGCCCGGTCAGTACGCCTGGTTTGCCGAACCGCCGCCCGACCTCCTCGAACCGCACTGGAAATACCAGAAACACTGGCGCCGACGCGGCGCCGGCGACTGAAGCGGCAACGGCCGAAAAGGCTCGACAGCACCCGCCCTCCACCCACGACCGCCATGGCCATCAGCAAGGAACGACCCATCATGCCCGCCCAGACCCTGATCGAAAAAATCATTGCCAGCCACCTCGTCGAAGGTGAATGCCAACCCGGCGCCGAAGTCAAAATCCGCATTGACCAGACCTTGTGCCAGGATGCCACCGGCACCATGGCCTTCCTGGAACTGGAAGCCATGGGCATTGACCGCGTCAAAACCGAACTGTCCATCCAGTACGTCGACCACAACACCGGCCAGATGGGACCGGAAAACCCCAACGACCATCTCTACCTGCAAAGCGTCTGCGCCAGCAAGGGCGTGCTCTTCTCCCGCCCCGGCAACGGCATCTGCCACCAGGTACACCTCGAACGCTACGGCATTCCCGGCAAAACGCTGCTGGGCGCCGACTCCCATACCCCGACCGGCGGCGGCATCGCCATGCTCGCCATCGGCGCCGGCGGCCTGGATGTCGCCCTCGCCATGGCGGGAAAACCGTTCAAGCTGACCTTCCCCCGCGTCATCGGCATCCGCCTCAACGGCCGGCTCCAACCCTGGGTGGCGGCCAAGGACGTCATCCTGACCGTGCTGTCCCGGCTCGGCAGCAAGGGCAACGTCGGCACCGCCATCGAATACTTCGGCCCCGGCGTCGAAACCCTCAGCGTGCCGGAACGCGCCACCATCACCAACATGGGCGCGGAACTCGGCGCCACCACCTCCATCTTCCCGTCGGACAACGCCACCCGCGCCTTCCTCCAGGCCGAAGGACGGCTGTACGCCTGGCGCCCGCTGGCCGCCGACCAGGACGCCGCCTATGACCGCGTCCTGGACATCGACCTGGACCGCGTCGTGCCCATGGCCGCCTGCCCGTCCAACCCCGGCAATGTCAAGGCCATCGCCGAGATCGCCGGCCTCGCCGTGTCCCAGGTCGCCATCGGCTCCTGCACCAACAGCTCCCTCAAGGACCTGCGCATGGTCGCCGCCGCCCTGAAGGGCAGAACCGTGTCACCCGACGTGTCCCTGGCCATCGCGCCCGGCAGCCGGCAGGTCCTGGCCATGCTCTCCGAGGACGGCTCCCTGGCCGCCATGGTCACCGCCGGCTGCCGCATCCTCGAGTCAGCCTGCGGCCCCTGCATCGGACAAGGCTTCAGCCCCGCCTCCGGAACCGTCAGCGTCAGGACCTTCAACCGCAACTTCCTCAACCGGACCGGCACCAGGGACGACCAGTCCTACCTGGTCAGCCCGGAAACCGCCGTGGCCACCGCCCTCACCGGCAAACTCACCGACCCGCGCACCCTCGGCCTGGAATACCCGGCCTGGGAAATGCCGGCCAGATTCCTGGTTGACGACTCCATGGTCATCGCGCCCCCGCCGGCCGGCCAGGCCGCGCCGATCGTGCGCAAGGAAACCATCGGTGAACCGCCGCAATGCACCCCCCTGCCCGACGACCTCGACGCCGAAGTGCTTATCAAAGTCGGAGACAAGATCACCACCGACCACATCATGCCGGCCGGCGCCTTCCTCAAATACCGCAGCAACATCCCCCGCTACGCCCGCTACGTGTTCGACTGCTTCAACCAGGAGGGCGAACCCACCTTCGCCGACCGCGCCCTGGCCGTCCGCGACGCGGGACGAATCGGCCTGATCGCCGCCGGCGACAGCTTTGGCCAGGGGTCCTCCCGCGAACACGCCGCCATCTGCCCGATGTACCTCGGCGTCCGCCTCGTCCTGGCCATCAACGTCGAACGCATCCTCGCCGCCAACCTGGTCAACTTCGGCATCCTGCCGCTGCTGTTCCAAAATCCACAGGACCTGGACCAGCTCCAGCCCGGGAGCCGCCTGACCATCAACGGCCTCCGCGGACAGCTCGCCGCCGGCAAGACCCTTGCCGCCACTGTCCAGGCCGCCGACGGCGCCCGGCGCGACCTGACCCTCGTCCACCGTTTATCCCCCGAGGACATCAACACCGTCCTGCAGGGCGGCAAACTGGCGGGGTGACAACCGCTCCCATGTCGCAGCACATCACCTATTCCATCCTCGGCCATTTCGCCACCGGCGGCATGGCCGACCTGCACAGCATCGTGCTCAACGACGGCCAGCGGGCGCTGCTGCGGCAGCTGCATGCCGCCAAAGTCTTCCGCCTCGGCCTCCACCGGCGCTTCCGCTTCGGCCTGAAGGCACGGACCGCCCTGAGCCCCCATGAACACATCGTCAACTCCCTGGACTGGGGCTACAGCGGACTCCGGCCGTACGAAATCATCGAGTGGGTCGAGGGACAGAACCTGAAAAACCTCCTCAATGTCCGCAGCCGGATTCTCGCCGACCAGGGACTGGACATCCTGACCCAGGCCGCCACCGCCCTGGCATGGGTCCATGACCATGGCCTGATGCACCTGGACGTGAAACCGGAAAATTTCATCTGCCGAAGCGACGAGGACGGCGCCATCACAGTCAAGCTGACCGACTTCGACCTGGCCCGGCCGGGCGATGACAATGGCCGGAAAAGACAGCTGGGCACGCCGGCCTACATGGCGCCGGAGCAGTTCAAGGACAAGACCGCGCTCATGGCCTCGGACGTGTTCGCCTTCAACGTCATGGCCTATCAGCTCCTGACCGGGAAGATGCCCTTTTCCGGCGAGACCATGAAAAAGACCTGGCGCAACCAGGCCAGCGAGAACATCACGGCCCGGCCGCCGCGGGAGCTGGTTCCCGACCTGCCCGAGAAGCTGAACCGCCTCATCCTGCGCGGGCTGGCCAAAAAACCCCAGCAGCGCCATCCCGACATGCGCGCCTGGCTGCATGAATGGAAATACACCCTTTGACCCCAACTGCAAACCTGCCCGTTCCTGGCCAGGCAGCCGCAGACGCACCAATTTCACAATTATTTGCATTGGCCGACTTGCAGACCTGAAAACCCCGTCTACATTAGTTCCCTATCCAACCCGATTGTATCAATCCCAGAGTGGTTGGTGTGAGACGAAACCATTGAAAGGATTTACAATGAAAAAGATGCTGCTTCTCATCCTCGCGGTCGCTCTGACCCTCCCCCTCGTCAGCTGCAAGAAGGAAGAAAGCCTCGGCGACAAGCTGAACGCCGCTGCCGAAAGCGCCAAAGACGCCGCCGCCGATGCTGAAAAGGAAGCCAAGAAAGCCCTCGAATAAGACTTTTCTTGACCGCATCCAGCCAGCCGCCCCGGCCCATCCTCATGATGGCTGAGGGGCGGCTTTTTTTGTTGACCGACAAAACCATGGAGGGCATCATGGGCCAGGACATCCGGGTCATGACCTACAACATCCATTTCACCATCGGCACGGACAAGGTCGCCGACTGGCGCCGCACCGCGGCCATGATCAGGGCGCACCGCCCCGACGTCGTCGGACTCCAGGAAGTGACCATCTTCCACCAAGGCTCCCCGGATGTCGACGTGCCCAGAGCCCTGAGCCGCGAGCTGGACATGGACATCTTCTTCGGACGCACCCTGTTCTACAAGTCGGGACGCGGCGAATACGGCATCGCCGCCATGGCCCGGGACAACTTCACCGTCATGGAGAAAATCGTCCTGGCCACGCCGGAAGGCATCGAGCCACGCACCGCCGTCATCATCAAGGTCCACGCGGAACAGCCGTACTACTTCGTCGTCACCCATTTCTCCTACCAGGGCGAATTCGAGGGCGACGAAATGTATCGGACCCTGAACGCCAAGCTGATCACCGACACGGTCGTGGACAAGAATTACTTTCCGGCCATCTGGGTCGGCGACTTCAACACCTTCGAGGGCACCTCGACCCTGGAATACATCCACAAACACTGGCAGGTGGCCAACGACCTCGACCCGGACACGCCCTCCTGCGAAACCGGCAAATTCGGCCTGCGCCAGATCGACTTCATCTGCACGTACCCCAAAAACGCCTTTGCCGTCCAAGACTTCAAAGTCGTCGGCGACCACCTGGTTTCGGACCACAGCCCGGTCATCGCCACCCTCAGCCGGAACTGAGCCGACGGCGCGCCGCCCCCCCCCAGGACGCCTGACCACGGCGGCTTGCCCCGGGCCGATGGCCGCAGCCCGGCAGCTGGGCGCGATGCAACGCACCCTCAGCGACGCTTGCGCCCACGCATGGCCGCCCGCGTCGCCGCCGTCACCTGCCGTGATTCGATGATCTTCTGCAATGCCTTGTTGTAGGTCCACTTGTCCAGGCCGTTGTCCGACAGGTAGGGCTCAACCTTGGCCGGGAAGTTGACATAGGCGATGGAGACCGCCCAGGCGACCGCCATCCGGGCGTAATAGCCCGGGTGGCGGACACCGTCCCAGGCCGCCAGAAGACGCGAAACCCGAGCCTCGTCCATAAAAGCCGACATCAGCCCGACGACCCCGAAGCGAACCGCGAATTCATCTTCGTGGCCAAGATACGTGGCCAAAAAGTCCCAGCCGGCCTCGGCCTCGGCGACGTCAAACCGGAGCCGGCCGCAAAGCGAGTCACAGACGGCCCAGCTGTCGATCATCGGCACAAACCCGCGCAGGCGTTGCAGCCGCTCGGCCAGCGGCATCGGGGCGACGGCCAGGACGCCGGCCAGAATCACCAGCTCCTCATACGTCCTCCCGACCGTGTCCTCCTCCAGAAACGCCCGCCAGTCGCCGGCCAGAAGCTCCTTGAGCAGCTTCTGCAGGCCAGCTGACCGCACCCCCAGAATCGGCGAACCGCCCTTGACTATCTTTTCGGCAAAGGCCCGGTAGCCCGGCTCCGCCATGGCCTCCAGTTGCCGCCTGACCGTCTCCATGCACACGTCCTTTCCAGTTGAAACATCACCAGCAGAGATGATATTATATCCCCAGGCGGCTGTTTCCGCAACGCCGCTCCCCCCGAAAAAAGACGCCGGTTCCAGTCCGGCGCCGGCGCCGCGAAGAGCCGGCCATCGCCCAGACGGTACTATTCCGGCCAGCCCGGCATGTCCGTGTGCCGCCCCACCTGGCCCCCGCGTCTTCACCATCGTCCTCTCCACCTGGCCAGATATTCACCCGGCCGTCTCCTTTCACCACCTTTCTCCAGCAAGGCATAGAACATGGCATTGTTGACCCGCCCCACGCCCTCCACCCGCCCCGTCAAAGTCATGCAGTTCGGAGAAGGCAACTTCCTGCGCGCCTTCATCGACTGGATGATTCAACGCCTGAACCAGCGCGCCGGCTTCAACAGCCAGGTCAGAATCATCCAGCCGCTGCCACAAGGCATGGCCGACCAGATCAACGCCCAAGGCGGCTTGTACACCCTGATCCTGCGCGGCATCGAAAACGGCAAGCCCGTCGAAAACCGCGAAGTCATCGACGTCGTCAGCGACTGCCTGAATCCCTACACCCAGTGGACCGAAACCGTCCGGTTCGCCTGCGCACCGGAACTGCGCTTCGTCTTCTCCAACACGACCGAAGCCGGCATTGAATTCAAGCCGGAACCCTACACGCCGGACCAGTGCCAAAACACCTTTCCCGCCAAATTGACCAGCCTGCTCCACGCCAGATTCCAAGCCGTCAACGGCGACCCGCGGCATGGCCTGATCATCATCCCCTGCGAATTGATCGACAAAAACGGCAGCACCCTCAAAGCATGCATCCGCCAATACGCCGAACACTGGCAACTGCCACCCGCCTTCGTCGCCTGGCTCGACCAGGCCTGCACCTTTGTCAACACCCTCGTCGACCGCATCGTCGCCGGCTACCCGCGCGACGAAGCCGAACACCTGGAGGCCGAACTGGGCTACCAGGACAAACTGATCGACTGCGGGGAGCTTTTCCATTTCTTCGTCCTCGAAGGCCCGGCCGCTCTGGCCGACGAACTCCCCCTGACGCAAGCCGGACTGAATGTCATCATCACCGACGACCAGACCCCATACCGCACCCGCAAGGTGCGCTTCCTCAACGGCGCCCACACCGCCAGCGTTCTCGCCGCCAGCCTGGCCGGCCTGACCTTCGTGGACGAAATGATGGCCGACCCGGTCTTCGGGCCATTCGTCGCCCAGGCCGTCAACCAGGACATCTTCCCGACCGTGCCCCTGCCGGACGGCGAAAAACGCTTCTTCGCCGACTCGGTGCTGGAGCGTTTCCGCAACCCCTTTGCCCAGCACCGGCTGCTGGCCATCTCCCTCAACTCCGTCTCCAAATGGAAGGTGCGAGTCCTGCCCACCCTGCTCGACTATGTCCATCTCAAGCAGTCACTGCCACCATCCCTGACCTTCTCCCTGGCAGCCTTGCTCAGGTTCTACCAAATCAAACGCCTGGCCAACCAGACCGCCACCGGCAACAACGGCTCAACCGACTACCCGGTCGAGGACTCGCCCGACGTGCTCGATACCTTCGCCGAACTGACCAGACAGCTGACCGCCAGCGGCAGGCTCCAGGACTATGTCACCACCGCGCTCGCACACACATCCTTCTGGGACTGCGACCTGAACCAAATCCCGGGACTGACCCAGGCCGTCATCAACGCCCTCACCGCTATCCATGACCACGGAATCCGAGCCGCGACCCAAAATATCCTCCAATAATCCTGACCTGAAACCGGCAAACGAAAAAACGGTCAAGGTGCGAAGTTGTGTGATGAGCACTTATAGTTGCCAATCGGAAGCGTCTCGTTTCCAGCCTTCAGGCTGCCGCAGGTAAGGATAGGCACTTATGCATAAGCCCTGGCTGGAAACATGGGACCTATAGGACGGTGAAATAGGACGTATGGGACG
>CAYOUR010000052.1:3991-20964 GCA_964407145.1 uncultured Lentisphaeraceae bacterium | reverse complement strand
GCCTTGCTCGGGGGTATCGCCCCCCGCCAGACGAAGAGGGTCGGCTTGGTCCGGCGGCGCGGAAACAATGATTCATCAGGGGCTGGTGCCGGCATAAGTCGGATACCAGAGGATGCTGTTGACCGAGCGGTTCGGGATCGAGTTGGTTCTGCGGCTGCCGACGTGGCCGTCGCCATAGGCGATGTTGGCCAGGTTATTGTGCCGGTCCAGTTCGCGGATGTGACGGGTGTCAACCAGGCCATACGTATTGTAGACGATGGTTCCGCCGTTCGAGGCCGGGTACGAATTGGCGTCGGCGAAAATCATCAGCTCTGAGGGGCGGACGTGGCTGCTGACGTGCTTGCCGTAGCTGGAGACGTAGGAGTTGTAGCCGATGGACGGGTCGCCGTGGTACTGGCCGGTGTAGACACAGCGGGCCACGGAGTTGGAGGGGCAGTTGTAGACCTGGAATTCCGGCAGCCACGGATGGAAGATGGCCTGCCAGAGCATGTAGCCGCCGCTGTGGGTGGCGCCGTTGGGCAGGGTGTAGGGCGGGAGGCCGGCGCCATAGTTGTAGCGCAGGACATAGCCGTCGTGGTCGTCGGCATAGATCAGCCAGCTGAGGGCCATCTGCTTCTGGTTCGAGGCGCACGCGATGGTCCTGGCCTTTTCCCGGGCCTTGGACAGGGCCGGCAGGAGCATGGCCGCCAGAATGGCGATGATGGCGATCACCACGAGCAGCTCAATCAGCGTGAACAGCAGAAGGCGGCAGGACGGGCAGCGAAGTTGGGACATCGACACATTCATTCACAGCTTCCTCATGGTGGTTGGCGCAAACAACCCTCTCCCTAACTTTGTGGCCAACATGGCCTGGCCGGCTTTCTTCCGAGATGAAGCAACGGCACTGGACAGCAGTTGAAGCATGCAGGCCGTCTGTTGATGTAATATTATAGCAGGATATTGGCGTCAGGGCAAATCATTTCCGGTGAAAACTTGCTGAAGTGCGGAAATACCTCACTTGCGCATGGGCTGGATGGGACGAATGCTCCTTGGTCAAAAGTGCGATTGGGTTGTGGGCGACCTCAATGACCTGATGGCAAAAACGTCCCCTGGCCCCATTTGCCGTCCCGGGCGTTGCCGATGTCCAAGACGCCTGATTCATCGTCCGTTGCGTCCCATCGAGCGCGCCGGTGGGATGATATGGACTGCGAATGGGACGATGAGCCGGCGAATGGGGCGTGGCGGCCGGAAATAATGGCTGCATCAGGTGAACAATGGCGGCCGGGGCAGTATATTATTGCCGTTCATGTCAGGGCCAGGCCGGCGTCTTTGTCGGCAGCGCCGGCAAAGCAACGCATTTACCGAGGGGACCATGACGTCATTCCGCTGCAACGGCCTGACCGCGCACCGTGGCAATCCAGCCGCTTATCCCGAAAACACGCTTCCCGGTTTTGCCGACGGTCTGGCCAGCGGCGCGGACTGGCTGGAGACGGATGTGCATGGTACCCGCGACGGCCAGGTGGTCGTCTGCCACGACGCCACGACCGGCCGCACTGCTGACGCGGATCTGGTCATTGCCGAATCGCCGCTGGCCGAGCTGAAGCGTCTCGACTTCAGCACCGGCTTCCGCCGGACCCGCGGTCTTGACCTTGCGGCCTGTCCGCCCACTCGCATGCCCCTGTTGTCAGAAGTCCTGGAGCTGGTGCAGTGGCATGGCCAGGCCCGGCTGTCCATCCAGCCGAAGGCGGCGATTGTGGGGGAATGCGCGGCCGTGATCAAGAATCTGGGCGCAGAAGACGTCGTCGGCTTCAATGAAGGCTGCGTTGACTGGCTGGATGAATTGCGGCGCCACTTCCCGTCCGCGCCGATTTTTCATGACGTGGTGGGTCGGGACGAGGATTTGGACGATCTGATTGATCAGGCCAAGGCGCATCAGTTCCAGGCCCTGGTGATGCACCATGCGAATGTCACCGGGTCGAAAGCCCGGCGCGTCCTGGCGGCCGGCCTGGAGTTCGGCGCCTGGAATGTCGCCGCACCGGAACAGATGCGTGCCCTGGTTCGGCAGGGCGTCTGGCGCCTGTACGCCGATGACCCGCGGGCGCTGGCGGCCGTTCTGCGCCGGGAAGGACGGCCCCTATGACAGAAGCAGCCGCAAAACTCATCCTGTTTGACCTTGACGGCACGCTTTACCTCAACGGTGTGCTTTTCCCGGGGGTACGGGAGCTGATCGGCAAACTGCGCGACGCCCATTTCGAGTACGGCTTTCTGACCAACAACAGCACGATTGGCCCGGGGGCTTATTTCAACAAGCTGCGGCGCCTCGGGCTGGAGCTGAGCCATCGCAACGTGGTCACCAGCGCGGAGGCCACTTGCCTGATGCTCCGGCAGCTGGGCATTGGGCCGAATATCTATATTCTGGGAACCAGGAAATTCCGCGCCTATCTTGAGCGCCAGGGGTACGTCCACAGCGTTGCCGACGCACAGGCGCTGCTGATCGGCTTTGACACCGAATTGACCTATGGCAAGCTGACCGAGGCGACGCGTCTGGTCCTGGCCGGGGTGCCGATTGTCGCCTCGCATCCGGACCCCATCTGCCCGGGGCCGTTCCCGGACGCGGGCATGCTTCTGGAGTATTTTCGGGCGGCGCGTCCCGGGGTGGTGGTCCAGGCCATTGCCGGCAAGCCGCATCGGTGGCTGGTGCAGCTGCTGCAGGAGCGGTTCCAAGTGCGGCCGGAAGAGATGATCATGGTCGGCGACCGCGTCAATACGGACATGCGTTTCGCCCGGAATTTCGGCATGCGTTCGATGCTGGTGCTCAATGGCGCGCCGATGCCGGAGCTGGGGGATGTCTCGCCAACCGTGATTGTGGAACGCATCGGCCAGCTGTGCGACCGTTATTGGCCGGAGAATCTGGGCTGGACCGGGCCGGCGGGGCCGGCGTCAGGCCGGCGCCGCGGGAAAAGCCCCTGAATGGCGCGGCCGGGTCTTCCCTGCCGTTCCCGGACGGCTGGCAAGGCGGGGGAGGCCGCCTGTCGTTGAAACCGCCGCGTTGAACCGGGCCGCTAGCCAGGCGCCGTGGCCGCAGCAAGTCACATCATACTGTCAGGACATCATGTTAAGCACGGAGCAAATCATCAACACGGTCAGCATGGTCCAAAAAGAGAATTTGGACGTGCGCACCGTCACCATGGGCATCAATCTGATGGACTGCCGCCATCAGGACGTGGAGGTCATGTGCCGGCGCGTCGTCAACAAGATTGAACAGCACGCCGGCCGCCTGGTCGAGACGTGTGGGGCGGTCGAAGCCAAGTACGGCGTGCCGATTGTCAACAAACGCCTGGCGGTCAGTCCGGCCGCGGATGTCGCGGCCGGACACGGCCCGGAGGGGTTCGTCGCCTTGGCCCGGGCCCTGGACCAGGCGGCCAAGTCGGTGCGGGTGGACTTTGTCGGCGGATTCAGCGCCCAGGTGCAGAAGGGCGCCAGCGCGGCCGACAATGTCCTCCTGGAAGCGTTGCCGGCGGCCATGCTGGCGACCGACAAGGTCTGCTCCTCCATCAATGTGGCCAGCAGTCGGGCCGGCATCAACATGGAGGCGGTCGGCCGCCTCGGACAGCTGTTGCTGCAGATGGCCGAGGGCAGCCGGGCTCAGGACGGCTTTGCCTGCGCCAAGCTGGTCGTGTTTGCCAATCAGCCGGAGGACAATCCCTTCATGGCTGGCGCTTACCATGGTCATGGCGAGCCGGAGACGGTCATCAATGTCGGCGTTTCCGGCCCGGGTGTCGTCCTGCGGGCGCTGGAACGCCGGATTGAGCGTGACGGCGCCGAGAACCTCGGGCTGGATGATCTGGCCGAGGAGATCAAGCAGACCAGCTGCCGGGTGACGCGCTGCGGTGAGTTGATCGGCCGTGAAGTCGCGCAGCTGCTGGGCACGCGTTTCGGCATCGTCGACCTGTCGTTGGCGCCGACCCCGAAGGTCGGCGACAGCATCGGCGAGATTCTGCAGCTGCTGGGAGTTGACGCCATCGGCGCGCCGGGCTCGACGGCGTGCGTGGCGCTGCTGAACGACGCGGTCAAGAAGGGCGGGGCGTTTGCCTCCCAGGCGGTCGGCGGTCTGAGTGGCGCCTTCATCCCGGTGTGCGAGGACTCGGCTCTGGCCGCAGCCGCCACGCGCGGCGAGCTGACCCTGGAGAAGTTGGAGGCGATGACCTGCGTCTGCTCGGTTGGTCTGGACATGATTGCGATTCCCGGCGACACGCCGCCGGAGACCATTTCCGCGCTGATTGCCGATGAGATGGCGATCGGCATGATCAACAAGAAGACGACGGCGGTGCGTTTCATCCCGGTGCCCGGCAAGGTCGCCGGCGACCGGGTTGAATTCGGCGGTCTGTTTGGCGGCGGCACGGTCATGGCGGTGCCGAATATGGGCAAGTCCGCCCGCTTCATCCGGTTTGGCGGCCACATCCCGGCGCCGATCCACAGCCTGAACAACTGATTGGCCGGGAAAGGTGGCGGCCTGGCCGTTGCCGGCGGCCTGGCCGGCGGCAGAGGGCGTTTTTTCCGGTAACCGGTCATCCATTGAAGATTGAGCCATGGCCTGGTGTCGTCGCCCTGGCACGATGTCCGGTCAATGAGGCTGGACGACCTGCGGCAGCCTGAAATCAAGCGCTTACCACCACATTTCGCCCTTTGGCCGTCATTATTAATGGGTGGCCGTTTGCTTTTTCCGCTGCGAATAATGCGGCTTCGGCAGGCAAAACCTTGTTTGGTGTGTATGTTATTTGAGAGCGGCCTGGGCGGCCGGAAAAGGGCAGCAGTCACACGAAGTCCAGAAGCAGAATTATGAAATATGCCATTTTAGGTGACATCCACGGCAACCTGGAAGCCTTGGAGGCGGTGCTGAAAAAGGCCGGGGAATGCGGCGTTGAGCGTTACGTGTGCATCGGTGACATCGTCGGCTACAATGCCAATCCGCATGAATGTCTGGAAATCGTGCGCAACCTGCCGAATGACGGCATTGTGCGCGGCAACCATGACGAGTACGTGTCCAACTCCCAGGAACTGATTGGCTTCAATCCGCAGGCCGCCAGCGCCGTGCACTGGACCCGCGACCAGCTTAGTCCGGAGGAGCACCGTTGGCTGGCCAACCTGCCGTTCAAGCTGTTCGTCCGACCGGATGTCGGCTCGCGTTTCCAGGTCGTGCATGCCACCTTGGACAATCCCGAGAAATGGGGTTATATCTTCGACCGTTTTTCGGCGGAAGCCTGCATGCGCTACCAGGCCAGCGACGTCTGTTTTTTCGGGCATACGCACACGCCGATGTACTTTGTCCGCAATGACGAGGTCCGCCAGGAGTTTTACGATGAAATCCAGCTGCTTCCGAACCACAAGTACCTGGTGAATGTGGGCAGCGTCGGCCAGCCGCGCGACGGCAATCCGCAGGCGGCGCTGGTGGTCTACGACACGGCGGCGGCGAAAATTCAGATGCACCGGGTTGATTACGACATTGAGAAGTGCCAGCGGAAGATTGCCGAAGCCGGTTTGCCGGACCGCCTGTCCGAGCGTCTCTCCATCGGGCGATAAGGGGGGGAGCGCGCGTGCACATCCTCATTGTCAAGCCGAGCAGTTTCGGTGATGTGGTCCACACGTTTCCGGCGCTGTCGCTGTTGCGGCGGTCGGTGTCGGGGCCTTTGCGGCTCACCTGGGTCGTCAATGACAGCCTGGTCGCCCTGCCGTCCCTGCTGCCGGGGGTGGATCGGGTGGTCGCCTTCCCGCGCCGGCAGGTGTTCCGGTGTCCGGCCTGGCGCAACTTTTTACGGGAGCTTCGGTCTGAGCCCTATGATGCGGCCCTGGATTTCCAGGGGCTATTTCGCAGCGGTCTGATTGCCTGGCTGAGCCGTGCCCCGAGGCGCATCGGCTTTCGCCAGGCCCGCGAAGGGGCCGGTCTGTTTTATACGGAGAAGTACAGCCCGGACGCGTCTTGCCGACATGCCGTAGACAAGAACATCGCCCTGGTGCGGCGGGCGTTTCCGGACTTGGACGAGGCGTTTGCCCGGGAGGCCGCGGGGCATCCGCCCCTGGCCGTGACGCCGGCAGCGGCTGCTGCCGCCCAGGACTGGCTGCGACGGATGCCGGGGGACGGGCCGGTACTGGCTATCGGCTTTTCCTCCCGATGGCCCAGCAAGACCTGGCCGCGGGAGTTTTTTGCCGCGGTCGTGGCGGCCGTGGCGGCACAGGTCCCCGGACTGCGCTGTTGGCTGCTGGGCTCGCCCTCCGAGCGGGTGCTGGGGGACGAGTTGGCCGCCGCCATCTGTCAGGTTCCGGTTCTCAATTGCGCCGGCGCGACCGAATTCGGGGTTCTGGCGGCCATGTTGCAAGCCAGTCAGGCCTTGTTGACCAATGACAGCGGCCCGATGCATCTGGCGGCGGCCATGGGCACGCCTTGCATCGCTTTGTTTGGGGCGACGGACCCGGCGCGGACGGGGCCGTGGGGGCCGGCCGGACATCATGTGGTGGTCTGCACCAGGTGTCCGGCGCATCCTTGTTTTGAGCGCATTTGCCCTCGGGGCCAGGACGTCTGCCCGCAGGGCACCGACCCGGCGGCAGTGGCTGCACAGGTGGCGCGGAAGCTCCTGTCGGCGGCGCCGTCAACGTGAAGGAGGAGCCAAGATGATGACACCATTCCGTCTGAAATTGCCGGCGGTTCTGCTGGTTCTGTTGGCGGCCGGCGGCGCCTGCGTCCATGGCCAGGTCGGCATGCGCCTGACGGCGGAGTACCAGCGCTATCTGCGTTATGAGCCGATTGAGCTGACTCTGACGTTGCGGAATTACAGCGGCAACACGTTGATCTTCGGCGACCAGGACGGCGCCCGCGGCAGCCTTAACTTCAACATTGAATCGCAGACCCAGAAGATCGTGGCGCAGCTTGACCCGGACCTCAATCCGATTTCCGACATTATCCTGGCGGCCGGCGCCAGCCGCGAACTGAAGATCGTCATGAACCAGCTTTTTGACATGCAGCGCAACGACGTGTACAAGGTCATGGCGGTGCTGGAGCACCAGCGCCTGCCGCAGGCCTATGTGTCGGACGTCGTCACCCTGGAGGTCCGTGAAGGCACGACGGTGAGCGAGAAGATGATCGGCTTGCCGGCGGCGAATGACCGCGACCTGATTCGCAGCCTGAAAGCCTCGCTGATGTTGTTTCATGAGGGGACCAGTACGATTTACTGTCTGCGGGTGGAGGACGACGAACACGTTTACGGCACCTTCCGGGTGGGGCCCTACATTTCCGGTTCCAAGCCGCAGCTGGAGGCCGACGCCAGCAGCGCCATCCATGTTCTGGTCCAGGTTCGGCCGCGGCTCTACTCGTATGCCGTCTACAGCCTGGTCGGCGATGCCGTCAAGCTGCGGCAGCAGCGCTACTACAAGCCTGACCGCGGCATCCCGCAGCTCAGCAGTGACCCCGGCTACCTGAAACTGCTCAATGTGATTCCAGCCGTTGAAGGCGTTGACTATCGTTTTGACAATGAGAACTGGAAGCCGAGGCTGAAGCGGTGAGGAGGCTTCGGCCCGCCGTACGTCGTTACGGCTTGAGAGTGACACATTATCTTCAGCCTGCCGTAAGTAGTATAGGCTTCAGCCTGCCGTATGTCGTCCAGGCTTTAGCCTGCCGTATGTAGTATAGGCTTCAGTCTGCCGTATGTCGTCCAGGCTTTAGCCTGCCGTATGTCGTCCAGGCTTTAGCCTGCCGTATGTATAGTAGTCCGTTTTGGTGAATGATGATGAGCTTGCCGGCTTTATCATAACACTGTAATTTAATCAAGAATATAGAGCCCCCCCATAATTCAATCAAGGATATAGAGCCCCCGTGGGATGGCTGTGATAAAAAACCAAGGATTGTCGCGATGACTCATTCTGACCCATTTGCCGGTTCCGCCCCGCCGCCTCCGCCGCCGCCGCCTCCGTCGCCGTCGCCGTCGAACGTCCTGCCGCCGGCTGGCGCCTGCGCCTGTCCTCCGCCGGTGCCGCCGCCGAAGAGGCGTTCCGGATTCCGGAGTTGTCTGATTGCCTGTCTGGTGTTTTTGCTGGTGGCCGTCATCCTGGTCTCGCCTTTGGTGGTCTTGGGGTATATGCTGCTGGGTTCCCTTGGCAGTGACTTTGACTTTGGCGGCGCGATGTCCTCGGCGCGGGCGCCGGGGCGGTCCCGGGGCATCAGGGCGATGGTCATCCGCCCCGGCAGCGGCGGGCGGATTGCCGTCATTGCGGTCAAGGGCCTGATTGCCAACAGCGGCATGCGTTCCGAGCAGTCAGCTGGCCGTGTCATTGAGGCGCTGCGTACGGCGGTCCGCGACCGCGTCAGCGCCATCATTCTGGATATGGATACGCCGGGCGGCGAGGTCACCGCCAGCGACGAAGTCTGGCGCCAAGTGAAGAAATGCCGGTTCGCCGGCATCCCCGTCGTGACCTGCATGCGGTCAATGGCCGCCAGCGGCGGCTACTACATTGCGGCCGGCAGCGACTGGATCGTGGCCAACCGCCTGACCTTCACCGGCAGCATCGGGGTGATCATGCCCGGATGCAATGCCGAAGGCCTGCTGGACAAGATCGGCGTGGAGCCGGAAGTCTACCGCTCCGGCGACATGAAGGACATGCTGAACTGGAGTCGGCCACGCACCGAAAAGGAGCGCGCCTATGTCCAGTCCCTGGTCCGGGACACTTTCCGGGAATTCGCCGCCGTGGTCGCTGACGGCCGGTCAGCGTACGCCGATGTCGAGGCCGTGCTGGCGGCGGACTTCGCCGACGGCCGTGTCCTGTCCGGCGCCGAGGCCTTGCGCTATCAATTGGTCGACCAGCTGGGTTATTTTGACGACGCGGTCAGCCGCGCCGAGGAATTGGGCGGGACCACGGACGCCGAACTGGTGGAATATTCGGTCAACAGCGGTTTTCTTGACATTCTGATGTCCATGAGTCAGGACGCCAAGGTCAATCCGTTGCGTTCGGTGCTGCCCTGGCAAGGGCCGGCCGTGGAGGCCGGACGACTTTATTTCGTGGCGCCGGAGACGCTGCCCTGGTGAAATTGATCGACTTGGCCGGGCGCCGGACGGGCTGGTCGCAGGCAAAGAATAGGAGGAGAACAGGCATGCGAAGGTTATTTTTTCTGGCTCTTATGTTGGGGCTGCTGCTGCCGCCGGCGGTTCGCTCGGCAGACAGCTTTCCCCGTGACAGTGCGGTCGGCCGCCCTGACCCGGTCGCCAGTCCTCTGGCACTGACCGGCGGGGAAATCACCGAATACCTGGGGCCTTCGCCGAAAAGCCTGAACTACTACCTCGACAACAATGTGATGAGCGCGCGGGTGTTTGATGCGCTGTATGAATCGCTCATCGGCATGGACCCGCAGACCCTGGAGTACGACCGCGGACTGGCACGCCGCTGGACCATTTCCGAGGACAAGAAGACGTTTACGTTCTGGCTGGACCCCGATGCCCGCTGGAGCGACGGCCGGCCGGTCACGGCGGAGGACGTGGCCTGGACCTACCAGGCCATCGTCGACCCGGCCAACCTGACCGGACCGCACAAGCTCAGCCTGGAGCGGCTGCTGCCGCCGGAAATCCTGGAGGACGGCAGGGCCATCCGGTTCCAGGCCAAGGAGGTGCATTGGCAGAACCTTGGCGCCGCCGGCGGCTTCAGCATCCTGCCCCGGCATGTGTTCTCCGGGAGGGACTTCAACAAGATCAATTTTGAGTTTCCGGTGGTTTCCGGGCCGTATCGCGTCCGCGAGCTCCAGGAGGGCTTTCAGCTTGTCTTGGAACGGCGGCCGGACTGGTGGCGCGCCAAGTGGCCCAGCGCCAGGGGAAGCAATAACTTCGCCGTGGTCAAATGCCGTTTCTTTGAAGACCGCGACAATGCCTTCGAGGCTTTCAAGAAGGGCGAGATTGACATCTTTCCGGTGTACACCGCCAGTCAATGGCACCGTATCGAGGACCGGGTCGGGGCGATTCGGAACAACTGGATTGTCAAGCAGGCGGTCTACAACCACCACCCGGTCGGTTTTCAGGGATTTGCGATGAACATGCGGCGACCGCCGTTTGACGATGTGCGGGTGCGGCAGGCCATGGCGCATCTGATCGACCGCCGGACCATGAATCACACCATGATGTACGACCAGTACTTCCTGCACCGGTCCTATTGGGAGGATCTGTACGACGCGGAGCACCCCTGCCCGAATCAACTGGTGGAGTTCGACCGCGACGCCGCCCGGCGGCTGCTGGCGGAGGCAGGCTGGCAGGCCAACCCGCAGACCGGCATCCTGCAGAAGGACGGCCGCGACTTCCATTTCACCTTTCTCAGCCGGGACGGTGTCTCCAACAAGTTCCTGGCTTTGTTTGACACTGCCCTGAAGGATGTCGGGGTGCGCATGACGATTCAGAACAAGGACTGGTCGGCCTGGGCCAAGGACATGGATTCGTTCAGCTTTGACATGACCTGGGCGGCCTGGGGCGCCGGGCTGTTCAAGAACCCGGAGGGGATGTGGTCTTCCCAGGAGGCCGACCGTCCGGGCGGCAGCAACATCACCGGCTTCCGCGATCCGGCGGTGGACGCGCTTATCGAGCAGCAGAAGACCGTGTTCAGCGTGCAGGAACGCCACGCCATCTGCCGTGAGATCGACCGGCTGGTCTTTGCGCAGCATCCGTATGCGCTGCTTTGGAACATCAACTATACCCGCCTGCTGTACTGGAACAAGTTCGGCGTGCCGCCGACGGTGCTGGGCAAGTACAGCAACGAGAGCGTCTACTACTGGTGGTATGACGAGGACATGGCCGCGGAATTGCGGGAGGCCATGGCCCATGACGACCCGTTGCCCAAACCGCCGGAGAAAGTCGTGTTCGACGACCTGTTTTAACCTGGAAAGGTGACGACGATGGAACTGCTGTTTATTGGCGCCGGAAAGATGGCGACGGCGCTGGGCGCCGGGATTGCGCGTTATCACTTGTGGCCCTTGGAAGGCATTGCGGCGACCGACATTGCGGCGCCAGCCCGGGAGGCCTTCACGGCGGCGACCGGGATCAGATGCGTGGCGTCGGCAGCCGACGCCATCGCGACTGCCGAGGTCGTGTTGCTGGCGGTGAAGCCGCAGGTGGCCGAAGCCGCGGTCAAGGCGCTGCCGCCGCTGCGGCCGGGGGCCCTGGTGATCTCGATTTGCGCCGGCATTACGATTGCGCGGTTGGCCGGCTGGTTTGGCACCGGGCGGGTGATTCGGGTCATGCCCAATACGCCGCTCATGGTCGGGAAGGGCGCTTCAGCGTATGCCCTGGGACCGGCGGCGGATGAGGCGGCCGCAGCCGTTGCGGAGCGGTTGCTGGGCACGCTCGGCATCGTCCGGCAGGTCGGGGAGGCGCAACTGGATGCGGTCACGGCGTTGAGTGGCAGCGGGCCGGCGTATGTGTTTGAACTGGCCAAGGCCATGGCCGAGGCCGGGGAGAAGGTCGGCCTGGAGCCGGAGCTGGCTTTGGACTTGACTGTGCAGACCATTGCCGGCGCCGCCGAAATGATGGCCCGTAAGCTCGGCACGCCGGAACAGCTGCGCGACGCCGTGACTTCTCCGAACGGCACGACCGCGGCCGGATTGGCTGTCTTGAGCCAAAACCATTTCCGGGATCTGGTCGAGAAGGTCGTGACTGCCGCGCGCGACCGTTCGCTGGAACTGGGCAAATAGACCGCCGCCAGGCGGTGGGGGGAGGGGCCGAAGAACGGGCCGCGCCATGCCGGACACAATCGCCCTGGAAGCGCATAACGACGATGCAACCACGGAAACGGCCGGGATGACTGGCCGGGCCGGCAACGGCGGCGGCGAAGCCATGGAAGGGTGAAGCCAATGGTGCGCAGAGGCACGGGGGCGCAATCCCCGTGCCCCAGCCAATCTTGCCGTCGGCATAACTGGCTCGGGGCGTGGCCATGCGGTCATGCCGACGGTCCAATGCCCTGAACAGGACGCTGTCGCCGGCCTGGCCGTTTCCCGGAACGTTGGCTTCTGGGCCGCGGTTCCGGCCGGAAGGGCACGTGCCCGTTGCGACTATTGGACGAGCAGCACGCGGACACCGCCGGGGGCGACCTCGCCGGTTATGGCGCCGACTTGGCCGGTGTAATAGTCACGCAGCGTCTTGCCGGCCAGGGGCGCGGCCGCGGCGTCCAGCTGATAGGGCACGGCCTGGCGGCCGCGGTTCATCAGCATGAGCATGGTCTGGCGGCCATGGCGCAGGGCCTGGTAGTTGTCACCGCCCGGGCCCTTCAGCAGGGGGAATTCGGCCTCGACGCGCTGGCCCTTGAGGATCAGCTCCTCGAAATCGGCTGCCAGTCGGGTGATCTCGCCGATGTTGTAGAAGCTTCGGCCGTCCATGCTGGGATAGTCGTAGAACAGCAGGCCGACCCGGCCGACCAGCAGGTGCTGCAGGATTTCGGCCTGGCTCCAGCTGGTGGGATAGGTGGTGATCTTGCTGGTGTACGGGTGCAGGATGACGCCGTTGGCCATGGGGGTTGGCGCCAGGGCGTCCTTGGTGGCCTGCAGCAGTTTGGCGTTATAGCCATAGCCGCACATGCCCAGGTCGATCTTGCCGCGCAGCATCTCCCAGTCCACGCCGTAGCGGCGCTTGGTGTCTTCGCCATGGTAGCCGGTGTAGACCGAGAAGACGACGTCCGGCCGGGCGCTTTTGACGCCGTCCCGGAGCAGCACGGTATAGTCCGCCATTTTTTGGTTCATCCAGGCGACCCATTGTTGTTCATGGGTGTTTTGCAGCTGTTCCGGTGTGGGGATGGCGGCGAGCTGGTGCTGGCGGGCGAATTGTTCGAGGCAGAGCGGGCAGAAGCAGGACAGGCAGTTGCTCCAGACCGCCCCCTCGAAGTCCAGGTTGCAGTGATCGACCTGGTTTTTCTTCTGCCAGGCGTTGGCGGCCTGGGTGAGTGCGGCTCGGCCTTCGGGGGTGTAGAGCAGGCGGCCGGAGCAGGGATAGTAGCGGTGGCGCTTGCCGTCCATTTGCATCAGGCGGTATTCATCGCTCTGGGCGAGCCAGGCTTTGAGGTCGATGTTCCAAGTTTCCAGGTTGATCAGGCTGAAGCTCTTCAGTCCGGGAATGGCCGGGGCGCTGGCTTCGGTGATGCCGGCGGGAAGGTAGGTGGCGTAGATGCGGCTGCGCAGGTCGAGGTCGTCCATGCTTCGCAGCCATCCGGTCCACAGCTGGAAGAAGATGTTTTTGGGCTGGCGGCCATTGACCGGGGGCAGGGCGACCAGGGGCACGCGCTGGGGGATTTCCTGGGCGTGGTGGTCGGGGGTGGCGGCGTAGAAGCGCAGTTCGCCGCCGCCGCTCCAGCTGGGGCTGGGCATGAGCAGGACCGCGCACCAGCGGTGCAGTTCGGCGAGTGTCGATTCGGTGTATTTCCGGACTCCCGGGAAATGCAGTTCATAGCGTCGGCAGTTGTCGACCAGGCCGAGTTCCTTCAATTCGACGGCCTGCAGCTTGTAATAGCCGCTGGCGCCGAGCAGTTCGCAGTCGACGGGCACTTCCAGAATCAGCTTGTAGCCTTGTCCCAGGTCGACATCCGGGAGGCCGTTGGGCCAGAACAGCAGCTGCTGGCCTTGGCCCGGGCAGAGGTGCAGAGCCTGGGCCTTCCAGTTGGGCCAGAGCACGGTCTGGTTCAGAAACAACGTCTTGCGATGCACGCCCTGTTCGTGCTTCCAAGTGTCGTCAAGCTCAAACCGGTAGCTGCCGATTTCAAAGCGGAGCTTCTGTCCGGCCGGGGCTTCGGCTTCCAGCCGGTTGGCGCCGGGCTGCAGCGCCATGGCGCGGCCATCGGCTGGCTGGCCGTTGAGGCGCAGCGCCGTGGCCGGGTCCAGGCAGACCAGGTCGGTGAAGGCCGGCCGGAAAGCGTAGCGCGGCGTGGCCAGGAAGAGGTCGCCATCAGGCGACTGCAGGCTTAACTGGAACGAAAATGGCGCCTGGTCGGCGAGGGTGACCGGCATGGACCAGGACTGGGACGGCGCGTTGGCCGGAATGTCGAGGTGCTCAGCGACGATTTTGCCATCCTGGCGGTGCAGTTTGTGCTGCCAGCGCAGCGGCGCTGGCCAAGGCTGGTTCAGGACGAGGGAGCAGGAATTCCGGCTGGAACGGAATGCGGGAAGAGTCAGGCGGCCGATTGCCGGCGCCTGGTCGGCCAGGAGCAGCGTCGACCAGTCGTCGTCAATATGGAAGGCGCGGCTCAAGCTCTGCCAGGCGCTGGTTTCACTGGACCTTTTTTCGATGCGTCCGACGAGGAAGCGGCAGTCGGGTCTGGCATTGCCGGCCAGGCCCATGGCGGCCAGCGGGATGGCGGCCTCAATCGTCCAATAGCCTGATTCGACTTTGGTTTGGCAGCGCAGGCCGGCGTTCCAGCCCAGGTCGCGCGTCCCCCAGTAGTCCGGTCCGCGGCCGCGCGAGTCGAGGACGGCGCCATTGGCATTGATGAAGAAGTCGTACATGACCGGCTCGTTGTCGCCGTGGCTGACAATGAAGACAATGCAGTCGTCTTTGAGAATGGCCTGGTCGTCATGGGCGGTGGCATTTTTCAGGAAGGCGTGCGTCTGGTTGGTTTCGGTTTGCAGACAGAAGGCCTCGGCCCGGATGCCGAGGTAGAGGAAATTGGCGTCGTAGCCGAGCTGGGCGAAGGTCTGCTCTTTGGCCGGTCCGCCATTGGCGGTCAGCATGAAGGGCCCGAGTTGGACGCAATGCTGCCAGAAGGCGTCGTCGAGCACGCCGTCCAGGCGGGGGCCTGCCGCGGCTTGTCCCAGCCGCAGCAGGCCCTGCCGCGGCGCCTCGGTCGACCAAAGGCTACCTGCCGCCAGCGCGGCTCCAAGAAGAAAACAGCTGAATAGACGCCGCAATGCCATGATGCCTCCAGGTGAAATGGGTTTGGTTCTACCGTGCAGATGTCGTGGTGGGGGGGATGTGCAACGCGCCGGGTATGGTCGATGGCCCTGGTGCGAAGTCGGAGCCGAACCGGCGGTTTTGTTGACGGTGTTGTTTGCCTGCCCGGGTCGGTTACAGCTCGCAGCCCACCCAGTTGGTATGGCATCTGATCCAGGAACCGCCATCGCGGCCTTTGAGCTGCCAGTCGAAGGCCGGCAGGACCTTGCATTTTTTCTTGTAGTCGTTGTAGGTGTGCGGGGCGACATGGCCGTCCATGAAGGCGGTGTTGATGACCGATTCGCGCCGATGACGCATTTCCAGGGCGTAGTTGTAGTTTCCGGTGAAGGCCTGGCGTGGGTAGATGAAGGCGGAGTAGCTGAAGGCGTCGCCGAACGAGGAGTTGCTGTACGCCCCGCCGCTGGCCAGCTTGACGCGTTCATTGGGGGCGGTGTCGGCAAAGGTCGCCTGGCGCGTCGGATGCTGGAAAAAGCTCCAGTTGAGCTGTACGGCCTGGGTCCTCCAGTTGGTGAAGCCGAAGACGTAGGCGGAGACGCCGTAGTTCTGGTCGGCGCCGGTATAGGCCCAGTGCAGTGCCGACGGGCAGCGCAGCGTTTCGCGCGTGATGTACTGGTCCCCGACAAACTGCGCCCACCAGCGGCCGCCTCGGCTGTAGTAGCCGCTGTAGAAGCCGCCCGGGCACCATTCGTCATTTTCGTCCGTGTAGAAGTGCCAGGCCATGGCGAGCTGCTTCAGGTTGTTGGTGCACGAAATGGAGCGGGCACGGTCCCGGGCATTGGCCAGGGCCGGCAGCAGCATGGCGGCCAGAATGGCGATGATCGCAATGACCACCAGCAGCTCAATCAGGGTGAAAGACTGTTTTTTCATGGCGCACGTCCTTTCCAGGTGGCTTGACTGTTACCCCGCAGTGAAAAAGGCCATTGTCGTCTGGATCAGCTCGGAAGAAACCGGTTCGCAATTCAGCATCGCCGTCAGCATCTGCATCGCCCGCCGGCCGGCGTAATGGAAATTCTGCTCCAGGGAGGCCAGGTTCTGGTTGATGTGGTCGAGGAAGTCGCATTTGTCATAGGAGACCAGCCGGACGTCCTGGCCGGGTACGCGTCCCTGCGACAGCAGGATTCCGAGCACGTCGAGCAGGTGGTAGTCGGAGGGGACGAACAGCCCCAGCGGCACGTGTTCGAGGAAAGGCTGCAGGGTCTGGCTCAGTACGGCGCGGTCGGCGTGGATGTCCTCGGTCGGCAGCCGCAGGTCAATCCGGTCGTGGCGCAGACCGCGTTCCTGAAAGTAATCGCAGAAGCCGCGGGCGCGCTCGGCATAGTACGTGGAGCTGAAGCTCAGGACCAGGTGCCGGGCGCAGTCGAGCGCATGCAGATGCGCCGCCGCCCGGCGCCCGCCGTCGTAGTCGTCGAACTTGAGCACGACCATCCGGCCTGAGGACAGCTCCGCCTGGAATCGATCGTCGGGAGGCTCCGTGTTGAACAGCACGACCTTGCCGCCCTTCCGGCAGAACTCCTTCAGTAAACGGGCGAAATCCCCGGGGTCGTGCTGGCTTTCCGCGTAATAGACGATGATGCCGATGTTTTCCAGGCGCGTCACCCGACGGAGAAAATGCGCCAGGTCAGCGCTGCCGCCAAAATAAAGGTTCAGGGCGAGGTTCTGTTCAGAAGCCACCGCGGACATGCCCTGCAAGGCGTCGCAGATCATCGAACGACAGAAGGTCGGCATGAAAACCCCGATCGCCGGGTTCTTCCGACGGCGAACGCATGAGGCCGCCTGGTTCCGAGTGAAATCCATCCCCGCAACCGCCTGGCGGATTTTCGCCCTGGTCTGCGCCGACACCGTGCAGGACTTGTCCGGCGATGGGTTCAAAGCCCGCGACACGACCGAAACCGAATACCCGAGTTCCTTGGCTATCTCACTGATGTTCATGGTGATATGCTTGGTCAAGGAATAACAGCAAACCTTTGCTGAAAATACTCTACTGCAACAAAGGACGCTGTCAAGGGCAAAGATGGAAATTTTTTCCGGCCGGGGTCATCGGCGCCA
>CAYOUR010000052.1:0-3891 GCA_964407145.1 uncultured Lentisphaeraceae bacterium | reverse complement strand
CGTCTCCGTCTCCGTCTCGGGCTGGTATTTGGCGGCCAGAGCCAACAGCTGTTCCGGGGACTGCAGGCCGGTCAGGCGCTCCATGAGCTCGCCGTTTTGGAAGATCACCCAGGCTGGGATGCCGGAGATTTCGTACTGGCGGGCCAAATCCTTGGCCTCGTCGACATTGACTTTGGCGATTTTGACGCCTTCCGGCAGCGATTCGGCGACTTCGTTGATGATGGTGCCCTGCCGTCGGCAGGGGCCGCACCATGAGGCCCAGAAGTCCACCAGGACGGCGCCCTGCGCTGTTTCTGACTGGAAATTCGTCTGGTCCAAGTGGAGTACGCCGGGGGCATCGGCCGCAGCGAGGGGCGAGGCCGGCCGGGACTGGAAGAATTTCATTCCGGCCCAGAGCACGACGATGAGGGCGACGAACACATACCAGTACTGGACGAAAGGGCAGATGGTGCAGTTATCACTCATGGCTATGCTCCCCAATATGGTTCCTGTGACGAGGATGGTTTGACGGCGTTTGCCATCATGTTTCTCAATATAGCACAGTTCGGTAATATGGTTGGGAAAACCGGAAAAAAACGCGCGGAAATGTTCGGTCGGCGGTAGGGCGTCATCCTGTCGGTTCAGAGCACTCCGAGCAGATATTGGACGGCCAGGGCGACGACCACCACCAAGGTGGAAATCAGCAGTCCGTGCAGCATGGGATTGAAGCCGGCCCGGTGCAGTTCCCGGAGATCCGTTTTCAGGCCGATGGCGGCCAATGCGGCAATCATCAGGAATTGGCTGGTTTCCTTGGCGCCGGCGGACATGTCGGCGGGCACGACGCCAGCGCTGTTGACCAGGGCCAGGACGACGAAGCCGACGATAAACCAGGGTATGAGCGCTTTAACCTGGACGTGGCCGTGGAAGGTGCCAGACCTGGTTCTGGCGGCCAAGGCCTGGTGCTGCATGCGGGCGTGGACCAGGGAGAAAATGATGACGGTTGGGATGATGGTCAGCGTCCTGGTCAATTTGACCATGGTGGCAAAGTCACCGGCCGCTTCGGAGAACGCATAACCGGCCGCCACGACGCTGGAGGTGTCGTTGACTGCGGTTCCGGCCCACAGCCCATAGGCCATGTCGGAGAGGCCGAGAGCACGTCCCATCAGTGGGAAGAGCACGATCATGGCCATGTCAAACAGGAACGTCGCCGACATGGCATAGGCGATGTCCTGGTCGTCGGCGTCAATGGCCGGTGCAATCGCGGCAATGGCGGAGCCGCCGCAAATGCCTGTCCCGGCGGAAATCAGGTTGGAGAGTTTCCAGTTCAGCCGCAGGACTCGCCCGAGAAAATAGCCGCCGCCGAAGCACGCCAGCAGCGTGAACACCATCACGGCCAGGGAGATTTTGCCCACCTGCACGATGGTGCCGATGCTGAGAGAGGCCCCCAGCAGGACAATCGCCAGGCGCAGAACCCGCTTCGAGGTGAAATTCAGGCCGCTTGCCAGGATTGTCCTGGAAGGAAGAAAACGACGCAGGAACATCCCGATAAACAGCGCCATCACCGATGCGCTGATGACATGGACCGGCAACAACGCCGCCAAGGACCTTGCCGCCACGGCAACCAACAACGCAACGACTAGCCCCGGTACGATCCGGCTCACCGCAACCATCCTGGCCATCATGACTTTCATCGCAGACCCCTGCTTTTGTGTGACACGGCGTCGCGGTCGCCTGGAGCACGGGAAAGATTCCACCTCATCGCAGAATCACAGGCGCGCATAACCGTACTGCGATTAAATGTACCATGGCTTGTAAAAATTAAAAATTATTATATTTTATATGTCAATAATTATTGATTATCCTAGTTGACGGCTTTCTCTTCTGCAGGGGGGGTGAAAATGTCACTGTTGAACGGCAGGCTGCGGATTTTTCAGATGGCGGCATCGTTGCGTCATTTTTCCGAGGCGGCTTCGGCGCTGGGGATGAGTCAGCCGAATGTCACCCAGCAGATGGCGGCTCTTGAGCGTGAACTCAACGTGTCTTTATTTGACCGTGCGCAGCGTCAATTGGCCTTGACTCCTGCGGGCGAGGCGCTTTTGGCGGAGTGCGACCATTTGTTTGCCGAGACCAGGGACATTGAGCGCCGCATCCGCAACGCCTCCGGCGGGATTCAGCATCGTCTGCTCGGCGGGACCATGACAGCCGGGGGGTATCTGTTGCCGGAGTTGGCGGCGGTCTATATGTCGCGGACGCCGTCGTGCAAGGTGGGCATCAGAGTTGGCAATACCAGCGAGATATCCGAGCTTCTCAAGACGAGGTCGCTTGATCTGGCCTTGGTGGAGGGGCCGTTTGACCGGGGGCATTTTTTATCCAAGCGCTTTTGCGAAGACACCCTGTATCCGGTTGCCGCCCCGGGGACGCTGCCGGAGCGCTTTTCCCTGGCGGAATACCTTCATGACGGCGGGCGCTTTGTCCTTCGCGAGGCCGGCTCCGGTACGCGGTGGTACTTTGACCTTTTTCTGAAGAAGAACAATCTGCCGGCACCGCCGGCAAGCAGTCTGTTGGAGGTCAACAGCTTCGACGCCATCAAGAACCTGGTTCGGGGCGGCCATGGCATCACGGTCATTTCCGAATTGGCCGTGCGCGACGAGGTCGCGGCCGGCCAGCTCAGCCAGCTGCACTTCCAGGAGGGCGAGATCAAACGCGGCATTGATTTTATCTATACCGCCACGGATACCCGCTTTGCCGAAGCTTTCATCCGGTTCTGTCTTGCCGTCGGTCCGAACGGCGGCGGGGGGGGCAGGACAACGTCCTTGGAAAGGCGCCAATAAGAGCTTGAGCCAGAACGCCAGTCGGAGCAGCGCCCTTGGGGCGGTTGTCCGACTGGCGTTCCGGCTCAAGTGCGCCAGTTGTGGAACGGCGTTTATTTGCCGGTCTTTTTCCACATGAACTGGTTTCCGGGGGAGATCAGCGCGGCATGCCGGTGGTTGGCGGCATGGCCATCAATATGGCCGATGCTGCAGCCGTCATTGTGGTGATTGGGTATCCAGCTGATGTTTTTGACCGGACCCAGGTAGGGACCGTCCCCGAGTGCCCGGACGTCTCCCATCATGATCATGTCGCTGGGATGGGGGATGACACCGCGCTTCACCGGGCCGCCGCGCGGGTCGCTGGGATGCTTGAAGCCCAGTGAGCCCTTGTTGGCGTAATCGTTGGTGCTTTGATCGTAGGAGTGGTAATTCCAGCCGTATTCGTTGGTCCAATCACTGTCAATGAGCAGCCCCGAATTCCCGGTGCCGATATAGGATGGGCAGTCGAACACTTTTTTGTCGCCGGCGTATTCGTACAGGAGCTTCGCCCAAGGCACGGTGGTGTCCATCCAGGCGCAGGGCAGATAGTCAGCATAGTCGTCCGCGTACATATTGCCTGCCAGGGTGATCTGCTTGACGTTCGAGATACAGGAGATGCTTCTGGCCTTCTCGCGGGCCTTGCTCAACGCCGGCAGCAGCATCGCCGCCAGAATCGCGATGATGGCGATGACGACCAAAAGTTCGATCAGGGTGAAGTTCTTTCGGCTTTTCACGGTGCAATCTCCTTTGACATACATCATCGAAAGGCGTCAGGGTTCTGTCTGGCACTATGGCACTAAATGAAAACGCCTGTCTGGTTGGCCAGGACAGGCCGTTCCTGTAAGGCGCTGTCATGATTGGAAATATGACCGAATCGATCCATTTCCAGTTAAAAAAGACTATTCATATAATCTTAGTAATATAGTGCATCTACCGTTTCCTGCAACTTTAGCCTGGGCATAAGCCGACCTGCGCGTAACCGGTCAGCCGTTGAGAATGACGGTCAACGTGCGAAATGCGGTGGCCGGCGCATGATTTCAGCCTGCCGTAGGTGGTTCCGCCC
>CAYOUR010000051.1:13439-21094 GCA_964407145.1 uncultured Lentisphaeraceae bacterium | reverse complement strand
CATATGCAGTCCAGCCTTCAGTCTGCCGCAGGTCGTGCAGGCTTCAGTCTGCCGCAGGTCGTCCAGGCTCATTTGCCGGGCATCGTGCAAGGAAGACGACACCATACCATGGCGCACTTCTCAATCGGTGACCGGTTACCTTCCGTTTTCACTGCGATATAGTCTTTCCGCTTTGTCAGACTACCGGTTTGGCAGTCTGTAAAAAGCACATATGCAGATACCGCTTGTCAAGTACCTTGTTCCATCACCACATTCAGCCCATTAACCATGTTTTCGGACGGCGTCGGCGACAGCGGCGCCGATGCCGGTTTTGCCGTCTTCGGAGGGGTGGCAGCCATCGGCGCAGAGCCATTGGGAGCGTTGTGGGTAGACGAGCGTATACAAGTCATTGATGGGGATGGACTGTTCCCGCAGGTAGGCGGTGATGGCCTGGTTGTAGGCGTTGATGACGCTGTTTTTCTGGTTCGGGTGCTGTTCGGCGACCGGGGTTGTGGTGGCAAAGATAATATTCCGGCAGCGTTTGCGCAGCTCGCGCAGGATGATGGCCATGTAGCGGAGATATTCGTCCAGCGGCGTGAACGGTCCGTCTTCGGCATAGACATGGGAGGTGTCCCAGAGGCCGTTGTTCCAGTGAATCAGGTCAGGCGTGCCGCAGAGACCCAGCCAGGACGGCAGCTGTTTGGCGGTGTACTTGGCAAAACGGCAGTTCTCTTCCGGCCCCCAGACCGTGAAGTCATTTCCCAGAAGACGGGTGATTTCCGACTGGCAATGCATCCGGATTGAATCGCCGATGAGCATCACTTTCGGTTTCATGGACAGCTTCTCCTGATTGGCGGGGCGTTGACAACGCGGTCAGTGGTCCAGGATGGTGCGGATTTTCTGGGCCAGCTCATGCATGGAATAGGGTTTGCGCAGGAAGCCCTTGGCGCCGGCGCTGAGCACATCCTGGGTGTCTTCCTCCGAAACATATCCGCTGGACAGGAGTACCTTGATGCCCGGGTCAATGTCCTTCAGGATAAAGAAGGCCTCCCGCGCGTTCATTTCCGGCATGAGCATGTCCAGCAGCACCAGGTCGATTTGACCGGGGTTGTTGCGGTAGATGTCGACGGCTTCGCGGCCGTTGGCGGCGAGCAGGACGGTGTAGCCGAGGTTTTTGAGCATGTTGCTGATGACATCCCAGATCATGTCCTCGTCATCGACGAGCAGGATGGTTTCATGGCTGGGGCTGGCGGCCAGTTCCGGTTCGATTCTCTGTTCAGCCGCCGGCTGTTCCAGGATCATGGCCACGCCATGCTGCGGGCCGTCGCGGTGGATCAGCAGGTCGCCGCGGTGGATTCTGGCGACACCGAGCCATTGCAGCAGACTGAGGTCCGGGGCCTGACTGGTCGGCTGGCGTCGGGACAGGACTTCCGCGGCCGCGACATAGTCTTCGAAGGCCATCCGTTCTTGGCTGACGCCGATGACCGAATAGTCGCCTGGCTCGCAATCGCTGCGCAGCACCGTGAAGTTGTTGCGGGTGAAGGGCACGCTGCCGCCGACCAGGCGCAAAGGCGGCGCCTCCGCTGTCAGCCGAGGCGCCAGCCAGAGAAGGATGGCGATGACCGCCTGCTGCAGCTGGTACGGGTCGGCGTAGACCTCCAGCTCGCCCTTGACGGAGACCTCCAGCTGGATGGGCGTCGGCGACAGTTTCCGGCTCTGGTCGGCGATCCCTTCCAGAATCGGTCGCATGGCCAGGCTTTCGCGGACACAGTCGGCCATGTATTCAGGCATGATGGTTTCCGACCACTGCCGCAGTTGATGGGTGATGTAGCTGGCCTGGACCATGAATTCCCGGGTTGATTGATTAAGTCCGCCGGTGGCGTCTTCAATCAGGTCATGATAGGCGGCCAGTTGCCGGGCGCCGTGGCGCATGACATGGGCATAGCCGAGGGACAGGGCCAGAAAATCCCTGGCCAGGCTCAGGTCGCCGCGGAGCAGGTCGTTGAAGTTGGGAGGCATGGCGGTACCAGGATGGTTGGGTGGGTGAATCAAGGACGGTGGAGAGGAACGCTGACAAGGTGCGGTTCGGCCTCGGGGCTGCCGTCGGATAAGGGGGTCTCGGGGCGGGCAAGCAGGCGCCGGATAGTGTCGGCGACACTTTCCGCGGTGAGCGAAAACCGCGCCCGCAAAAAAGGCAACGGGCCACTGGGGAGGACGGTCCGCGGCCACCCGAGCTTGACGATACGGGCGTCAGGCAGGTCGGCCAGGCCGTCCCTGACCATGGAGCCGAAACCACCCTCCAGGCAATGATCCTCAAGAGTGACAACGGTCATGCCGCCGTCAAGCTGGCGCCGCATCAGCCCGACGTCAAAAGGCAGCACGAAGCGGGTGTTCACAACGGTGATGGCCAGGCCTTCCTCACGCAGAATCCGGGCCGCCTGCCGGGCGGTCACGGTTTCACGGCCGACGGCCCAGAGGGCCAGCGGGGCAGTCCCCTCCTCAAGGATTTCCGCCCGGCCCCATTCCAGCTTCTGGTGGGTCGCCGTCACCGGCGCGGCGCTGCCGGCCGGGTAGCGGAGGACGACCGGATGCGTGCGCCGCAGGGCCAGGGCCAGCATGTCCTGTAAGTCGGCCTGGTCGGCGGGTTGGAGCACGGCGAGGTTCGGCAGCGTCCGCCAGAAGGCGAGGTCATGGATGCCGTGATGGGTCGGGCCGTCCGCCACCGCGCCGGCCCGGTCCAGGCAGAAAACGACCGGGAGCTTCTGCAGGCAGGCGTCATGGAAGACGTAGTCCATGGCCCGTTGCATGAAGCTGGCGTAGATGGCCAGGACCGGCCGTTGCCCGGCCGCGGCCAGTCCGGCCGCGAAGGCGGCCGCATGCGCTTCGGCAATGCCGACGTCGTAGAAGGCGTTGGGGAAGGCGCGGGCAAAGTCGCACAATCCAGTGCCGTCCGGCATGCCGGCGGTGATGGCGACAATGCGGCTGTTCTGCTGATGGAGCGCCTGCAGGGTCTGGCCGAGGGTCGAGGCAAAGGTGGGCGCCGTGGCTGGCTTCAGCAGGGCGCCGGTTTTAGGGTCGAACGGCGCTGTGCCGTGAAAGCAGGACGGATTTTTTTCCGCGAAGGGGCAGCCTTTGCCCTTGACCGTCAGGACGTGGACGAGGCGTGGCCCGTGCAGGTGGCGGACGCGGTGCAGAGTTTCGGTCAGTCGGGGCAGGTCGTGGCCGTCGATCGGGCCGATGTAGCGCAGGCCGAGTTCCTCGAAGAACGCCGCCGGCAGCAGGAGGTGCTTGGTCGCCGTTTCCAGACGGCTGATCCAGGAGCGGATGCGCGGGCCGATCAGCGGAATGCGTTGCACGGCGCCAGCGCAGAACACCTTGAACCGATTGTAGCTGTGGGCGGAAATCACCCGGCTGAGGCAGCGCGACAGGGCGCCCACGTTGGGAGCGATCGACATCTTGTTGTCGTTGAGAATCAGGATGAAGTCCCGCGTGGTGACGGCGATGTTGTTGATGGCCTCCAGCGAGGAGCCGCAGCCCAGGGCGCCGTCACCGAGGACGGCGACGACCTTGCCGCCGCTGCCGGTGCGGTCGCGGGCCGCCGCAAAACCCAGGGCGGCAGACACCGCGGTGCCCGAATGGCCGGTGCCAAAATGGTCGTAGGGGCTTTCGGAACGGTTGGGAAAGCCCGTGCAGCCGTCGGCCTGGCGCAGATTCTGAAAGGCCTCATACCGCCCGGTCAGCAATTTGTGCACATAGGACTGATGGCCGGTATCGAAGACGATGACATCCTTGCGCAGGTCAAAAACCCGATGCAGGGCCATGGTCAATTCGACCATGCCGAGGTTGGAGGCCAGATGCCCGCCATGTTTGGAGACCGTGGAGACCAGCGTCGAGCGGATTTCCTCGGCCAGCGCCGGAAGCCGTTCGGGCGGAAGGGCGCGGAAGTCATCGGGTGATTGGAGGTCGGCGAGTGTCATGGGGGCTTGCACGGGTTTTCGGGGTAACCGGTCTGGCTGTCGCGAGGCGGGTGGGCTGCCTGGCGGCGCGGTCGGGCGCGGCCAGGCTGATGCGGGAGAGGACGGGCTGGAGAGACCGGCGCCGGCGCGACGGGCGGGTCAGATTTTCCGGTCGCCGTCAACGAAGACGGCCCGGACGTTGAAGTCGTCGTCAAGCACGGCCAGGTCGGCGACGTATCCCGGCGCCACTTTGCCCAGGTCCTTCCGGCCAAGGGAAAGCGCCTGGTTGAGGGACGTGGTCTTGATCAGTTCAGCCAGGGGCAGTCCAGTCACCTCCGCGATGTTTTTGAAGGCGGTGTTGAATTGCAGGGTGCTGCCGGCGAGGGCGCCGTTGGCGGCCAGGCGGGCAGCCCCGTCGGCGACGACGACGGCCAGGCCGCCCAGCTGGTAGTTGCCGTCGGCCAGGCCGGTCGCCTCCATGGCGTCGGTGATGATGATGATCTGCTCAATCGGCTTGACCTTGAAGGCCAGGCGAATCATGTCCGGGCACAGGTGGATTTTGTCGCAGATCATCTCGATGGCGACGTCGTCCTGATAGAGCCCCAGGCCGACCAGGCCGATTTCGCGGTGGTGCAGTTTGGTCATCTGGTTGCAGAAGTGGGTCAGGCGTTTCAAACCGCGTTGGCGGCCGTCTTCGAACTGGGCGAACGTCGCGTTGGTGTGGCCGCAGGACGGGCAGATTCCGGCCTGGCAGAGCTGTTCGGTGAATTCCAGGCTGCCCGGCATTTCGATGGCGTACGTCACCAGGGACACCGGGGAGATTTTGTTCAGGGTCTTGACTTCCTGGATGTCAGCCCGGCGCAGGAAGGCCGGGTTTTGGGCGCCGATGCATTCAGGGTTGATGTAGGGGCCTTCCAGATGGGTGCCGATGACCTTGGCGAAGGCTGGTTGACGTCGATAGGCCTCAATGTTTTTGAGGCTGGCGGCCAGCTTTTCCTGGAGCAGCGTCAGGGTGGTCGGGCACATGGAGGTGACGCCTTCCTTCAGCTTGGCCTCCGCGACAATGGCCATGGCTTTGGGGTCGTCGCTAGTGGTTTCATAGCCCATGCCGCCATGGAAATGGGTGTCGATGAAGCCGGGGACGACCATCTGGCCCTTGGCGTCGAAAGTGGCATCGGCGGCGGGAAGGGACTCGCCGGCGTGGAAAACCTGCCTGACGTGCTGACCATCCAGGAGGATGGCGGCCTGTTCCTGGTCGACATCAGGCGAGATGAGATGGGCGTTGGTGATCAGGGTGGTGGTCATGGTGAAATCCTTCTGCTTGCTGGTTGACGGATACGGCCGGGCCGTCCTCCGAATAAGTTCGCCGTGGGGCGGGACGATGATGGACTGGGACTGACGTCGGCCCGGTGGCGTTCGCCGGGGAAATCCTGACGCGGCCGGGCTGGGGCAGCCATTCGATTGACACCAGGATGCCCGCTTTGTTTCAGAGCTCCGGCAGTTCCCTCGCCTTGGGGAGAATGATGATGAAGACGCTTCCTTGGCCTGGGGTGCTGTTGACGCCGATCCAGCCATGGTGGTTGGTGATGCAGCCATAGGCCATGGCCAGGCCCATGCCAGTGCCCTTGCCTGGCGGTTTGGTGGTGAAAAACGGTTCGAAAATGTGCTCCCGGACCTGCGCCGGCATGCCGCAGCCGTTGTCGCGGACGGTGATGGCGATGAAATCCGCGGCCCGATTGCCACGCAGCGGGCAGGTCTTCCATTCCTGCAGGTCTGAACGGACCGTTTCGGCGCGGATGACGATCGTCTTGTCGCCGTCTTTTTCGGCCAGGGCGTCCCGGGCGTTGATCAGCAGGTTGAGGATGACCTGCTGCAGCTGGGTGGTGTCGCCCTTGATCAGCAGCGGCGTCGGTTCAATGATGATTCTGGTGGTGATGTCCCTGGCTCCGGCACGGAAGAATTTCTCCGCCTGTTGGATCAGGGCGCCGAGGTCGATGACCTCTTCCTGGTATTTGCCTTTACGGGCGAAGCCGAGCAGCTGGTTGGTCAAGCCGGAAGCCCGCCGGCTGGCCTCGGCGATGTTGCCGAGCATCGCCTGGGCGGGGATCGGCATGGTCTGGCGGTTGAGCATCTCGAGGTTGGCCTGGATGGTGTGCAGGAGGTTGTTGAAGTCATGGGCGATGCCGCCGGCCAGGACGCCGATGGCTTCCATGCGCTGGGAGTGCATGAACTGTTCCTCCAGCTGCAGGCGTTCCTGTTCGCGTTCATGCTGGGCCGTGGTATCATGCACGATGAGCAGGGCCATGTCGTTGTCGTTGACCTTGGCGTGGGAAAGGTTGAAGCCGATGTTCAGGGTCCGGTGGTCAGGAAGGTGAAGCAGCATGTCGATGTAGGTGTTGATGCGTTTGCCGCTGTCGCTGGAAAACAGCCTGTTCCAGGCATCGGGCCAGGCCAGACGATGGCCTTCCGCATCGGTGATCAGGTCGGCCAGCACGAATTTCGGCTTGGTGAGGAGCGTGCCGAAAGTGTCGGCGGCGGCGGCATTGGCGTTGAGGATGCGGCCCTGGTCGTCCAGCAGGAAGATCAGTTCGCCGCTGTTTTCGAACACGGCTTCATAACGTCCGGCCCATTCGAGCACGGACTGGCGCATCTGGCTGGTGCTGCGGATGTGGTTGAACAGAGACGTGATGAAGCCCAGCGGCAAACGACGTTCGACCCGGAGCATGCGTCCCAGGAGAAGGTAGATGTTGGCCAGGCAGCAGACCCAGAAGACGGCGACCACCCGTCCCAGCCAGATCGGCCACGAATGGCCGCGTACCGCCTCGGAGTCGAACAGCTGCAGGAACTGGCTGCTGGCCGCCAGAAAGAAGCAGATGGGGAAAAAAAGGCAGCACACGATGGGGGCGCTGTGGTTGCGCAGAATCTGATAGAATGTCGGCAGGAACAGGAACAGGGTCAGGTGCAGGAACGTCATGCCCAGCAGCAGGCGCTGCATCTTGACCCCGGTATAGATGGACAGGGCCAGGGCGTCGCTGCCCATATTCGATGTGAGGTTGAACTGGCTGACAAACAGCTGGATGATGTAGAAGGCGACCAGGGAGAGCACCAGAAGCCCCAGCACCGTCCGCTGGGCTTCCTGGGTGCCTTCGCCTTCGTAGATGATCAGGAACATGAGCAGGACCGGCACCAGCGCCAGCACATACAGGAGGGAGCCTACCTTGGACGGGTCTTGGAACACCTGGGTGAAGTTGGGCAGCAGAGCGACCTGACCCAGCACGAAGAAGCTGCCCATGACCAGGTACAGGGGGATGACCCCCAGAATCCGCCGCAGGCTGTGGAGCATCATGGTGAAGACCGTCAGTGAGGTCAGCTCCAGCAGGGATGTGATGTATTCGGCAAGCATGGGCATGGTATCCGGAGGGCGGCGGCCTGGTTCTGGTCGGGAAACGGATGGCGGTGACTGGCAGCCCGGGATGGGCAGTCTGGCGGCTTGGCGGACGGGACGGCGCCGGGACCGACGGCGTGGCGGGAACGCGCGTCGCCGGCCCCTGGGACGATGGGGTTCAGAAGGAGTTGCGGTGAATCCGGTCCGCCTGGGCACGGGTCCGCGGCGGCGGGTCGTCGGCCGGCCAGCCCAGGGCGATGACGGCGACCGGCAGAATGGAGGCCGGAAGGTTCAGGAGGCGGCGCAGCATGTCCATACGCTCCTGCCGCGGATGG
>CAYOUR010000051.1:0-13429 GCA_964407145.1 uncultured Lentisphaeraceae bacterium | reverse complement strand
CAGGCCCAGCGCGGTCGCCGCCAGCAGCATGTTCTCGATGGCGGCGGCGCAGTCGACCAGCAGAAAGGCCTCGGACCGGTCATGGGCGGCGTGCAGGTCTCCGCACACGACGATGGCCGTCGGCGCGTCGGCCAGAAACGGGCCGTTGGGAAGCCGGGACGCCACCTCGGCCCGGAGCGAGCCGTCTTCCAGGATGACGAAATGCCAGGGGTCACAGGCCTTGGCTGACGGCGCCGCCATGCCGGCCTGAAGCAGATCCTGCAGCATGGCGTCCGCGACCGGGCGCAGCTGGAAGCGCCGGACGCTGCGGCGCCGGAAAAGCAGGTCGAGGCGGGGGTTGAGGCCGGCTGGCGCGGTGGGCGGGGCGGCGCCGTCAGCCGGGGCGCCGTCCGGTCGCGCCGAGCGGATGCGCCGGACCGTGGCGGTGGTGGAGCAGCCCTCGACGAGCGGAATGAAAACCAGGCGGGCCCCGGCCTGCTTGAGAATCGCGTGCTCTTCGCGGTCGAGGCTGTCTTCCGTGTAGTCGCCGCCCTTGACATAGACATCCGGCGGGATGGCGGTGAACACGTCGATCGGCTTGGGGTGGTCGAAGATGACGACGGCGCTGACGCATTCCAGGCTGGCAATGAGGAAGGCCCGGTCGTTGTGGTTGACGAGCGGCCGGTCCGGCCCCTTGCTGCTTTGCACGGACGCGTCGGAATTGATCGCCACCAGCAGAGCGTCGGTCTGCTGCGCGGCCTGCCACAGATACTCGGCATGGCCGCGGTGCAGGAGGTCAAAGGCGCCATTGGTGACGGCCAGGGTCTGGCCGGCGGCCCGAAGGCCGGAATGCCAGACCCGGGCCTGCTCCAAGGTGAGAATCTTGGCGGCTGGATCGCGCATGTTTTGCTTCATGATTACCTCCGGGCAGGTGGTTGCGGCAGAAAAACGCCGGTTTGCAGGCTGAAAGCCTTGGCCGTGCCGGCGGCAGGGAGGCGGCAAAGCCGGTGGCCGGGGCCTCCAGCCGAAGGAACGGTACTATGGAAAAGGGATGCGCCTGTCGATAAGTCTGTGGACAAGTCCGTGAAAAGTCTGTGGGCAAGGTTGTCGACCGGCCTGTGGATAAGATGTCTGGTGGTGGCTGAAGGCGGGTCAGGCGGTGGGTTTTGCCGGCGCCGCGTCAGACGCGGCGCCGGGCGGGCGGCACGGGGGCATTTTCAGGCTTGGTGGGCATGGGCCGTAACCGGCGGTGGCGTTCCCGCGGCCGCGTCGGCCGCGCCGGCCGCCATGGCCTTCAGGGCGCGGTAGTTGGTCTTGCCGGTTCCAAGCAGCGGTATTTCCATGACTTTGACAATGTTGCGGATGCCGTGGATGGGCGACAGGCCGGCTTCGCGCAGTTGGTGGTTGACGGTTTCACGGTTGAGGTCCAAGACGGTAAACAGGGTGATGTTGGGCTGCTCCTCGGTGCCGATGGCCTCAACCGCCAACGGCAGGGGCATTTCCTCGGTGCGGTGGATGTCCAGGAGAATCTCCTCGATCGCCGGGAGGGAAATCATCTCGCCGCCGATTTTGACGAAGCGCTTGAGCCGGCCCTTGAAGGTGATGTAGCCGTCCTGGTCAGCCGCGACCAGGTCACCGGTGCGGTACCATTCCTTGCCTTGAATGGTGACAAAGGGGGTGGGGCCGTCGTAGTTCAGGTAGCCGCCGAAGATGCTTGGGCCACGCAGGTGCAGCATGCCGGTCTGGCCGGGGGGGGCCGGCTGGTTCTGCTCGTCGGTGACAATCCATTCGAGGCAGTTGATGATCTTGCCGATCGTGCCGGCGCGCGGCGAAAACTGCTCATTGAGCGCCACCACCGGCGAGCATTCCGTGATGCCATAGCCTTCCAGGAAGACGGCCTGCGGGCATTTCTCCTGGAACAGGGCGGCCGTTGCGTCCGGGCATTTCTCCGCGCCGGAAATGGCCATGCGCAGCGACTGCATCTGCGCTTCGGTGGCATTGCGGAGGATGTTGCCGATGAAGGTCGGAGTGCCGACGACCATGGTGATGCGGTACGCGGCGATCAGGCGCGCCAGCATGTTGCCTTCGGTCGGGTTGGCGTGGTAGACGATGCGGAGGCTGGCCAGGGCCGGCATCAGGCAGCCCATCAGCAGGCCGAAGGAATGGAACGGCGGCAGCATGCCGATGGAGCAGTCGTCCTGGCGCAGGCCAAGCGCCTGCATGGCTGAGGCGACGTTGGTGATGACGTTCCGGTGCGTGAGCGGCACGGTCTTCGGCAGGTTCTCGGAACCGCTGGTGAACAGGATTGCGGCCAGCTCCGGAACCGGCGCCCGCCGCAGGCTGCGCCAGCAGAAACGACTCGCCAGCAGGGCGCCGATTTTTTGCGGCAGGGAAATCCGCGCGCCGATGTCCTCAAGATACAGGAAGGATTCCTTGACGCCGGTGAAGTCGGTGCCGCGGCCCTCCAGCCTTTCAATGACCAGGCTGGAGGTGATGATGTGCCTGACCCCGGCGTTGTCCAGGCAGTGCCGCATGTTCCGGAGGCCGACTGTCCAGTTGATCATGACCGGTATCTTGCCGGCGAACAGCGTGGCCAGGTAGACGATGTTGACCGCCGCGCAGGCCGGCATGAGGATGCCCAGGCGGTCGCCGGGGAGGGCGGCCAGAGCCGGTCGCAGGGCCATGATGCGCAGGATGATCTTGCGGTGGGAGAAGATGCCGCGGGCCTGGTCGCCCAGCAGGACGAAGTCGGGCCGGGCCGCGGCATGGCGCAGGAAAATGTCCGTGACGCGCTCGCCGCCGGGCGGTTCCAGGAGGCTGTCGTCATCCTTGACAAACCACTTCGGGGGAATGGGCAGCAGGGGTTCGATGCTGCTGCTCTCCCCGATCGCGGCCAGCAGCAGGCTGCCGACGGTGCGCAGCGTTTCCGGGTTGTTGACGACATGGCCGAATTCATCCTGAATCCAGGCTTGGAGTTCGGCCACCATGAGACTGTCCAGGGCGAGGTCGGTGCCCAGGGTGTCGGTCTCCTTGAGAATGCGCTTGTTGGTGATTTCGTGCAGTTTGTCATAGACGACGCGGCGGACTTCCTCCGGCACATTCCTGGTATTGACCGGCGAATTCGTCGTCTCCGGTTCCGGGACATGGCGGGGGCCGCCGCGTTCCCACCAGCCGTAGGGCACGTAGGTGTTGACCGGGGCGTCCTCGTTGTAGAAGTCCTCCAGCCAGCGGTTGATGACCTCCTTGTCGGCCGAACGCGGGAAGTCCGTCGGCAGTTCGTGGAATTCGATGGTGACTTCCCGGCGCGGGCCGAAGAAGATGGCGTTGGCGAGCAGATGCTTGACATGGCTGAACAGCGTCTCGGTGAAGGGCGTCTGATAGCCTTTGCCGCGGCTGAACGAGCTGCCCCACAGGCCTCGGGTGCGGACCAGGACAATGCGCACTTCCGGATAGCTTTCCAGGATGCGGGCCACGCCGCCGTTGCCGCGCAGCTTTTCGAAACGGCTGCGGTAGATGCGGCCGGCCGGATAGAACAGCAGGTTGTCGCCCTGCCGCAAGGCATCGGCGCAGACACCGATCTGGCGGATGACTTTTTCGTGCCCGGCCTTGCCGGCGATGCCGATGTCCGGCAGCGGCAGCATACGCAGGCTTTTCTGCAGGTGCTTGAGGACTGTTTGCCGGATTTGCTTTTCATCGGCCAGCGCCCTCGGCCGGAAGCGGTGGAACAGGATGGCATTGAGGATGATCGGGTCGATCAGGGCCGGGTGGTTGGGAAGGAAAAGGATGCCCTTGCGCCCCTTGGCCAGGCATTCATCAAAACCTTGAATGCGAACCCGATAGCGAAGGGGGATGAACGTCTTGACCAGCAGGTAAAGAAAGTAGGTGAGGATGTTCATGGGGTGGTCGTGGGAGTGGTGGTGGTGGTGGTGGGAGTCGTGTTCGTGGTGGTGGATGGGTGTCGGGCCAGGGCAAAACGATTGCGGTCGGCATAGTCGCGCCGGATTTCAACCTGCTGGTAGCCGAGGCGCCGGAGAATGGCCGCCACCGGCGGCCCTTGCTCCTCGCCGATTTCGCAAAGCAGCCACGCCTGGGGAGCGAGGTGTCCCCGGGCCTCTTCGGCCAGGCGTTTGATGACGGCCAGTCCGTCGTCGTCCGCCAGCAGGGCTTCGCGTGGCTCGTGGTCTTTGACGGTCCGGTCCAGGCGCTCGTAGTCCTTCCCGGAAATGTAGGGCGGATTGGCGGTGATCAGGGTGAAGCGGCAGTCGACCGGGAACGGCGCCAGCAGATCACCATGCCGGAAGGTCACATTGCCCAGCTGCAGCCGCTCCCGGTTCCGGCGGGCCCAGGACAACGCTGGTTCGGAAATGTCTGTGGCTTGGATGTCGGTCTGGGGAAAGGTCTTGGCCAGCGCCAGGGCAATGGCGCCCGAGCCGGTGCATAAGTCGCAGACCGCGCCATGGCCGGGATAAAGCCCGATGGCGATTTCCACGAGCTGCTCCGTCTCCGGCCGGGGAATCAGGACGCCCGGGCCGACATCAAGCTGCAGACAATGGAAATCCGTGTTTCCCATGATATATTGCAGGGGTTCGCCAGACGCCCGGCGAAGCAGGCGGGAACGAAACAGCCCTGCCACCGAGAGCGGCGCCAAAGGACGGCCCGAACAGACGGCGCCGGAGCCGATGATTTGCTCCAGCAGCCAGCCGGCCTCCCGGCGCGCATTGGCAATGCCGCTTGCCTGGAGAATCCTGATGGCTTCGGTGAAGTTCAAGGCTGTCATGTCGGTGACGATGGCTGAATCGCTGGCTGATGATGGCGCCGCGACCGCTCCGGCCAATTGGGGCGCGGCGCCGTTTTGGCGGCGCTGTTTTGATTGAGTCGAACATCCGTACAAACTTAATGCGATAAACAGTGAAATCAACCGGAAAGGTGACGATTGGCTATGCAACGGTATGGGATAGTCGGATGGCCGGTCGCGCATTCCGTGTCGCCGGCCATGCAGGAGGCGGGCTTCCGCGCCCTGGGCCGCGAAGCCGTTTATGAATTATACGAGACGGCGCCGGACGCTCTGGAATGTCGTTTCCGGGAATTGCGCACGGCCGGACTATGCGGCTGGAATGTCACCGTGCCCCACAAGGAAGCAGCCGTCCATCTGGTCGATGACCTTGACCCGGCCGCCGCCCGGGCCGGCAGCGTCAATACCGTGGTGGCACGTGACGGCCGCCTGGCCGGCTATTCCACCGACGGCTACGGCCTGGCCACGGCGCTGGAAGAGGCCTTCGGGCTTGGCTTGCCTGGCGCCCGTCAGTTGTATCTGGGCACCGGTGGCGCGGCCCGGGCCGGCGCCGTATACGCGGCCCTGAACGGCGTGGCCGCGATTATTCTGGTCAATCGGACCCTGTCGCGGGCTGAAGCCCTGGCGGCGACCATCACGGCCGCCGTGCCCGGGTTTCCGGTCCGCTGCCTGCCCCTGGCCGATGCGACTGCCGTCGCGGCGGCCCTGCGCCAATGCGATGTCCTGATTCAGTGCACATCCCTGGGGCTTCGCCCTGAAGACGACCTCCCTCTGGCGCCGGCGCTGTTGCCGCCTAAGCTGGCCGTGTATGACATGATCTATGGCCGGACACCGTTTCTGCAGGCGGCGGCAAGGCAGGGCTGTGCCGTTGCCGATGGCCGTGGCATGCTCCTGCACCAGGGGTGCCGGAGCCTGGAGCTTTGGACTGGCCGGCCGGCGCCCGTCGCCGCCATGCGCGAAGCCTTGGACCAGGCCCTTGGCAGCCGCGGCCGGTGACCTATGGCACGGGGGCAGCATCTGCAAGGACAGGCTGCGGGTGATGCCGCGGGAGCCTTTGCGCCACGGCAGATGCCCAGCCGCGACCGCCTATCATCAAGGGGTGACCGGTTACGTCGATACTTCCAGATGATGCCGCGCGGGTTTGCCACCCCAGGCCGGCAAGGCTATATTATAGGGCAAGTGGAAGCCACCTGGCGCCAGACTGGGGGATTTTCGGCAGGCGTGCCGGTGGAATGACCGAGTTTCCTGACAGACGACGCTTGAGCATGGCATTCACAAGGTCGTTCCGGGAAGCAACGGCGAGGTCGCGCTGGCCTGAACAACCAGGCTTTGGCAGGACAGGCGATGGATTTTCATCGGGCTTGGCTCTGATATGGATTCGGGCGTCGGCCCTCCCTGAACCAGAAAGGACTGCGGAAAATGACAAAAAGGAAATTCACGCTGATTGAATTGCTGGTGGTGATTGCGATCATTGCGATTTTGGCGGCCATGCTGTTGCCGGCCTTGAGCAAGGCCCGTGAGAAGGCCCGTTCCATCAGCTGTGTCAACAACCTGAAGCAGACCATGATGTCCTCGCTGCTGTATGCCACGGATTTCAACGACACGGTGATCTGCAACGTCTACAGTTCTTCGGACTGGGTCGGCGCCCTGTGCAACTACTACAACAAGAACAGCAGCTACCTGTCAAGTTCGACGCCGAATGAGGTGGTCTGCCCGGGACGAATGCCGTTCAAATACAAATTCACGTATCTGACTTACGGGTGCCGCCGCTCCTATGCCCCGCCGAACTATGTCATTGCCACGCCGTCCACCTGGGGGACAAAGGCCTACACGGACCACTTCATGGTCTTCGGCAAGGTCCAGAGGCCGTCTTCATATCTGTGGATCGGCGACTCCTACGGCGAACCCGGCTTGCATTCGTCGCTGACCGACACGAACGGCCTGCAATGGGGCTGCCCGTACATGCCCACCAATGTCAGCCAGCAGTTCTGGGTCGGAGCCCATGGCGACAGCTCCAACTTCGCCTTTGTCGACGGTCACGTCGAGGCCATCAACAGCACCAGCAGACTTGGCGAGCTGTTCCGCGAGGAATACAAGGCTGGCGGCTTCACCCCGCCGACGATCTATCTCATCAATAAGCAACTGGCCCGGGTGGCGTACTGACGCACGGCTGAAAGGCGCCGGCCGGAATGACCGCCGGCAGGCCCGCGGCCTGGGAGGTTCGCCGTTGCCTGATGCCGTCTGTCGCCGTCCCGGCTCGCCCCGCATGGCCGAGGCGCTCCAGGTGCGTTGTGCCCGACATGGCTCTGTGCCCGGGGAATCCGAGCATGGCACGGGGTCATGCACGGAAAAGCCCTGTGGCTTTTCTGTGCTGGTTGAGCCCTGGTCGCCGGCGCCTGTTGCCTTTGGCGGTCGCCACGGTGTGGGTGTCCGAGCCGCCGCCGCGAGGCCACGGGACAGGTTTGCGGTCACGATTTGCCCGAACCGCAAACGCGTCTGAAGAAAAACGATTTGATGGCGCAGGCACCGCCGCGCTTGACGCCGGGAAAGGGGACATGGATGGCAACTGACAACCGGGTGCGCAGCCGCCAGCGTCGGCTGGAACGCGGCCAGGCATTGGCCGGCGGGAAGGTGGTTTCAGCCGAAAACATGACCGCTTTGCTGGAGGCGGTCATTGAAAGCGGAGACATCGTCTGCCTGGAGGGCGACAACCAGAAGCAGGCCGATTTTCTCGCCAAATGCCTGGCCGGTGTCGACCCGGCCAAGGTGCACGACCTGCATCTCGTGCTGTCGACCATCTCACTGGGTGACCAGCTGGACGTCTTTGACAAAGGCATTGCCAGGCAGGTCGACTTCTCCTATTCCGGGCCGCAGGGCCTGCGCCTGGCCAGGATGGCGAACGAGGGCAAGGTCAGAATCGGCAACATCCACACCTATCTGGAGCTGTACAGCCGATACTTCACCGACCTTTGCCCGAACGTCTGCTGCCTGGCCGCGGAGATGGCCGACCCCCATGGCAACCTGTACACCGGCGACAACACCGAAGACACCCCGGTCGTCGCCGAGGCCACGGCCTTTAAAAGCGGCATGGTCATGGCCCAGGTCAACCGGATCGTCGAGCGGGTTCCCCGGGTCGACATCCCGGGCGACTGGGTCGACTATGTCTGCGAAAGCCCCAGGCCATTTTTCCTGGAGCCGCTGTTCACGCGTGACCCGGCCCAGATCACCGAGACCATGATCCTGACCGCGATGCTGGCCATGAAGGGCATCTATGCCAAGTACCTGCCGAAATCGCTCAATCATGGCGTCGGCTTCAACACCGCCGCGATTGAGCTGCTGCTGCCCACCTATGGCCAGGCTCTCGGCCTCAAGAACCGAGCCTGTCTGCATTGGCTGCTCAACCCGCATCCAACCATGATCCCGGCCATCGAGGAGGGCTTTGTCAAAACCATCTACACGGTGGGCAGTGAGATGGGGATGAGCCAGTACATTGCCGCGCATCCGGACGTGTTTCCGGTCGGGCCGGGTGGCAGCATGCGCTCCAATCGGGCCTTCGGGCAGATGTGTGGCCATTACGCCACGGACATGTTTATCGGCGCCAGCCTGCAGATCGACCCGCAAGGCAACAGTTCCACCGCGACGGCCGACCGTATCGCCGGCTTTGGCGGCGCGCCGAATTTCGGCTGCGACCCGCGCGGCCGGCGGCATGGCACGCCGGCCTGGCTGCAGGCCGGTGCCGAGGCCTATTCCGGGTCGGCGGCGCCGCCCCGCGGCCGGCGGCTCGTCGTCCAGCTGGTGGAGACCTTCCACGGCAAGATGGAGCCGACCTTCGTCGAGCGCCTGGACGCCTGGGAATTGCAGGAGAAAGCCGGTTTTGCCCTGCCGCCGATCATGATCTATGGCGATGACATCACGCATGTCGTGACCGAAGAGGGCATCGCGAACCTGCTGTTGTGCCGGACCGCCGCCGAACGCGAACAGGCCATCCGCGGCGTGGCCGGTTATACGCCGGTTGGCCTGGCTCGCGACCGCCAGGCGGTCGAGAACCTCCGCGACCGCGGCATCATTCAACGGGCTGAAGACCTGGACATCCGGAAAAGCGACGCGAGCCGCGACCTCCTGGCCGCCCGCAGCATCAAGGACCTGGTGCGCTGGTCCGGCGGCCTGTACGACCCGCCATCGCGCTTCCGGAACTGGTGAGGACCAGCCGCCGGAAGAGCGGCGCAACGCGCGGCACGCCTTTGACAACTGAGCCGGAACGGCTTCCGCAATCGCCTGGAGATGACGCATGGAACATCTAGACTTTGACTTTGAGGCGCCTGGGGGGGCAACGGCGCCGCTACGGCCGTACAGCCTGGTTGGCGTGGTCGCCTCCGGCAATCTTGAAGTGTTGATGCAAGCCGCCCCCGGCGGCGGCCTCTGCCGTTTTGAAGTGGACACGGCGGCGGATGGCTTTCAGGCTTCCTGGCAGGCGGTCATCGCTGACTTCATGGACCGCCATCGGCCGGCTGGTTTGCAGGTGTCGATTCATGACCACGCCGCGAGCCCCGCTGTTGTCAGCCTGCGTCTCGACCAGGCCTATGAGATGCTAACCGGGAAATGATGCCGATGCAGAACACCACCTCACGCAACTATTTCGAGGCCACGGCGCGTCAGCGCCTGGACGCCTTGCTTGATGACGGGTCCCTGGTCGAGCTGGCGCCGCCGACCGAGAAACTCCTCAGCCCGCATTTGGCTTATTTCCGTACGCCCGGGGCCTTTGATGACGGCATCGTCATAGGCGAGGGACGACTGGATGGCCGGCCGGTCGCCGTTGCCGCCCAGGAGGGGCGCTTTCTGGGCGGCGCGATCGGCGAAGTCCACAGCGCACGGCTGGTCGGCTTGCTGCGCCGCTGCCTGCGGGTGCGTCCGGAGGCGGTGTTGCTGCTGTTTGATTCCGGCGGCGTCCGTTTGCAGGAGGCCAATGCCGGTGAAATCGGGGTGTCGGAAATCATCCGCGCGTTGCTGGATGTGCGGGCGGCCGGCGTGCCGGTCATCGGTCTGGTCGGCGGCAGCTGCGGTGCGTATGGCGGAGCCGGGATTCTCACCGGGTGCTGCGACGCGCTGGTCATTTCTGAGGAAGGCCGAATCGGCGTTTCCGGTCCGGAAGTCATTGAAACCACCATGGGTGTCGAGGTCTTCGATGCCCGGGACCGCGCCCTGGTCTGGCGTACATACGGCGGCAAGAACCGCTACTTGCAGGGGCAAGTCCAGGTTCTGGTGGAGAATTCCGTGGCGGCGTTCCGGGAGGCCGCCGTCGCCCTCCTGGAACAGCCGGCGGAGTATTCCCTCGAACGCCTGGAACGCACCCAGGCCGAGCTGGAAAAACGGGCGGCAGACTTTGCCGGCTGCGACGATGCCCTGGCTGTCTGGCGGCGACTGGGCTTTGCCGAACCCGAGCGGCTTCCCGGCCTCACGGTCGCGGAACTGCTCCGGGAAGGAGGGGCGAAATGACTTTGAACGAACTGCTTGCGCGTCTTTTCCCGGGCGGTCGTCAGCTGACTGGCGATGGCCGGCTGTTTCATGGCGTAGGCCAAACGCCATCTGGGCCGGTGGCGATCGTCGGCACAGGCGAAAACACCACGATCGGCATTGCCGAGATTGTGTATCTCAGCCGGTGTCTGTTGCGCGTCCTGCGGGAGGCGCCTGGTCGGCCGATTCTGCTCCTGGTTGATAACAACGGCCAGAAAATGGCGTTGGCGGACGAGCTGCTCGGATTGAGCCAGTATATCGCGCACCTGGTGCAGGTCCAGGACCTGGCCCGCCGAAGCGGCCATCCGGTCCTGGCCCTGATCTATGGCAATTCCATCGCCGGCGGTTTCATCGCCTTTGGACTGTGCGCAGGACACACGTATGCCCTGCCGGACAGCCATACCTCGGTGATGAACCTGCCCGCCATCGCCCGGATTACCAAGCTGCCCCTGGAGTATCTGGAGGAAGTCAGCCGAACCGTGCCGGTATTTGCCCCCGGCGTCAGCAATTTTCACCTTGCCGGTGGGATCGAGGAAGTCTGGTCCGGTGATTTAAGCCAATGTCTGCTTCGCGCCTTGACGCGTGCTCAGGGCGATGACGACCGGGCCCGGCTGGGCGCCGAACGCGGCGGCCGGCCTATGGCTGATTCCATCATCAACCGGATCGCCCATGCCTGACCTGCCGCCCCTCTTTCATCGCCATGACATCCTGTATCTCCACCCGGACGCTGAACTGCACGGCGAAGCCGCGGATTTGGCGATTGTGCGTGAATGGGCCAGGGCCGACCGGCCGGTCATCGTCTGCCGACCAGGGACAACCGCGGCCGGAATTCATTGCGGCCTGCCGCTGCCTTCCCCGCAAGGCCGCCGCCGAATTGCCTTCGTGGTGCAGCGGGCCGGTGTGCGCCGGCGAAGCGACCTGCCGCGCTGGTCCGAATGCCAGCCCCGCCTGCCGGCGTCACACCCCTGCCGCGGCCTTGAGCTGCCTCCCGGGCAGAACCCCCGGGTTTTCGGCAGCCTGGCCTGGGAAACGATGACCGGACTGCCTTATCTGCATGATGATTCCGACCTGGATGTCCTATGGGAAGTCGGGACGCCGGCGGAGCTGCGGCGGTTGCCGCAGACTCTGGCTCTGGTCGACCGCCGCAGATGCGACCTGGAGATCATGCTGTGGGACCAGCGGGCTTTTTCCTGGCGCGAATTCTGTCAGCGGCCGCGTGATGTCCTGGTCAAGACCGACCATGATGTCTTTCTGCTGCCATGGGCGGTTTTGGCGCAGACGGCATCCACGGCGGAACTGGCCGCGGCCGCCGCCAGCGGCGCCCTGCGCGAAGAATTGGCGACCTATCCCAAACCCGGCCTGGTCAGCCACCTGGATTCCGGCAGCCATGACGACATGGACGCCGGGCATTTTCAGGCCGCCATGACGGCCTTGAACGCGAGCTTCCTGGCCTTGGCCGAAGCCGGCAGCCGGCATGCGTGCTTCCCGGAACTGCAGCGCTTGGGCCTGGCGGCGGAAGCCAGCATGCTGGCGGCCACCGGCGGCGTCAACACCCACCGTGGAGCCATTTTCACCCTGGGGCTGCTGGTCGCGGCAACCGGATACAACAGCACCGGCCATGGCCGGCCAGGCCGGCGCCTGGGCGAGCTGGTACGTGACACCTGGGGCGGGGACATCCTCGCCCTGCCGGTTTCCGACAGTCACGGCGGCCGGGTCCGCCACCGCCATGGGGTTGCCGGGGCGCGTGAAGAGGCGGCCGGCGGCTTCCAGTCGGTTTATCGGCATGGCCTGCCGGCTTTCCAGGCGGCGGGCCGCCAGGGCGTCTCCTGGCGCAACCAGGCCAGGGTACAGGCCTTGTTCGCCTTGCTGGAACACGTCTCGGACACGACGATCTGGCATCGCGGCGGCGCGGCCGGCAGAGAATTTGCCGTGGCCGCGGCTCGGGAATTCAATGCCGCCGGCGGCATTCATGCCCCGGATTGGGCCGGACGCGCCGCCGAACTGCATGCTGAATTCATCCGGCGACGCCTCACCTGCGGCGGTGTGGCCGATCTGCTCGCGGCGACTATTTTTTTGGACCAAATGGAACAAACATGGCTGGATTGATGATTTTATGTTCAGGGCAGGGCCGGCAGGAGGCGGCCATGCTGGATGGCCTGCGTGGCTACCCCGAGGCTCGTGCCGTAGAAGACGAGTTGCTTGCCGGCGGCGCCCTGGCTTCCGGCTATGACGATGCGTCGCGGATGTATCAGAATGACGTTGCGCAGCCTTTGATCTGCCTATATCAGGCCATGGTATGGGCTGTCGTGCAGCCGCGCCTGCCAGCCCCCGAGCTGTTTGCCGGCTACAGCCTGGGCGAACTGTCCGCCTACGGATGTGCCGGAGCCTTGGCGCCGGCGGATGTGTTGCGGCTGGCGCAGGCACGCGGCCGGCTGATGCAGGCGGCCGCCCGGGCCGGTGACGGGGCTGGCCAGGCCATGATCGCCGTGCTCGGAGCGCGGCAGCAGGAGCTGGCCGGCATGGCTTCAAGGTTCGCGGCCTGGCCCGCGATTATCAACAGCCCCGACCATGTCATCTATGGCCTGCCGGCAAAAGAGACGGAGAACTTCATCGAAGCCGCGATTGGCGCCGGAGCGACCCGGACTGTCCGGCTGCCGGTCACGGCCGCGGCGCATACACCGTACATGGCCAGTGCGGCCAGCGCTTTCGAGGAGTTGCTGCGGCAGGTCGCCTGTCGGCCGGTCACCGCGGCGGTGTTGTCCGGGGTCAGCGGCCAAAGGGTCTTCGCGCGGGAACAGATGGTTGCCGCCCTGACGCGGCAGATACGGCAGACGATTGACTGGCAGGTCTGCATGGAAGTCGCCCATGGACATCCCTGCCGGGTGTTTCTGGAACTCGGCCCCGGCAGCAGCCTGGTCAACATGCTGCGCGCGGCCTTCCCGGATGTCGAGGCCCGGTCGGTCGCAGAATTCAAGGACGTGACCGCCGTGGGCAAATGGGTCGAAACAGCCTGGCGCCGCCAGGAGGCCTGAAGGGACCAACAGGAGGACAGAGGCATAGTAACCGGTCACCGATTGAGAATTACGGTCAAAGTGCGAAATGCGGTGGCAAACGCTTTATTTCAGGCTGCCGTAGGTAGTCCAGCCT
>CAYOUR010000050.1:0-21212 GCA_964407145.1 uncultured Lentisphaeraceae bacterium | reverse complement strand
GGTGCATTACCACAAGCTTGACGCGTTTGAGCGTGAGGACTACCGTGATGACTGGAGCAACGAGGGCTGGCTGCAGTCGGTCTCCATGACCGGCACCACCTTCAACGGGTTCTACGGCTACACCCAGGACGTCGGCTACCTGCCGCTCAGCGACGGCATGACCACCTGGGTCGGCATCGAAGGCATCGGCGACTATACGCCGGACAACGACCCGCTCATGCCGGACCACCTGTATGTCGCCATCCACAAGTATTTCAGCCTGTCGGTGCGGCCGGTGCACGCGTACCTCAGCTTTGACGTCTATTCGGCCAGCGTGTATTCGGTCACCATCAATGACCGGACCGTGCCGTACAGCTCCAGGAGTGACGTGGCTGAGTACCTCCGGGTCGGCCGGAACAAGATCGTGGTCCACTACTACCGGACTTCGACCGGCAGTCAGGAACGCCGGATCATGGTCGGCGCCACCGAGGTCACCATGCGCCGCTACCGTTTCCGCGGCTGCATCGACGTCGAGCTCGATGTCGACGGCGACAAGGTCATCGCCTATGGCCACGAGAACCTCTACGACCCGCGGGCGGCGTGGTACTACCGTGCCTCGACCGAATATTCCTACCGCCATACCAACACCGGCGCCGGCGTCGTGACCGGCGGCGTCTACGACTTCGGCATTGACGCCAACGCCTTCACCATCGACAATGCCGACTACGGCATGATGGTCGACGGCGACGGCGACGGCCTGGACGTGTACTGGGAGTATGTGCTCGGGACCAATCCCAACGCCCGCAGCTCCAAGGGCGTCATCGAGGCCTCGGCTGACTTTGACGGCGACTCGCTCAGCAACGGCTGGGAAATCGCGCGCGGCCTGCATCCGCTGCTGGCGGACACGGACAACGACGGCGTGGCCGACAACCTCGAGTACGGCGTCGGCTCCGACCCGCTTGACGTCAACGACCCGATGGTCAACCGCTCGGCCCTGTTTGACGGCGCCGCCGGCAACGTCCTGCTGCTGCCCGGCCAGAAGCGCTTCCTGCTGGAGGCGTGGACGGTCGAGGCCTGGGTCAAGCCGAATGCCGACAACGCCAACGGCGTCATCATCGAGCGCCAGGTCGGCACGGCCGACCCGGCCAACCCGCTGGTCAACTACCGCCTCGGGTTGCAGGCCGGCCGGTTCTACACCTCGTTCACCAGCCTGGCCGGCAGCATGGATACCTTGACTTCTCCGGAGGCCTACAAGCTTCCGGCCGGGGTCTGGACGCACGTGGCCTGCACTTACAACGGCACGGATGCGTTTACCATCCTGGTCAACGGCGCCGTGGTGGCCAGCAAGTATGCGACGGTCCAGCCGGTGACGGTCGGTCCGGGTGTGGTCAGCGTCAAGGCCGGCGAAGGCTTCAGCGGCCGGATCGACGAAATCCGGCTGTGGGACGTCGCGCGCAGCGCCGCCGACATCCTCGCCGCCCGCAAGACGACGTTGTTCGGCGATGAAGCCGGGCTGATTGGCTACTACCGCTTTGACGACGTCGACTTCGCCGGCCGGATGGCCGTGGCCGGTCTGGCGACGCTGGACGCGGCGACGGAGCCCGCCGCCTTCCGCCAGGCGGCCGACAGCCTCCTGGCCAACGCCAACGACTGGCTGCGCGGCTGGGCGAACGCCGCCACCTTCGCCGGCGCGTTGTATGACGCGGACGGCGAGCTGTCGACCACCTACACCGTCGTCGAGGACGCGGACAGTCCGCTGGAAGACGACTTGGACAGCAACAACAACATGATTCCCGACCGTTGGGAGCGCAAGTACTTCGGCGGGCTGCTGGCCGAGGGTGACGAGTTCAATGACTATGTCACCGTCAACGGCGTCGTCTACGGCGACGGCGACGGTCTGAACGTCCTCTACGAGTATCTGTCCGGCACCAATCCGCTGATCACCATGACGGACGGGATTGACTGGGACGGCGACCGCGACGCGGACGGCGACGGCATGCCCAACCTGGACGAACAGTTCTTCGGCTCGCGGCCGGACATGCGCGACACCGATGACGACGGCTTCTCCGACGGCTTCGAGGCCGGCTACAACTACTTTGTCGAGGACGCGTCCGGCGTGCTGATTGAGATGCCCGGCGTGGGCATTGACATTTCCTCGCCGGTCGCCTCGTTGGATCAGCCCAACGCTCCTGAGGACGACGACCCGGCCAACGAGCCGACCAGTTCGGCTCTGCTGCCGGAGATCGCCAAGGTCCTGCGTCTGGACGGCACCAACACCATGTCGGTTCTCGACAATCCGGTGCACAGCGGCAACACGCTGACCGTGGCCTTCTGGTTCCGGGCGGACATGTACGACGCCGCCGGCGACCAGCTGGCCGGCGCCGGCGCCGCCCTGCCCACGACCGCGACCACGTTCCTGCGGCGCACGGTCAGCAGCGCCAAGGGCAACAGCAACTACCTGTTCTCCTTCACGCGTGACAAGGTGTCGTTCCGGGTCAACCGGCGGTCGGCGTCGGCCACGCCGGTCGGCACGCAGGTCGACTACCAGCCCGAGGGCGGCCTGAAGCCCGGCGAATGGTACCTGATCGCGGGTATCATCAATCTGGAAGGCCAGGTGCCCGCCATTACGATCATCGGCATCAGCCGCAAGAACACGGTCAATGGCGCGGTGGAATACGCGCATCTGACCAAGACCGCGAGTTTCACCGGCACCCAGGGCAGCATCGTCGGCGAAGCCGGCGTCCTGCTGGCCGGCGCGGCGGAGACCGAGGCCTGGCCGGCGAACCTCGTCGTCGACCTCGACAACGTCTGCGTCTGGTCCGCGGTCAAGGCCGTCGCCACCATCCGCATCATGCTGGAGGAATCCAGCACTTCGCAGGGCGACTTCGCCAACGGCCTGGTTTCGCAGTTCGTGTTTGACGATGGCGGGGTAACCGCGGAAGACATCATGGTCCAGGCTGACTGGTGGACGAGCTGGAAGCACGCCGGCGTCATGACGGCAACCGGCGACGCCCTGTCCGCGGCGATCGGCCGCGGCATGGTCCATGACGCCTCGCTGGCCAACCTTGATTCCGACAAGGACCACGATGGCCTGCCGGATGACTGGGAAGTCTTCTTCTTCGGTCATCTCGGCTACACGGGCGCCGACGATCCGGACGGCGACGGCCTGACCAACAAGGAGGAATACGACCTGTCGGCCGATTACCGCGATCCCGAGATCACGGCGATCTACTACACCAGTCCGCCCTACGCGGCGCCCGCCGGCTGGACGGGTGAGTGGCTGGCGTGGCTGGATCCGTCGCGGCCGGACACCGACGGCGACTCCATGCCGGACGGCTGGGAGCATCGCAACGCCCTCAATCCGCTGGACCCGGCCGATGCCGACGACGATCCGGACGAGGACGACCTGAGCAACTGGAAGGAATACTTCTACGGTACTCTGCCATGGAATGCCGACACCGACGGCGACGGCCTGCCGGACGGGTGGGAAGTGCGCTACATGTCGACCGACGCCTTTGGCGCCATCGTCGACCCGTCGTTGGATCCGCTCAACCCGGACGGCCCCTATGGCGCCGCCGGCGATCCGGACGGGGACGGCCTGACCAACCTGATCGAGTACACGTACGGCACCAACCCGATCGTCTATGACGGCCCCAACAAGGACACGGACGGCGACGGCATCACCGACGAGAACGAGCGCCAGGAAGGCGTCAACACGGATTCGGCGTTGACCGACACGGACGACGACCAGTACGACGATTACGAGGAGCTCTCGGTCGGCACCCGCGGTTATGACAGCCTGAGCAAGCCCTCCATCACGGTGAACCGCGACTCCGGGTTCGTGTATTCGGGCAACCTGGTGGCTCAGATCATGCCGGCCAAAGGCGCGCTGACAGTGCCGACGGCCGGGGACGAGAACCGTCTCGGCTTCGGCAGCTGGACGGTGGAGGCGCGGTTCCGCCTGCGCGAATTCAAGCTCAGCCACGACCAGTACGACGTATATCTGGTGCGCCGGTCGCTGGCCGAGGGCTCGTATGCCGACAACGAGACGGTCGACGTCGGCATGAGCGACGCGGTCAACTACGCCATCGGCTATACGGTCAAGGCCACGGACGGCTCGTCCTCGACGTCGGGCATCACGGATCCGGGCCGCAAGGTCTATCCGTTTGTGTCCTGGAAGGCGAAGGGCATGCAGGAGCGCCGGATCACCTCGGCCTCCGGCATCGAACTGGCTGACGACCCGCTGTCCGGCGAGAATGAGTTCCTGTACCGCAGCGGCTGGTGTTTCCTGACCGGCGTGTACGATGCCGGCGCCCAGCGTCTGACCATGTATCTCAACGGCGAGACGCATGGGTTCCTGGACATCGTCACGGACACGACGGCGGCGGCCCAATGCCCGACGGACGCGTCCAAGCTCGGCAAGAACTACAAGACGTACCTGAAGCTCGGTGAGAACCTGGGCAATGTCCTGGCCGGCCCGGCGGCGACGACGGAACGGCTGCTGCTGGACGAAGTCCGCGTCTGGGGCATTGCGCCGCACACCGTGGCGCTGACGGCCAGTGCCGACAGCTATGTCAGCAACTACGTCCGTTCGGCGCATGAGATCGCGGACGGCGCCAAGCGGCCGGTCACCCCGGTGTTCGGCCTGTATGACCCGTCGGTGCGCGACCGTTATGCGACCGCGCATGTCAACGGCCTGCCGGCGCAGCCGAACACGCACGCCTACACGGTTGACCGGCGTGTTTCCGACAACGCCTGGCGCACGCGTCCAGGCACTGCCGGCACGTATGTCCGGGTCAGCTACCTTGACATGAACAACAACGACCGCTGGGAGCCGGGCGAGAACATCTGGCGTGACCGCACGCCGGCCCAGGCGGTTGAGGAAGACCAGTACAACGAGGACTTCGACGAGGCCAACTACGCGGTCACCGACGACATCCGGACCTACTGGTATGACGACGCGATCGACCTGCGCCTGGCCATCGGCGCCAACCATGGCCGCTGGTATGCCGGCAACGGCTACACCACGACCACGACCACGACCGGCACCGACGGCTCGACCACAACCACGACCGTCACGGTTTCGGCTGAGGAGTCCCGAGCCGGCAAGTGGCTGGATGTGTACTTCAACGACCTCAACGGCAATGGCCGGCTCGATGAAGGCGATGACATCTGGATTGAGTTCCAGCGTGGCGACTACGGCACGGACGACTACTACAACCCGGCGACCAGGTCCTGGTTCACCAGCACCAGCTGGTACCATGCCCGGCCGACCAGCTGGGCGGAACGCCAGGGTCTGGCGCTGTACCTGCGCTTCGACGACGGCGGCGGCAGCATTGAGGACTATGCCTGGCACGCCGACTGGCGCAGCAAGCCGGTCTGGAAGCACAGCGTCCGGCCGTCCGGCCTGGCCGGGGTCTTCCCGCCGGTCCGTCCGACCAGCATCGGCGGCGTCGACTACCAGTGGGTCACGCAGGAGGATGCCACCGGGTATGCCTGGGTCATCGACGCGGTGGAGCCGCCGACCAACCCGGTCACCGAAATCCAGACGTTGTCGAACGTGCGCAACGCCCAGGGCGAGATTGAATTCTGCTATCGCCCGGCGCCTGGCAGTGCGGATGCCGGCAACCTGCACCGGTATGACATCCTGACGGCGTCGGTCCTGACCGAATCGAGCGACCCTGAAGGCGTGCTGGTGAGCTATCGTTACTACTGGCTGCATGTCGGCGTCAACCCGGCCAATGCCTACGTCCAGGCGGACGAGGCCGTCGCCGGCGACCGGACGCTGACCTTTGCGGACAACGTGCTGGTTGACAGCCACACGGTGGACGGCTCTTTGCCGGACAACGTGCTGCTGGCGACGGACCCGAGCCTCGACCTGTACTACTTCCGTTCGAAAGTCCAGGTCGGCGACCTGGTCCAGCTGGCCGTGGTCGGCATCAGTGAAAGCGGCAAGGCCAGCCAGGTCATGTTGTCGACGATCACGGTGTCTGCCGACGACCTGTACCGGGTTCCGGAGGCCTTGACCTTCGTGTCCTTCCTGCCGTTGACTCCGGTGGCTGGCAACAGCCTGACGGTCCGCCTCAGGGCGGCCGCCGGCGCGGACGGCTACATCGTGCTGGAATGGTACCGCAACCTGTTGTTGTACAGCACCACGTTCACGCGGGTGCAGACGACGAACGAGGTGTCGGTCACGCTGGCGGGCAAGACGCCGGCGGGCGACAACATCACCAACAACGGCGATGTCTGGTCGTTCAAGGCCTACTACAAGTCCGGGTCGGCGAACGTCTACACGGATATTGAAGGCAAGGAGACATCGGCCGCGCGCAGCCGGGTTATTCCGCCGTTGGCGGCTGGCGGCGAAGAGTGGATTCACCGCCTGATCGGCAGTCCGTACGACAGCGAGATTCCGGAGGATGGCTCGATGGCCGGCAACAACCCGCCGACGGCGCCGACGGCCGTGGTCATCACTCCCGGCACCGGCGACCAGAACACCATCTTCATCGCCAATGCCGTTGGTTCGACGGATCCGGAAGGTCATATCTTCTCGTATCAGTACCAGTGGTACATAGACGGCGAACCGGTGGCTGGTGAGAACATGCAGTTCTTCCCCGCTAACGGGACCACGACCACGGGCGTCGCCCTGCCGACCGCCGGAACCGGGACCGGTGACACGACCGGCACCGGCACCGGCACCGGCACCGGCACCGGCACGACGCCGACGACGACGGCGACCAGCACGACGTCCCTGTCGGCCGGCGACCGGATTTCGGTGTCGGTCTCCGCCATGGACATCTTCGGCAGCCGGAGCACGGCCCGCCGCAGCGACATCCTGGTCATCCAGGACGACCTGGCCGATGCCGGTGGTGACAACTACGCGTCCCTGGCCTATGAGCCCAACAACACGCGGCAGACCGCCGGCCGGCTGCTGCCGATGGAGGATGTCACCGATCCGGACGACTCCTTCTCGCAGGAGCACTACTTCCATGAAGCGGCCGATGTCGACTGGTTCTGGTTCATTGTGCCGGAGACGCTGATCAACGGCAACAAGTGGGTCCTGCTGGAGACCAACGACGGCAACCAGATGTACAATCAGCTGCATCAGGCCAAGGACGACTACGGCATCGACACGCAGCTGGCGTTGTACAACAGCGCGGGCAAGCTCATCTACCAGTGCGACGACTATGGCAACCCGATTGGCTACGGCGGCACCAAGTACGCCCGCTTCGAGGGCGCCTTGGCTCCCGGCCTGTACTATGTGCAGGTTTCGCTGGCGGTCCGGTCGACGTTTGACGTGACCAAGACGTACTTCATCCACTTCGGCTGGGACGAGCTCGGCGGCAAGGAAGGTCCCTCCGCACCGACTTCCGTGGTGCTTTCGCCCATGAACCCCGGTGTGAGCGAGGACCTGGTCTGCCGGGCCGAAGGCGCGTTGACGGCTGACGGCGACACCGAGATCACGTACCTGTACGTCTGGTATCGCAATGGCGTCCTGGTGCCTCTGGGCACGAATGCGCCGGTTTCCGCCTGGAATACGGCCCGTTACGTCATCAGCCAGGCCAAGAACTACGGCAATTCGCTGGGGGCGCCGAACACGATTCCGGCGGCTTACACGCTGGCCGGTCAGACGTGGCAGTGCGCGGTCTACGCGATGGACGCCAACGGCTACAGCTCAGGGGTCATGAGCAATCCGGTGACCATCAACACCTCGGAATGGGACCTGCAGCTGCGCGTGGCCAAGACCTACAAGAGCAATTACGGGCCGGTCACCGGCACGGATCAGGCGGTCACCATCGGCTGGCGCAATGATGCCACCTTCGGGTTCGACCCGACCTTTGACAGCGCGCTGCCGTCGATCATGCTCCCCGGCTCGGGCGAGGAGGACGACACGCCGTTGACGCTGGGACGGATGTACTCCATCGGCCTGGACAACATCTACACCAGGTTGAATGCGGACATCCGGCCGTACGGCCGGGCGTCGTCCTGGTTCATCAAGGTGGAGATGGGCGATTCCAGCGCCGAGACCATGGTCCTGTCCTGGGACAATGTCATGCCGCCGCCGGAGACGATCGGGAACTTCACGATCACCCGGATGCGGCGGACGGCGGACGGCACCTACCTGCCGGTGCCCGGGACGTCTGAGGTCATGACGAACATCAACTCCGTGGAGCTGCTTGAGGCTGACATCCGCAACCTGCAGACTGACATCTACGGGCAACGCTATGTCGTGTACCGCATCAGCCTGGGCGCTCCGGACAACCTGCAGGAAATCACCCTGGAGAAGGGCTGGAACATGGTTTCCTTCAGCATTACGCCGCTCAACAACGCGGTTGACGACGTGTTCTCCAACGGCACCGAGAAGTTCTATCGCGGGTCGGTCTGGATCTACGAGGACGGTCAGTACATCGTGGCGACAAACATTGTTGCCACGAAGGGCTACTGGGTCTACGCGCCGGTGCGGCGGACCTTCAGCGTGTACGGCGACCTGGAGAAGACGTCGATTCGCCTGAGCAAGGGCTGGAACATCGCGGGGCCGGTGTACAACATCGCCGATTTCAAGACGGCCTATGCCGCCTTCGCGGCCAAGGTTGACCCGGACAACATCAGGATGTTCGTTTCGACGCCGGACGGCCAGACCAGCTATCTGCCGATCGTCTCGAACGGCAAGTATCCTTTGTATGTCGGCAAGGCCTACTGGATATACGCGACGGAAGATGTGGAGCTGCCGTTGATTCCAACCAAGTAGCATCCAGAACGTTCTGCCTCTGAATGCCGGCGCCGGTGCGAAAACACCGGCGCCGGTGTTTCGGGTTAAGGAACGGCCGCCGCGACGGAACGGGCGCTGCGGCAGCCCGGGGCCGCGGCGCGGCGCAACAACCGGCCATGCCGGCGTGCATCGTCGCCGCCGGTGGCCGCCGCGGTTTTTCCGGCGGCGGTCTTGGCGGGTCGGCGCGGGTTTGCCGCGACAAGCATGAGAGAGTGGCCATCAGCAGCAAGGCAGTCGTCTTTGCACCATCAGGATCTGTTTTTCCCTATGACATCGAACATCCGCAACATCAGCATCATCGCGCATATTGACGCCGGCAAGACCAGCACGACCGAGGGGATCTTGTATTATTCCGGGCTGACGCACCGCTATGGCAGCATTGACGACGGCACCACGGTCATGGATTTTCTGCCCGAGGAGCGTGCGCGGGGCATCACCATCGCGGCGGCGGCGGCCAGCGTGCCTTGGAAGGAGCATTCGATTCACCTGATCGACACGCCTGGCCACATCGACTTCACCGCTGAGGTCGAGCGTTCGCTGCGGGTCATCGACGGCGCCGTGGTGGTGTTCAGTGCGGTTGAGGGGGTCGAGGCGCAGAGCGAAAAGGTCTGGCGCCAGGCCGACCGCTACGAGGTCCCCAAGATCGCCTTCATCAACAAGATGGACCGGGTTGGCGCGTCTTTTGACGGCACTGTTGCACAAATCAATGACAAGTTCAGCCGCTGCGCCCTGCCGCTGCAGATTCCCCTTGGCTGCGAAAACACCTTTGCCGGGCTGATCGATGTCCTGACCGGTGAGCAGGTCTGCTTTTCCGGCGAACGGAATGCCGAGGTGCGGCGCGAGCCCCTGTCGGCGGAGCAGCAGGACGTTTGGAAGGCGGCGTACAGCCATGTCGTTGAACGGGTGGCCGACTTTTCCGATGAAGTCGCCGAATTGTTTCTGACTGAGTCCGAAGTGCCTCTTGAACTGCTGCGCCAGGAAATCCGCCGCCTCACCCTGGCGCGGCAGGTTGTGCCGGTGTTTGTCGGCAGCGCCAAGAAGAGCATCGGCATTCAGCCGTTGATGGACGGCGTCATCGACTATCTGCCGTCGCCTCTGGAGGTGACGTACAAGGCGTTTGACGTCAAGACCGAGCAGGAGGTGACCATCACCTCCGACCCCGGGACGTCGTTTACGGGGTTCATCTTCAAGGTCAACGCTTCGAACACGGCGGATTTGTTTTTCATCCGGGTGTATTCGGGGGTGTTGAAGGCGAACGCGACGGTGATCAACACGCGCAGCGGTGACAAGGTGCGCGCGCGTCAGCTGTACCGGATTTATGCGAAGTCGACGGAGCAGGTCGATGAAGTCGGCCCCGGTGAGATTGTCGGGGTGACCGGCCTGAAGGACTGCGGCATCGGCGACACGCTGTGCGAAGGGCGGCCGCTGCTGGCCTTTGACAAGATCGGCTTCCCCGACCCGGTCATTTCCATGGTGGTCGAGCCGAAGTTCAGCAAGGATAAGGACCGCCTGGACGAGGCTTTGGCGCTGCTGTGCCGTGAGGACCAGACCCTGTGCCGCTCCACGGCCGAGGATACCGGGCAGCGTCTGCTGTCCGGCATGGGTGAATTGCACCTGGAAGTCAATTTGAAGCGCGTGGCCGCGGATTTCAATGTCGAAATCCGCTGCGGAGAGCCGCGCGTAGCCTATCGCGAGACGCTCAAGGCGGAGACGGTCCAGTCCGTGGTGTTTGAGAAGACCCTGGGCGATACCTTCCTGTTTGCCGGTGTCAAGGTCGCCTTCCGACCGCTGCCGCGCGGCGGAGACATCTTCACCATCACGTCATCGGTGCGTGACGCCAGCCTTCCCCGGGCCTTTCTTGCGGCCGCCGAACGGGCGTTGCATGACGGACTTCGGACCGGCGGCCTGAATGGCTACCCGATGATCTATGTCGGCGCCGACATCCTGGAATTGAAGTTTTCGCCGGACACGACCACGGAGGGGGCTGTCGCCGGTGCGGCGCTGCAGGCCATCGACCAGGCGTTGGCGCAGGTCGGGACCGTCATCCTGGAGCCGCTTATGCACCTTGAGGTCGTCTGCCCCGAAGACACCGTTGGCGAAATCAGCATGTACTTGCAGCCGCGCCGCGCCATCATCCGCGACATCGCTTCGGTTGGCGGCGTGAAGAAGATTGTCTGCGAAGTGCCGTTGGCGGAAATGTTTGGTTTCGGCAAGGCCCTGCCACGCCTCAGCGGCGGCCGCGGCACCTTCTCCATGGAGCCGTCCGGCTACCAGGAGCTGCCGGCGGCCGCCGCCCGCCACGGGTTCTGAACGGGTTGGCGCGTCTTGAACCGCAGATGTACACGGATGTACACGGATGTCTTCTGTGGAGTCAGAATCTGATTGCGACTTCGCGTGCGTGGGGAGGGCCGGCTGGCAGGGTTATGCCGCGGTTCTTTCCTGTCCGCGGGCAATCAGCGTGCCGCCGATGGCGCTGACGGCCATGAACATCATTCCCGGGAAGGCGAGAATGGCGGCCAGGTGGAAGTCTCCGTGTTCCCAGAGCCATCCGAATGTCGTTGACAGCGCGGTGACGCCCAAGCCGATGAACATCATGGCGACGGCGAGGAGGGCAGCGAAGGAACGCGGCGCCTGGTTGCCAAGCACGGCGAGAAAGGCCGGGTATTCACAGGACCAGCAGAACGCGCCGGCGACATAGGCCGCCGCTGCCCAGCCGCCGCGCAGTCCAAGGCCGGCCAGCCAGAGTCCGCCGCCGATCAGTCCGGGCAGCAGCAGGAAACTCCGGCGAAGGGTTTTTTCCGGGAGCATGGCCAGGATGGCGCGGGAGCCGACATAGGCGAGCGAATACGCGCTCAGGACATAGCCGGGCTTGAAACTCTGGTAGGCCGGTTGTTCGAGCAGCCGCGGCAGCCAGATGGCCAGGCTGGAGTCGGCCGTGCCGTGCAGGATCAGCGCCGCCATGGTCAGGAGTATCCACGGATTACGGCTGCCGCGGAGCCAGTCCTGGTCGGGCGCGGCGCCGGACAGGTCACCAGCCGGTTTGTTTTGGCGGCGCCGATTCCAGGGCACGGCAGCCAGCAGGCACAGGCCAATGCCAAGGAAGGGCAGGTGCAGGATGGCCTGGAATGACATGGCCCCGGAGTCGACCTGGGCCAGCATCTTTTCGGCAGTCAAGGCGAAAAGCATGGCGAAGGCGCTGGAACCGACCAGCTGCCAGGCCAGGATTTGCCGGCGGTTCCCCGGAAACATGGCGACCAGCTGGCCTTGAGCACAGACCACCAGGGCCTGCCCCGAGAAGCTGTTCCAGGCCAGCATCAGTATCATGGTCAGGTAGGTCCTGGCCAGGCCAAGGCCAAGAAAGCTCAGGCTGACGCTGGCCAGCGTGGCCGTCAGAACCCTCTCGACCCCGATTCGGCGCGCCCATATGCCAGCCAGGAGCGCGCCGATGGCGCCGGGAACGGCGCCAATGCCAAGAAGAAGGCCGAACTGCGCTTCGTTCAGGACCAGATAGTCTCGCAGGATGCTGCGGAAGACTGGCAGCGTGGAGCTGCAATACGTGGCCAGGCCCAGAAGCAGGATGATGACGAGCGCCGTGACCGGGCTGGACTTATTCATCTTCCAGGAAGAAGGGGGTTTTTTCATCAATGAGCAGCTTCAGGCTTGATTTTGGCGTCGGCTTGGCCGGCGGCGTCGGAGTGGCGTCCTTGGCGCCGTTGGCGTCTTTGGCGGCGTTGGTGTCCTTGGCGCCGTTGGTGTCTGCCGCGGTCCTGGTGTCCCCAGGCGTTTTTGGGGCGGTTGTTTTTGGGGTGTCTGCCGGTGGCGCCTGGCCGCCCGTCGCGGTTGGCGTTGGTGGTGTGCGGCCGTTGTCGGCGCCGTTGGGCTGGCCTGGGCCGGGTTTGTCGTCGTCTGGGGATGGTTGCTGCTCTTCGGCCGGGGCGGTGGTGCCGCGTTTGATGACTTTGATTTCCGTGACCGGGTAATGAGTCAGCTTAAAGCCGCGGGCGTCGCGGGAGCGCAGCTGCATGCTGTCGAAGTCAACGGTGACGGAATGGTACGAGCGGCGGTGGTTGGCGGCCAGTTCGAGGCTGAGCACGACGCCGGAGTTGGTGTAGAGATTTTCGATGATGCAGTTTTTGGGCAGGACATGATATTCCTTTCCCAGCATGAACTGGCCGATTCGGAAGCGTTTGGCGAACCAGGTTCCCTCCAGCCGGTCGCGGTACAGGATTGAGTAGATCTGCTCCTTGTCGGCCAGGAGGACGTATTTGGTCGGGCCGATGTATTCTTTTTCGGGGACGCTGATGACGCGGCAGGAGCCGTCGTTGCGGAGGAGCACCAGGCGGTCGAAGGCGGTGCAGACCACCGGGGCGCCGTCCTTGCTGCTCGGCTTGACGTTGGTGCCCAGATAGTAGTTGACCCGGTCGTGGAAGACCTTCACGTCCCGCCGGGCGATTTCGCGCACATTGACGGTCGAGAAGCTGGCGATTTCGGTCTGCCGGGGGAAATCCTGGGCGTGTTTTTCCAGGAGTCGCCGGATGTAGGCGACCGTGTATTCGACCAGATGCCCCTGATGGTAGATGGTCTGCTCCATGTCTTTGGCAATGGCGACCAGCTCTTCCTCGTTCTTCCGGATGTCAAACAGGGAGATGCGGCGGATGGGAATCTGCAGCAGCTTCTCGATGTCCTCTTCGGTGATGTCCCGGCGCAGCCGGTCCCGGAATTTCTCCAGGCCCCGGCTGATTTCCGATTTGACTTTTTCGAGGGTTTCGCATTGTTCAATGCGCTTGTAGATACGATGTTCGATGAAAATCTGGGCGAGGGTCTTCTCCTGGTGCTTTTCCTCGAGTTTGTGCAGGGCGATGGCCAGTTCCTGGCGGTGGTAGTCGAGCAGTTTTTCGGTGTTGCGGCGCAGGACCTGGCTGACCGTCATGACGGACGGGATGTTGTCGCGGATGACGCACAGGATGGAGTTGACCTGCATTTCGCAGTCGGTGTAGGCATACAGTTCGCGGATCGTCTCTTCGGCATAGATGTTGCGCTGCAGGGCGATTTCAATGGCGACGTTCTTGGCCGTGTAGTCCGTGATCGAGGCGATTTTCAGCCGACCGCGTTTGGCGGCATTTTCGATTGAGGCGATGAGCGACTCGGTGGTCGTCGTCGCCGGGATTTCGCGGATGATGATTTTTTTGTCGCCTTCGGCCTCGATGCGGGCGCGGAGCCGAATTCGTCCGGCGCCGTCATCGTATTCGCTCACGTCCATGAGGCCGCCATGCGGGAAGTCCGGGAACAGCTGGAAGGGCCGGTTCTCCAGGATGGCGATCTGCGCTTCGAGCAGTTCCCGGAAATTATGCGGGAAGATTCGGGTCATCATGCCGACGGCGATGCCGTCGGCGCCGAGCATCAGCAGGGAGGGGACTTTACAGGGCAGGCAGACCGGCTCCCGGTTGCGGCCGTCGTAGGAGTCGACATACTCCGTGATCTCGGGGTTGAACATGACCTCCCGGGCCAGGGGCGTCAGGCGGGCTTCGATGTACCGGGCCGCCGCGGCCGGGTCGCCGGTCAGGATGTTGCCGAAGTTGCCCTGGCTCTCAATGAAGTACTTCTTGTTGGCCAGGACGACCAGGGCGTCACCGATCGAACGGTCGCCATGCGGGTGAAAATGCATGGTGTCGCCGACAATGCCGGCGACTTTGTTGAAACGGCCGTCATCAACCCGGTGCATGCAGTGCAGAATCCGACGCTGAACCGGCTTCAGGCCGTCGTCCACATCGGGAATGGCGCGGTCCTTGACAACGTAGGAGGCGTATTCGATGAAGTTGCGCGCCAGCATGGTGCGCAGGGGGTCTTCGCTTTCGTCCTCCGCCCCGCCGCCGTTGTCGCCGCCGTTGCCGCCGCCGTTGTCGCCGCCGTTGCCGTCGCCGTTGCCGCCATGATCGTCATCGTCATCGTCATCGTTGTCGTCATTGATATCGTGGTCCGCCGGTGTGTTTTCGGCACCGTTGTTGAGCTGTTTCCGGCGGCTGGCGTTTTCCGGTTTGACGGTGGTGTGGTTTTCAGTGTCGTCAAGGTTGGTGTTATCGTCCTGGTTGTCTATGCCGGCGTGGTCCTGGCGCAGGACATCTTCGGCTTCATCCCTTTTTTGGGGGGTATTATGATGGTCGGTTGACAAGGCAGTTCTCCTGAAATATAGGCTCAGCTCCTGGAGAGGTCGGTCGCGGTTGTCGCCCTGTCCTGGAGTCAGATGAGATTTTCCATGATGTAATCGCGTCGTGTCGGCGAATTTTCGCCCATGAAGAATTGCAGCATGCCGTCGATTTCGCGGTTGTTGTCAACCGTGACGGGCAGCAGGCGGATGCCCTCACCGATGAACTGTTCGAATTCGTGGGGCGACAGTTCGCCCAGCCCCTTGAACCGGGTCATTTCATAGCCTTTGCCGATGATTTCGATGGCCTGGTCGCGTTCGGTGTCGTTGTAGCAGTAGATGGTCTGTTTCTTGTTGCGGACGCGGTACAGCGGCGTTTCCAGGATGAACAGGTGCTCGGACACGACCAGCGGCTGGAAGAAGGTCAGGAAGAAGGTGATCAGCAGGTTGCGGATGTGGAAGCCGTCCACATCGGCGTCGGAGGCGATGACGACCTTGCCGTAGCGGAGGTCATCCAGGCTCGATTCAATGCCGATCGCCTGCATGATGTAGTAGAACTCCTCGTTCTTGTAGATCGTCTCTTTCTTTTTGCCGTAGCAGTTGAGGGGCTTTCCGCGCAGGGGGAAGACGGCCTGATATTCGGGGTCGCGGGAACTGACCATGTTGGCGGCAGCCGAGTCGCCTTCGGTCAGGAACAGGGTTGACAACGAGCATTTCTGCTTGTCTTCGGCCTTGCGCCGGTTCGGCGCGTCGCAGAGATGGTACTGGCAGTCGCGCAGTTTCGGAATCCGGTAGTTGGTTTTCTTGGCCTGTTCGCGGGCTTCTTTTTTGACCGACTGGATTTGCTTGCGGACGGTTTCATTCTGCCCGATTTTATCAAACAGTTTGGTCTTGACCGTCGGGTTTTTGAACAGCATTTCGACGACGGCCTGGCGGACTTCGTTGACCAGGTCGGTCCTGATTTCGGTGTTGCCGAGCTTGTTTTTGGTCTGCGACTCGAAGATCGGGTCGTCAATGCGGATGGCGACGGTGCCGATGATGCCGTTGCGGACATCGTCGGGGTCGAGGTTCTTCTGGGCGATTTCGTTGACGGCCTTGAGGATGCCTTCCTTGAAGGCGGACAGGTGGGTGCCGCCGTCGTTGGTGTACTGGCCGTTGACAAAGGAATAGTAGCTCTCGTTGAAGCTGCCGGTATGGGTGAAGGCGAATTCGAGCTTGGGCGAGCGGTAGTGCAGCGCTTCATACAGCGGCTCCGACTCCTGCTTCGACTCCAGGAGGTCCAACAGGCCGCGCCGCGAAAAGAATTTCTCCCCGTTCATGACGATGGAGATGCCGCTGTTGAGCCAGGCGTAAAGCTGCATGCGGCGCTTCAGGTGCTTGGACTCGAAATGGTAGCCCGGGAAGAATTGCTCCGCCGGCCGGAAAATGATTTCCGTGCCGTTGGGTTCGCCGGTTTTGGCCTTGGCCTTGTGCTTGAGCACGCCGACGGCGAATTCCGCGGTCATGCTCTGGCCATTGCGCCGCGAGATGACGGTAAAGGACTCGGACAGGGCGTTGACGGCTTTCAGGCCGACGCCGTTGAGGCCGATGGAGCAGGCGAATGGCTTGACCGAGCCGTCCTTGTTGGTGTCGAATTTGCCCCCGGTATTGATCTTGGAGACGCAGTCGACCACGCTGTCCAGGGGGATGCCGCGGCCATAGTCGCGGACCCGGACCAGGCCGTCGTCCTGGACGGCGACTTCGATGCGTTTGCCGGCGCCGACGGTGAATTCGTCCACGCTGTTGTCGATGACTTCCTTGAGCAGGATGTAGATGCCGTCGTCCTGATGCTCGCCGTTGCCAAGGCGGCCGATGTACATGCCGGGACGGGTCTGGATATGCTCCAGGGAATTGAGGCTGCGGATGGAATTGTCGTTGTATTCCGGTAGGATAGTGTTATCAGATGGCTGGTCCAGCATGCATGTTCCCCCCCGATAAAGGCAAAGAAGGCCATAAAGGCAAAGAAGGCGGCAGAAGATTATTCATTTCACGTGCGGTTCCGGCGTTCCGGCCCCGGGGAGTTGAACATCAATAGTCGTCATCGTCATCGTCATAGTCATCGTCGAGGTCGTCGTCATAATCGTCGTCAAAGTCGTCCTCGTAGTCGTCATCAAGATTGTCCTCGCTGAAATCGTCCATGTCGTCGTCGTCTTCGTCGTTGTAGTCGCTGAATTCGTTGAAGAGTTTGGACGGGAGGACGAGCTGTCCGCATTCAGGGCAGGCGCCGTCTTCCTTTTCGACTTCACTGACCAATACTTTGCATTCGCAATGTGGGCATTTGATGGTTTCACTGGCCATGGCATTTTCCTTGCCTGATGGGTGGTTCTGTCTCAATGTCGGCGGGAAACAGGGTCGCCAAACAATAATGCCTCCTCTGGGAATTTCCTGCCGCCCGGCGACTTTTTTGCGGAATGGCGGCGGCTGCCGGTCACCTGCCGCCCAGGGTCGGGATGGTTTTCGGTGGATTTCCAGAAGGGCCTGGTTCTGTCGGTGTTCGCGCCGCGGCCTGGTTTGGTCAATCGCCATCTGGGCGACTGCCAGCGGGGGAGGGCGGGGCGGCGTTGCAACGCGGCTAGTCGGTTTCTTCCTTGGGCATGGACATCAGGAATTCGACATTGGTCGGTTTGGACTTGACGGCGCTGATGATTCGTTCCATGGCGTCGGTGATGGGCATGTCGCCGATGGCCCGGCGCAGACGCCACATCCGGTCAAGCTCATCGGGATGAACCAGGAGCTCTTCGCGTCGGGTGCCGCTCTTTTCGATGTTGATGGCCGGATAGATGCGCTTGTCGACCAGATGGCGGTCGAGATGCAGCTCCATGTTGCCGGTGCCTTTGAATTCCTCGAAGATGACGTCGTCCATGCGGCTGCCGGTGTCGATCAGGGCGGTGGCCAGGATGGTCAGGCTGCCGCCATGCTCGATGTTCCGGGCGGCGCCGAAGAAGCGCTTGGGCTTGTGCAGCGCATTGGCGTCGACGCCGCCGGAGAGGATGCGCCCGCTGTGTGGCTCAATCGTGTTGTAGGCGCGGCCCAGGCGGGTGATGGAATCCAGGAGGATGACGACATGGCGGCCGTGCTCGACCAGCCGCTTGGCTTTTTCGATCACCATTTCCGCGACCTGGACATGCCGGTCCGGCGGCTCGTCAAAGGTGGAGCTGACGATTTCGGCGGCGACGACGCGCTGCATGTCGGTGACTTCCTCGGGGCGTTCGTCAATGAGGAGAATGATCAGGGTGATGTCGTCATTGTTGGCCAGGATGCTGTTGGCGATTTTCTGGAGGACGACGGTTTTGCCGGTGCGGGGCGCGGCGACAATGAGTCCGCGCTGCCCTCGGCCGACGGGCGTGACCAGGTCGATGATTCGCGTCGTCAGTTCATTTTTCTCGCGTTCCAGGATGAGCCGCTGGGTTGGGAAGTACGGGGTGAGGTTTTCGAACGGCACGACTTCCTTTTTGCGGCCGGGCGCTTCGTCGTTGATGGTTTCGACCTTGAGCAGGGCGAAGAAGCGTTCGCGTTCCTTGGGCTGGCGGATCTGCCCGAAGACGGTATCGCCGGTGCGGAGTCCGAAACGGCGGATTTGGGTGGGGCTCATGTAGATGTCTTCGGGGCAGGCCAGGTAGCTGGCGGTGGGGCTGCGCAGGAAGCCGAAGCCGTCGCCGGTCACTTCGAGGACGCCGCCGCCGAACATGACGCCGTTGCGGTCGATGCCATTGGCGCGCAGGATTTCGAACAGCAGGTCATGGCGGGACATGACGGCCGTGTTGTCGATTTTGAAGTCGGCGGCCAGGCGCATCAGTGTGGCTGTGTCTTTGGCGCGGAGTTCATTCAGGTTCAGGAGGTTGGGGTTTTCCTTGTCGCGCGGGTCGACGATCATGGCCTGATCCTGGAGGTCGCGCAGGTCAGGCCGCTGATTCGGGCCGCCCTGGTTGTCGCGATAGCCGTCCTGGTAGCCGTAGTTGTTTTTCCGGCGCCGGCGGCTGTGGCGTGAGCGGCTGCTGAAATTGTCGTTGAAATCAGCCTTCAGCGGGGGTTCGCCGAAGCCGCCCTGGCCGCCGTCTTCATTGGCGTTGTGCTGATTCGGGCGCTGTTTGCTCTGGTTAGCCTGATAGGGGCGCTGCTGGCCGGCATTCTGGTTATACGGCCGCTGGTTGCTGTTGGGCTGATACTTGCGCTGACTTTGATTCTGGGGGTTCTGGTTGCCGGGCTGGTTCGGGGGCATGGCCCCGGAGGGCTTTCCTTCCGAACGTTCGGAGCCTTGCCCTGAGCCCTCGTTGCCATTGGCATGGTTCCAGCGCGATGGTGATTTTTTTGACATGTTGGCGTTAGGGTTATTTTGCGAGTGGTTGTAAAACTCGGCTGATTGCGGTGTTTCCGCGGAAGGCATCGCCAGCGGCGTTTCGGGCGGCTTCGCCGGCGATGCCATGGCCGGTGGGGCTGCTGCTGGCGCCGGGACGGTGCCCACCTGGCCACTTGCAGCTGCCGCCGGCGCCTGGGGCGTTGGCGCCGGGGCGGGTTTATCGGTGACTGCCGGCGTGGAGGTCGTGTCTGCCGGTGCGCCGGTGTCACCAGGCAGGTCCAGGGTGCCGTTGTCAATCATGGCTGCCTGGCGGTGTGCCTCTTCGCTGATTTCCAGTATTTTTTTCTTGGTTGAGCCGCGCGGTCTTCCCCGGCGTTTCACCGGCGGTTTGTCTTCGCTTTCGGCCGGAGTGGCCGGCGCTGTGTCCGGCGGGGCGGCGTTTTCGGCCGGGGATGCGCCCGCCGCCGCACTGCCGGTCGGCGCCGCCGCACTGCCGGTCGGCGTCGGCGACGGGGGAGGGGCCTGGGGCACGGCCGGGATGTTCAAGTCTTCGCTGGTCATAATGGATGTTGTTCCCGAGTGAAAATATAAAAAAGGGATAAGTTCGAAGTCTAGGGCGCGCCGTGTGGGCAACGGCGGGAAATGGGCGGAAAGATCATGGATACGACTTGGCTCAGGCCGGAAATGGCAGGCCGATGCCGGTTCGATTGCGCCGGTGGGAGCCAAGTCAGCAGGCTGGCGGCAGATGGAACACGGCTTGCAGCTGGCGGTGCAGCAGAGTACATTGCGTGCTTAATATCGCCAGCGAGCAGGTGGTAATCAGCCCGTAGTCACTGCGGCGGAGTTTTTCGTTCATGGGTAGTTGCTGGCTAAGACGCCGGTCGATTTCAACCTCCGACCAATGCCGCGACTGGAGGCGCTGGCGCTGTGTTGCCGAATCGCACCAGACGGCGACAACGGCGGCAAAGCCAACATCCCAACGCACCTCAAACAGCAGAGGCACGGCACAATACAGGAGGTTGTTGGTGCGTGCTCCGGCGGCGCTGATGGCCTGTTTGACGTGGGGATGCAGGAGGTCATTCAACCAAGTCAATTCCCGGCCGGAGGCAAATACTTTCGCCGCCACGGCTTTCCGGTCAATGACACCGCTGCTGTCCAGAACCTCGTCGCCCCAACGCGACACAATGGCCTGATAGGCTGGTTTTCCCGGCTCATACAGGGAATGGACGATGTGATCAGCGTCCAGCACCTCGGCGCCAAGTGCCTTGAAATAATCAAGTACTGTGGATTTTCCGGCGCCTATGCCACCCGTTACTGCTATCAAAGGCATAATAAACCAATAAAGACTAGGCGGGAGGGCAGGGCAGACGTCGGTGGCCGCCATGCTTGTTCAGACACAGCTTCAATGGATTGCCCCTTAATGTACGCAATAAACAACATTTGTCAAATGAATCGGCGGAAAATGGTGGGTTGCCGGTAAACGGTCACCGATTGATCATTATGGTCAATGGGCGACATGTGGTGATGGACGCTTCCTGCCACTGTTCGTGGAGACCGGCGTTTTCATGTCCCGCCCTTCGGGCGGCAGGATGAAAGACGCCTCCTCCCCCGGGTTCCCTCGCCCTTCGGGCTTCGGTCACCCGGGGTTATGTTTGTCCCGCCCTTCGGGCGGTCATATGCAGTCCAGCCATCAGGCTGCCGTAGGTAGTCCAGGCTTTAGCCTGCCGTAGGTAGTACAGCCTTTAGGCTGCCGTAGGTCGTCCAGCCTCATTGGCCGGGCATCATGCCAGGACGACGGCACCATATCATGGCGCCATTCTCAATGGGTGACCGGTTACGCATAGGTGTCGCGCATGGGCGGCGTGGGGCTCTGCGGCGGCCTCGCGCGTTATGAGGATAAAGGCCTTTCCGGGCCGCGGTGATTTTCCGGTGAAATTCTTGCAAAAAAGTCTGGCAGGCGGCTTGCGCGGGGTGGAAAGGCGGGTATA
>CAYOUR010000049.1:191-21349 GCA_964407145.1 uncultured Lentisphaeraceae bacterium | reverse complement strand
CAGAAGAATATTGCTGATTTTCCCTCTAATGCAAGTCGTGAACAGTGAATTTTGGTTATCGGTCACCCATTGGTTGTAGGTAGTCCAGGCTTTAGCCTGCCGTAGGTAGTCCAGGCTTTAGCCTGCCGCATGTATGTAGTCCAGGCTTTAGGCTGCCGTCGGTCGCTCAGCCCCATTTGCCGGGCATTGCGCAAGGACGACGACACCATGCTATGGCTCAATGTTCAACGAGTGACCGATTGCTTCAAGGGAACGGCTGTCTTGGACAGCGGTTTGCAGAAGGAGGGGAAAAAGGGTATAGTATTTCAAAGCAAAGCCATGTTGACTTGGCCTGGCCGTGGCGCTATCACCGTAACTGGCGCATCAGCGGCGGCCGAAGGCGTCGGCGGCCAGAAGCCGAAGCCTTTTCAGCCAGGTCCAGGCTGAGGCGGCAGGTTGAAATATGTTCCACCCAGCAGCCACAGGAAGAACATCGACGTATGAGCAAATTGGGAAGAAACGACCCGTGCCATTGCGGCAGCGGTCTGAAGTACAAGCGATGCTGCCAGGCCAAGGACGAGCTGGCCAGGCTGGGAAGCGCCGAGACACCACGGCCGGAACCGTCCCCTGCGCCGGCAACGGATTGGCAGTCGCCTGGCCCGGATATCATGAAGGGACAGCCGCAGGCCGCGGCCACTGGCGGCGAGAGCCCATCGCCACGGCTGCCTGGCCACCCCCCGGACAACCGCGGTCCGCAACCAGTCCGCCTCATGTCCATGGTGCCCGATAATAAGCCTGAAGGCCTTGATGACCATGATGATGATGTTTTTGAGGTTTCCCCTGGTGAGTACTTCGACCGGATGATACTGATGCTGGAGGAGCCGTGCATACAGGACTTCCTCGTTTCCCAGGAACAGTTTGATGACGTGGTTTATAGGCTGGGTGTTCCGCCCCAGGAGGACAAGAAGCGGATGAGGGCTTATGCGCGCCGGGCAATCAGGCGCCTTTTTAGCCACGACCGGCGGAAACAACTGATAGCCGTTTTGTCCGATCACCTCCGGGACCTGTGGGATCAGGGCCTCATTCAGGATGTCTGGGTGGTGAACGACAACCTCAGGAAGCTCAGGTTTCATCAGAGCCGGGAGCCGGCGCCGCTCCTGGAGCTGATGTACGAAACGGCGCTGGTGGAATGGTTTCGTCTGCGTCAACAGGAAATGGCGGAGATGGAGGCGCTGGCGCCGCCGCCACCCGACGCCCCCGGCCTGAAGGACGTTGCGGAAAAGCTCGGCGTGTGCCCGGACACTGGCAGAAGCGACGCGGAAGAGTCCGCCGAAAAGGCCGCCCCCGACGATGAATATGCCGGTGACATCGAGGAGATGGACCAGAAGTCGGAGCAGTACCTGGCGGATCACCCGATGCTGCGGATGCATATCGAAAACTTTTTCGAGGAAGGCGTCGACGAGGTCATCAATTTTATACGGACGGATGAAGGGCAATTCCTGCTGCTGCCGGAGGATGAAAGCCTGGTGTGGGTGCCGGAATGGGCCAAACATTTCATGGAGGCCCGAGGCAAACAAGGCAAGAACAAGCTGAACCGAAAAACCTTCCTGATGCAACCCGAGGTCGATTTCCCGGCGTTGGTCAAGGCGTCAGCCTGGATGGCCAAGGAACTCTTCACCGAGGAACGCCGCCAGCAGTTGCAGGAACAGATGCTGGCCCGGCTTGGCCAGGTGAATCAGGAGGACAAGAAAATCGTGCGCATCGTGAGCGTGGCGGCCTTGGCGGCGGGTTCTCCTGAACCACCCGAGAAGAATCGCTTTCTGGTGATGCTGTGCGCCTGCTCCGTCTCCAGGGTCATACTCAATTCCGGCAAGGGCGCGTCAGAGGAACGCAAGGCGCAGGAGAACGACACGACGCCGTCGGCATGAGCCGGCCATGGCCACCTGTCAGAAGACGGCAGTCATGATTGCCCGCCGCCCGCCGCCCGCCGCCCACCGCCCGCCGCCCGCCGCCGGCAGGCGGCTCCCTGCTGGAAGGACGGCTTGTGCCGTTTCCGGGACATCACGCCAGCCTTCAAGGCCTGAAAGACTGGTTCCGGGTGCTTTTCGTCATCGCTGGCCATCCGATTGACGGCTGTCGCCCCCCGCCGGGATGTTGCCGGCCCCAGTGAACATGGAGAATGTCGATGCCATCTGCGACCGAAGATGCTGTCAGCCCGCAACCACTGCGCGTCGCCCAGGTCGTGCGGCGTTTTGCCTTCGAAGAATGGGGCGGTACGGAAAATGTCGTCTGGAGCACTTCCCGGGCGTTGCGGCCCTTGGGCGTCGAATCGGAAATCGTGGCGACCGCGGCCTGCTCTTGGCCAGGCCACGAAGTGCGCGACGGCGTGTCCATCCGCCGCTTCCGATACATCTATCCGTATTTCCCGCTGGTCGCGGCCAAACGGCTGGCTCTGGACAAAAAAGGCGGCAATCCGCTCAGCCTGCCCCTGTATCGGCATTTGCGCATCGGTCATTATGATTTGTATCATGTCCACACGCTGGGGCGCATGGCGCAGATGGCCCGCCAGGCGGCCCGGTCCCATGGCCGGCCGTACGTGATGTCGTTTCATGGCGGTTTGACTGATGTGCCCGGGGAAGAGAAGCAGAAGATGGCCAGGCCGTTGGCGGGTACGTTGCGCTGGGGCGGGCTGGTCGACCGCGCCCTGGGCTGGCGCGTCGACCCGGTCCGCGATGCCGCCGGCCTGATCTGCGTCGGCGCCAACGAACTGCCGGCGTTGCAGGAACGCTACCCCGGCAAGCGCGTGCTGTACCTGCCCAACGGCGTGGACGCCGAGAGCCTCCGGCAGCCGTCAGGGCTGATCCTCCGTCGTCACTTGGCAATCCCGGAAGGGCGTCAGATTCTGCTGTGCGTGTCCAGGATTGACTATCAGAAAAATCAGAAGCTGCTGTTGTCCCTGGCGGCCCGGTGCCGGTCCTCCGGCCAGGATGTGCAGGTGCTGCTGATTGGGCCGGTGACGGTTCCCAGCTATTATGACGAACTCAAGGCGCAGGCGGCGGAACTCGGTGTGGCTGACTTTCTCACGGTTGTCCCCGGCGTCGAACCTGGCGGCGAACTGCTCCGCGCGGCCTATCAGCAGTCCGATGTCTTCCTGCTGCCGTCCTTGCACGAGCCGTTTGGCATTGTGGTCCTCGAGGCCTGGAGCTGCGGTCTGCCCGTGATTGCCGCCCGCGTCGGCGGGCTGCAGCATCTGGTGCGTGATGGCGACAATGGCTTGTTGTGTGACCCGCGGCAGCCTGACGAATGGCTGGCGGCGCTGGCCGCCCTGCGGGAGTCGCCGCGGAGGGAGGCCCTGGTGCGGAACGCTGCCAGGGCCGTCCAGGATTATTCCTGGTCCCTGATCAGCGCACGACTGCAGGAATTCTACCAGGAGGTCCTGCGCGGGTGAAGACCACCGGAACAGGAATGGCGTCGAAGAAGGCGCCGACCGCCCCCGGCACTGTGTCGGACCGGCCCGGCCCGGCCCGGGATGGGAAGTGCTTTCGGGCGTGACTATGCGAGCGGATTGAGGTCGGCCAGGGCGGCCGGAATCAGCGCGAGCAGGTCATCGGCGATCAGTGAGCGCTGCGGCGCCGGGGCCAGGTCGGCGGCGTGGCCGTGGGTAAACACCGCCAGGGCGGCGGCGTCACGCGGCGGCAGGCCTTGGGCCAGGAAGGCGGCGACCATGCCGGCCAGGATGTCGCCGGTGCCGGCTGTCGCCAGGGATGGATTGCCGCTGAGATTGTGCAATGGGAATTCATCACCCGGACTGGCAATGATGGTGCCCTGGCCTTTGAGAACCACGATCGCCCTGGTGGCTGCGGCCAGCGCCTTGGCCTGCTCGCAACGTGCGGCGTGCCGGTAGTCGGCGAGCCTGAAACCGTCCAGCAGCGCCGCCATTTCCCCGGGATGCGGCGTCAGGATGACCGGGGTGGTGGCTTTTGGGGCGGCGGTGAGCAGCCCGGGATGTTCGGCCAGCAGGCGCAAGCCGTCAGCGTCGATGACCAGAGGCAGTCCGGACGACAGCAGCAGGCGAAGAACGTCCGGCTCCAGGCCGCGGCCGGTGCCGGGGCCGTAGACAAGTGCGCTTTTGCCGGTCAGAAGATGCCGCAGTGCCGGAACGGCGCCGGCCGGGAAGACCTCGTCATGCTCCGCGCCGACCCTGGCGGTCATCAGCGCCAGGGCATGTCGCGGGCAGGGTGTGGCGGCCGGCACCGCGACCGTCGTCAGGCCGGCGCCGGAGCGCAGGGCGGCTTCCCCGGCCAGGAAGGGCGCGCCCGGGTACTGCCGGGAGCCGGCGACGCAGAGGACGTGGCCGAAGGTGTTCTTGTGAGCGGCGAAAGGTCGTCGTGTCAGCAAGGCACGCCCATCGGCTTCGGTGACGGCCGCGCCGGCCGGTCTGGCCGTGTCGGCGACGGGCCGGGGCAGGCCGATGTCCACGCAGCGAATCAGGCCGCAATGGCGAGGGCCGTCGCCGACGAGCAGGCCGATCTTCGGGTAGGCCATGGTGACCGTCAGGTCGGCGACGATGGCCAGGGCAGCCTGGCCGGTATCGCCGTCAAGTCCTGATGGGATGTCCAGGGCGATCGTGGGCCGGCCGGCGGCATTGACTTGGGCAATCAGGCTGGCGTAGACGCCGCCCGGTGCGCCGCGCAGGCCCGTGCCGAGCAGGCCGTCAATGACGATGGCGCCGGGCGCCAGGCACGGTTCGGGCAGGGCGCAATGGCTGTCGTCAAATTGGATGACGGGCACGGCGGCCGGCAGCTTGGCGGCGTGGTGCCGTGCCGCTTCGGGCAGCTGTTCAATCGGGCAGGTTGAGCAAAGTCTTACCGCATGCCCTTGGGCGGCGAGGGTGGCGGCGACCACCCAGGCGTCGCCGCCGTTGTTGCCCTTGCCGGCCAGGACCGTGTAGGATTGCCGGTGCCGAACCGGATAGCGTTCGACAAAACGCAGGATTTGGGCGGCGGCGCCGGTGCCGGCGTTGAGCATCAATTCCGCCCCGCTGACCCCGGCCGTCATGGCGGCGGCGTCAAGACGGCGCATCTCGGCAACGGTGATGATGTGCATGTATAGGACCTGTTTGGTGTTTTCCTGGACGATGTGGACGCGTGGGGCGCCGGTCGGTTTGTGCGGTTCAATCCTGGGCCGGCCTGAACACCAGCTCGAAAGCCTCGACGGATATGCCGGCTACGCTGCCGGAATTGTTGGCCGGCAGCACAAAGGCAAAATAATGCCTGGCCGGCTGGGGCTGGAACGCCAGCGGCGTTGACAGTTCGTACCATTGCCAGCCGTCCTCGGCTGGCGCATCGGCCGCCTGGACCAGCCGGGAACTGACGATCGTCGCGCCCCAATTGTCCACATTCTGGCGGGCATAGCCAAAGCGGAAGGCGGGGCCGGCCTGGGCCGTGCGGTGGACGCGAACCAGAACCCGCAGAAATACGCCCTGGCCGCGTTCCTGGCCGGCGCGGATGTGTTCATCCAGCCGGGGCCAGCGCATGGACTGGCCCAGCGTCCAGTTGCGGTCAGCCGTCTGGAACAGGCAGGACCCGGATTCGGCGGTGTCGTCAAACTGCAGGGAATAGGTCTTGTGTGGATTGGGCAGCAGCGAGGCCTGCTGGCGAACGGTGGCACTGACAACGTCCGCGCCCGTGCCTTTGTCGTCCGCCGCGTCCTTGTCTGTGGTCTGGCTGGCGGTGAGCAGCAGGGCTTGGATTCGCTGGCGGTATTCATCGGCGTCGACACCCGGGGCGATGCCTTTGATGTTGGCCGTGGCGCTGACCGCCAGGAAACGCTCGGCCGCGGTCTGGACCGTCTTGGGCAGGCGCACCGAGCGATTGACCAGAGAGACGGGCTTCCAGATGCCGGCGGCGTGACTGAGTTTGCGCACTTCCACGGCGAGCAGGTGTCGGCCAGCCGTCAGCGGCGCGGGCAGAATGACCCGGAAAGGGTCGTTCCAGGTCTTGCCGGGGTCAGAAGACCGTTCGTGGACGGGGGCGCCATCGAGGAAGACGCGGTGGTATTCGCCGTCAATGGCGCCGAAGTCAATGGCGTCGATGGCGCCGGCGGCCTCCGTCTCAATTTCAAACGGCGTGGCATACCAGGCCGTGCCGTGATAGTCGATGCCCTGGCGGGTCCAGAAGTCGTCGGTGCGGACCCGACGCCAGCTGGCAAGGTCTTTGGCCAGGTGCCATTGTCGGCTGAAGCCAATGCCGTCAGGGTCGGTCTGGAACGCCCATTCGACCGGCAGCGGGCGGCTGCCGCCGCCGGGAATCGCGCCGACAAAGGCTTTTTCGAGAATCATGTACCATGGTGACAAGCGCACTTCGGCCACGCGTCGCCGCTCGGCGGTTGTTTCGGCGGCTTTTTCGGCGTCGGCCAGCACGGCGTCGGCCTGCACCGCGAAGTCGTACGAGTAGTCCATGCCGTCAGCGCGCGAGGCGTCGTTCCAGTGCAGGGGCTGGCCGGTCGCGGCGACGTATTCATGGACCATGTCGATAAAGCGCAGCACGCCGTCGCCGCCTTTGCCGTAATAGAGCCGGCAGAATTCCTCGACCGCGTCGCGGCTGTTGGTTTCCGGTCGCCACAGGCATTTGGCCAGGACATAGGAGCGCAGCTGGTGCAGGAGGCCGCCGCTGGACGACGTTTCGGCAAAATAGCCGCGCAGGCCCAGAGTGCGCAGGAAACGGATGTTCCGGTCGATGGTGTGGAAGTCGGGATACGGCTTGAAATAGGCGTGGAAATTGATGTGATAGCTCCAGACATACAGAGTCCGGGCGCGCTGCGACCATTTTGCCAGGCCGTCGCGGAAGGGCTGGTTGACGGCGCTGGACGGGTCGTCCAGGGGCCGGAAAAAATCGGCGCCGATGGGCGCCATGCGAATGATGACATGCGGATGGACGGCGGTCTGCGCCGGCGGCGCATCGACCCGGCTGTAGGCGAGGGTCTCCAGGCGGACCTCCGGAAAATCGCGTTCCAGATCCCGGGCAATGGCGTTGACGAAGCGGACCAGGGTCCCGGAGGGCGCGCCTTCGGCCGTGTTGACCGCCTGGCACTCCGGGCATTCGCAGACCATGGTCGCGGCTTCGTCGTTGACGGACAGGGAGACCAGCTGCAGGCTGTCAGGGTGGAAGTCCTGGCTGCGCCGGTAGTCCTCAATCCATTGGCGCACGGAGCTGACGGCGATGGGCAGCACGCCGGGATGGGTCAGGCAGAGCCCGCCTGACCCGCCGCCCCTGGTCGGCCGGCGCTCGCCGTTGACGAGGGCGTAGTATTCCGGGTGGTCGGCAAAATGCTCCTCCGACGGCACCAGGTATCCGAAGGTGTGGTGCGGCCGCGGTCCGAGAAAGCGTGCCTGGCCCAGAGTCCGCTGGGCCTGGACCGCGTCCACCCGGTTGCGGATGTTCCAGGGCGTGCTGTAGCGCATGCCCCAGATCACCCGGTATTCCAGGGGCGGGTCGTATTTCCGGGACGCAATGCCGTCCAGGGAGAAGTCCCGGCGCGGAATGTGCGTGACGTCCGGGGCCAGGAAACGGCAGCCGAACTCGTTTTCCAGCAGGTCGTAGGCGCCATACAGCGTTCCCCGTGGCGTCCGGCCCATCACGAAGAGCTTCTGGTCCTGCCGGCAGATCGCAAAGCCGTCGTCTTCGACCGGCTGGAGAGCTGCCGGCAGCGCGGTCTTCGACAGCCGGGTTGTCTCGCCGAGGACGATTTCCGCCGCCGCTTCCGGGTGGCTGTCATCGACAATGGGGAAGTCCTGTCCGGTGGCTTGGCGCAGTATTCCGGCCAGCTCCTCGGCGGCCATTTTTTCCCCGTCACGGGCGTTTTGGCTGATGACGATGCGGCAGGTCTCGGTTGCTGGTGTCGCGGCGGGCATGGCATGCTCCTGGGGCCAAGATGTCAGAGGCAGCAGAAAAAGCAGCGCGCCGCTCAGCCGGCGATGGACGGTGTGCTTGATTGCCGTTTTCGGGGTTTGGCTATTCATAGTCATGGTCAGTTGGCTCTAATCCATTTTTGCGGTTGACCTTGGCGTCGGCTGGCCGCGGGGCCGGGCCGGTGAGCAGCGGGTCATTCGTCGCCCGCATCCAGGCGTTGAGCCGGCTGGAGAGCTCGGCGACTGGCACGGCATATTCCGGCGCCGCGGCCAGGTTATTCATTTCGCCGGGGTCATGGAGCAGGTCGTAGAATTCGGTCATGGCCTTGGTCCTGCCCCGGAGGCCATGCTGCAGAAGGAAGTCTTTTGACAAGCCCGGGTCGATGTTGGGCAGGACGACCTTGTCATAGTCATCGAAATGCCGAATCAGCTTGTAGCGTTCCGTCCTGATGCAGCGCATCGGCTCATAGGCGGCGTGGTAGTTGACTTCCGCGAAGACCTCCTCCCGAACCCGGTCGGTGTCACCCGCGAGCAGCGGCAGGAGCGAATGCCCTTCCAGCCAGTCCGGCTGGGGCAGGCCGGCCAGGTCGCACAGGGTCGGAAAGACGTCCAGATGTGAAACCAGGGCGTCGACCACCTGGCCGGCAAAGCGTTTTTTCGGCAGTTTCAGGATCAGCGAGACGCCGATGCCGGTGTCGTACAGGGTGCATTTGCTGCCGGGAAACGCTGCGCCGTGGTCGGTGGTGAAGAAGACCAGTGTGTCGTCCTCGAGGCCGGCGTCCTGCACGGCCTGCAGGACGGCGCCGACGCAGTCGTCGGCCGCCTTGGCCATGAGGGCAAATCCGGCCATGTCCCGGCGGGTGTCCGGGTGGTCGGGGAGCTTGGCGGGCGGAAGAACATAACCGGCGTCGACGCCCGGCAGTTCCAGGGGGAATGGCCGGTGGGTCGAGAACATGCCGAAGGAAAGGAAAAACGGCCGCTGGTGGCCGGCCTGGAGGTATTCCACCGCCTTGGCGCAGTTCCGGCGGTCGCGTTCGATCAGCGCGTGGCCGCGGTCCGGGCGGTCGTCCAGGGCGAGTGAGCCGAGAATGCGGTCATAATGCAGCAGCTCCATTCTGGCATGAGGCACTTCGTGGTGCATGCCGCAGAGAGCCGTTTCATAGCCCTGGGTTTTCAGGAAGTTGCACAGGTGCCGGGAATAGTCGTCCATGCGGAAGCCGCGGTGGGCCAGCCCGAACATGCCGCAGGCGTGCGGGCTCATGCCGGTGAGCATGGCGGCCCGGCTTGGCGAACACGTCGGATTGCAGCAGAAGTTGTTTCGGAACAGGACGCCGTTTTCGGCCATCCGCTGAAGATTCGGCGTGGGGACGCCATAACCGTAGGGCTGAATCCAACGGCCGGTGTCGTGGGTGTGAAGGTAGATGATGTTCATGGCGTCCCGGGGCTTTTGAATGGCGCTGTTCAACTCGCGGGGTTTGCCGCCTTGCTGGTGTGGCCGGTTGGGGTGGTCGCCGACCGCGGGGGAAATCACCGCGGCTGGAGTCGCTTGCCTGGCGCCAGGTCGTCAGGGCGCCTGTATTTCCGAACAGCAGAGCATATAGTAATCCGCCGTCCGGGAAAATCAAGACCCGATCATTGCCGCGGGAGCTCCGGGCCGCGTCATAGCCGGCGGTTGCCGGCCTGGGACATCTGCTCCGCATTTTCACGAAAGAACCACCGATGGACACCGATGGACACCGATGAACGCCGATGAACGCCGATGGACACCGATTGCGGTTTGAAGTCGCAAGTCATTTATCATCAAGATGTGATACTGCCTGAAAGGAAATTCTGCGGTCAACAGGGGAAGATTCAGGCATCCATCGTTCAGTGGCATTTCATGCGGTTCATGCGAATCAAAAAGCTGGTGTCGCCGGCGGGCGGTTCGGGTTCGGCCCAGACTACCATTTGATGGTCAGGTTGAGGTCGACCTGGTGTTCGGGGCTCTTTTTCAGGACGAAGTCCCAGATGGGCCGTCCCGTCGGCTCGCCGACGGACTGGCAGAGGGCCCGGATGAAGTCGACCCAGGCCGTCGGCCGCAGGGCGACATCGGAGTTGCCAAAAGGCTGGACTGCGGAGAAGATGATCCGGCCCTGGCCGACGGGCCGTTCCAGCAGCGCGGGCCGGCCGTCGTCGGCATAGGCGGCGACGACGCGGCTGTCGGCCGGGATGCCGTCAAAGTCAAAGGCCTGGCAGCGGCCATTGTCGGGGCCGGGCAGGTTGGCAACCTTGTGGAGCGGCAGGCGCTTGCCGTCGTGGATGATGGCCGGAATCCTGATTTCCCTCGGGGTCAGCGTGGTGCCCAGCAGGGCCGTGCGTTCCGGCACGGCGCTGCCGTCAAGGTTATAGAGCAGGAAATCAGGGTCGAACACGACCAGGACGCCGCCGCGGTTGGCGAAGGCGGTCAGCGCCGCGGTGGTCGCCGGGTCGGTGAACTTCAGGCGCGGGATGTACAGGATCTGATAGCGGTCCAGGTCATGGATGCCGGTGGCGAGGCCGGTCGGGCTGATGAACTCGAACCAGGCCTTGGTCTGTTCGCCGAGGAGCGTGTAGAGCGAATACGCCGGATGCAGGACATTGTCCCAAAGGCCCCAGCGGTCGTAGTCGGAATGCAGGATGGCGGAGACCGTCCTGGTCGGGAGGTCGAGCCGGGGCAGGGTCTTCAGCTGCTTGTTGATGGCGAGCGCCTCGAGGTTGCCGTCCCACATGTTCATCAGGGTGTCGGCGCCTTCGACGTACCAGTACAGCATTTCGGCGCCGACCTTCAGGCATTGCGAGGCCCACTCGCGCATTTCCTCCGGCCGCGGGCGGCCGCCGTGGTAGATGAAATTCTGCGGGGTGACGCAGAGCTTTGTCTGGGCGGCGAGGTCGCCGAGCATTTTGGCGCTGAAGCCGGGGTGGTAGAGGGCCCGGCTCAGGCCGTAGTTGGCCGCGGTGCTGGTGGGATACGGGTCGCAGCTGATCCAGTCGGACCAGGGGGAGAGCAGGGCGACGTCAGTCGGGCAGACGCCGGAGACCGTGTTGCGGTCGATGCTCTTGAAGTCGACGCCGGGAAGGACTTCCCGGACTTTGGCCTGCACGTCGCGGCAGAACCGGGCGAAATGGCCGTTCCACCAGCGCCAGAAGGCGATGCGTTCGAACTCGATGTCGGGAGTCGGTTCGGCGAACGCGTCATAAAGGCCGAAGCGGCCGAAGCCGGTGCTCGCCCTGATCTCGGCGTCGGCCTCGTCCAGGGCGGCGGCCAGGGCGCTGTTGCGCGAGCGGCTGTAGATGTTGCTGACCTGGTTGGTCGGTTCGTCGATGCCGAAGACGAGGCCGACATGTTCCAGGTAGTGCGGGTAATAGTGCCTGGTCTTGAGGTTGTCGAGGCTGTTGAGCACGTACTGCCGGTAGCCGTCGCAGGCGGGGTCGACGCCGGTTTCACCGTAGTAGTATTGGGCGCCGGCTTGGATGGCACCGCGGCTGACGGCGCTGTTGAAGAGGACGTAGGGGAACGTGGTGCCGAACTGCTCCCGGAGCTGCCGCATTTTTCCCCAGCCGCCTTTCAGGGTCGAATGGGCCCATGGCAGGGGTGGCCCCATCATGCCGGCGTCGCCGCGGGCGGCCAGCAGGGCGTCCTGCCAGGCCAGCTCCTCCTCTTCGGAATACAGCTGGCGGACTTTTTCCGGGAAGCTGCTGAGCAGGGCGACGCCCCAGGTGCCGGTGCGGAAATGGCCTGGTTCCCGGGTGAGGACGGCGTCAAACTGCGGTGCTGGCCGGTTGATGAGAAAGGAGGCGCGGTCGGCGCGGCGCGTCCTTTCAAGGGTCCCGCCGGCCAAGTCGAGGACGGCGTATTTGTCCACCGCATGGAAGTTGCCGTCATAGGCGTTCCACTGGGAGTTCTGGGCGCCGGACCTGTTTTCGCGGCCGGCATTGAAGCCGATGGGATTTTTTGGGATGCCATCGAAGCCGAGGGTCGCCCAGGGGATGGTGAAGACCGCCTGCCAGCGGTGGTCCTCCAGGAAATGGGCGACTGTCCAGTCGCCATTCCAGGCGCGTTGGACCTTCCATGGGTCGCCCGGGACGCTCTGCCTGACTTCCGCGTCAAAGCGGCTGCCGTTGGGGTTGGTGGCGAACTGCCAGGCCAGATGGCGTTCCGGCGCCGACAGGAAAAGTTCGAGGCAGTCGTCGGTGAAAATGGCGGCGTCCGGCCGCTGGTCGTCGATCTTGGCGACCAGGTCCTGCCGGGAGCTGATTTGAGCCAGGAAGCCGACATGCAGGCCCTGCTGGTCGAAAGTGATCTTCAGGTCGGTCTGTTCGGCGGCCGGTTCGGCGGTGACGCAGACATGGAAGCCTGGCAGCAGGGCGACGTCCTGCCATTGGGAGGGCGGGGCCGCCGGGGAAAACCCGGTCGGCGCCGCCGTGACCGTGAAGGTGTCGGACAGGAAGGTGATGTCGACGGCCTTGAGGGCGAGTTCATAGGCATGGGCGGTGGCGGCGTGCGTGCATTGAATCGCGGTCGTGCCGGCCGGAATCGTGATCAGGACTTCATGCGTGCGCCATTCAGCCGCGTCCGGGAAAGTGACTTTTTTCATGCCGTTGCTGCCATTGCGTCCGTCTTTCAAGTTGAAGGACACGGTCAGTTGCGGCCCGGCCCCGGCCGTGCTTTTGTAGGTGAAGGCGTATTTCATGGCCTTGGCTTCGGCCGGCGTCGGGAGGTTGAAATACGCACAGACGCTCTCCAGTTCCGGAGTTTTGCGGAGCAGGTAGCCGTCTTTGGTTTTGGTCAGGTGATTGGCCGCCGAGGCGGGATAGGGCTTGATGGTCTGCGGCCCGGTGAAGTCAAACCGCCTGGTGGCTTCCCAGGCATACAGGGGCCATGCAACCAGGACGGCGAGGCAAAGGTTCCGGAAAACAGGCATGGACGTTCCTCCGTTGGTGTTCTGCCGGGGGGATTGCTGATGGCTGGGATTGCCGCGGCCCGTCGGTTCGCGCACTTTCGGGGCAACAGGGTGCCAACCAGGCCGTCACCGGCGGTTCCGCGCGCATGAATGACGTGGCTTCTCCCTCTGGATGCTGCCGGCGAAGATAACCAATCTACTTCTGTTTCGCCGGTTTGCAAACCTGACTGGATGAAGTAAAGTTACAACTGTATTCCCCCGTCGCATAAGCCCCCTGCGACCAATAAAACGATGGAATAGGACGTATGGGACGTATGGGACGTATGGGATGAATGGAAGTGACTCTGGCCTGCGGTCGTCGGATGGCATGAGCTCTGGGCCGCGATGGCTGCGGGGCCATGATTGGCAAGGTGGCCTGGTGCGGGCCGTCAGGAGAAATGAATGTTCAGACAGGTTATGTTTTTGGCGTTGTGCGGTTGTGCCGTGGTATCCGGATTCGAGTTCCCCAAGCCGCACCGGCTGGACCGGCCGATCATCTTCAGCCAGGCCCAGATGAAATACGTGCTGCGCAACCGCAGCAACGCGTACTATTCCAACTGGGTGGACTGGCCGCTGTTCGTCAGTTCCGGCTTTGCGCCCATCGACCCGGAGGACCGCCGCATCCAGGCGCCGGACTTCGCCAGGATGCAGGACCTGGTCGAGTTGTATGGCCTGGACGGCTACGGATACTGGCAGGCGGCGATCCGCAACAAGACCAGGCCGGATTTTGTCGGCTTCGCGGCCGCGTCGGCCCGTCCGGGCTTCCGTCTGGTGCCGATCATCACCCCCGGCGGCAGCTTCAAGTACGATGTCGACCTGGACACGCCGGTCATCCTGGAATCCCCGGTGACTCTGGCGATCGACGGCAAGAAGCTGTTCTGGGTCTACGGCACGAACGAGGTCTCCCTGGGCGCCTACCGCGATGAGATGCGCGCCAAGTTCGGCGACCGCTTTCTCTTCATGATGGGGCGCTCGTTCACTGAGGCGATCAAGACGGACCCGCTGGACGGCGGGACTCTGGCTCCGGCCCTGCGGGAGGAAATCCGGCAGCAGCTGCGGGGTGACTTGCGGCAGTTTGACGGCTTCGTCTGGGGCGGGATGTCGACGAATGGCACCTTGAGCGACAACGAGAAGGTGTTCGACACCGCCCGGGCGCAGGCCGTCCTGGCGGTGACTGCGGAGGTGTTCCGCGAACCGGAGTTCAAGGACAAGATATTCGGGGCGGCGGCGGTGGCCGAACACTCGAACGCCGGCCGCCTCGGGCACACGATGAGCAGCGACGGCACGCGGACGCTGCGCTCTTCCCTGCTGGCGGCGCTTCAGGCCGGCGCCGATGTGATCAACATCCCGGAGTGGGACGAGCAGAATGAAAATACCAGCCTGCGGCCGACGGTGTTCAACGGCCTGGCCTACATGCGGGTCATGCGCTACATCACCCGCTGGACCCGCGGTGAGAAGGATTTCACCTTGCCGGGAGACAACGTGTCCATTCCCGGGCTGATCGTGTCCGTGCGCAAGATTCTCTGTCTGGGCGAACTTTTTGCCGTGGAGCTGCTCAATATCCCGGACCGGCCCGGCGATGAATCGCGCTACGAGGTGGTTCTCCGGCTCCGTGCCCTGGATGGCCGCTTGCTGCATGAGTTCCCCGCCTGCGTTTTCCTGGCTGGCGAGCTGCAGGAGAACCGGCCCACGATCGGCTCCGAAGCCCTGGCCGGCGAACGCGCCGTGCTGCTGGAGCTGGCCGTGACCAGAAACGGCCAGACGACCGTCTGGTCCGACGGCCTGCCGGCAGTGCAGCTGCAGGCGACCTGGAACAATGACTACAAGTGGGTTAAGCAGTGCCTGCGGGACCTGATTCCCGCCGCCGAGGCCAGCCTGACTCTGACCCCCACGGCCGAGCCCGGAATCCTGCGGGCGACGGCCGCCGTCAAGGCGCCTGAGACCTTGAAGCAAGTCGAGCTCCTGGATAACTGGGACGCGGTCTACACGGCCGGCGGCGGTGACTTCCAGCCGCCGCGTGAAAGCGATGAACACGTCGTGGTCCGGCTGTCGATCAATTCCCTGTTGCCGCAGAAGGTGACCGGCCGCGTCGCCATCGAAGGCGCGCCTTCGCTATGGCGGGTCGACCGCGGCGTCGTCAAGGATGGCGCCTGGCAAGTGAAGAATTTTCCGGTCAGCCACTGGTTCCGTGGGGGGATGATTTCGATTCCGCGGGTGGAGGCCGGTTCGGCGTCCATCCGGGTCGCCTTTGACGAGCAGGTCGAGGTGGTGCTGCCTGTTTCGGAACTGCTGGCGAAGGGGACCGTCATCTATGGCGGCAAGGGCGGCTTTACCGTGGCTCTGACCCGGCATCTGCGGCAGCTGCAGCAGCCTGACGACCTGAACGCGGACACGACGCAGTTCTCGGTCAGCCTGGCGCCGGACCAGCTGTGTTCGGTGGTGCAGCTGCAGCTGGTCGCGGCCAGCGGCCGGATTTGGCGGTCGCGGCCGATGCTGACAGCGCCGCCGGCGGCGGAGACCGTGCCGGTGACGGTCTATTCCTCGTTGCAGAAGCGCCCGGTGACCGTGGCAATGCCGGTCAACCTGGTGCCGCAGCTTGAGTTTGACTGGTCGGATGGGCGCGGCGTCGTCGTGGCCAACGCGTTCGCCCGGCCCCTGTGGGGAATCCGCGGCGGCTTTTACAACCTGGCCTCGCTGCGTCTGGGTGGCGGCGGGTCCTGCGCCAACGGCGCTTCGCCAGGGCTGGGCAATGCACAGAAAATCTGGGCCGGAATCGATGATTTTGTCCCGCCTCTGGAGACGCAGCCGGACGGGGCGGCGGCCCTGCGCTTCCGCGGCGGCGAGCATATCGCCTTCCCCATCGGGGTCATTCCGCGCCGCGCCGGTTTTACGTTGAGTTTTGACATCAAGCCCGACGATGTCAGCCGGCCGCAGTTTCTGCTCGGCTGCCGCCGCGAATACGTCGGCACCCTGTCCAGTCTCGAAATCGTCGACGGCACGTTGCGTGGCAGTTATGCTGACTATAACGCAAAAAGCTGGGATTTCACCACCGATGTCCCGTTGCGCGCCGGCGAATGGAATACCGTGACGGTGGTCTATGACCAGCTCAATCTGCGTCTGGTTGTCAACGGTCAGGCAGCCGGGCCTTTTCCGGCGCCCGGTCCCGGGCTGTACGACACACCGACCACCGTGGGTACCTGGACAACCGAAAATCCGTACCGCGGCCTGCTGCGCAATCTGACCATCAGCCATACTGTGGCCGCGCCGTGACTTCGGGTGCGGCAATGTCTCTCCTCAAGGCGTCCTGCCGGGGTGCGGCATAAAAGCCCTGGGCCGACGGCCGCAGGCCGTACCGCCCAGAGACAGGCGTTTTTTCTCTGAGGGAAGCCCTGCCAGGGCGGTCGATAACCCCAAATAACCTGCGAGCACTCCCCCGGCAGGCTTGCCAGTGGAGAGGGTATTACAAAATTGTAAAAGGCGATTCATCCGGAAAGTATTTTTTGTAAAAAGCCGCCGGCAGTCCGCCAGGCCTGCCGGCGGCTTTTTGTCTTTGTCATGGGTTTGGCATGCGCCTTGCTTATAGTCTTTACCGGTTTCTCGACAGTCATTTCAACAGGAAAGCGACGCGCATGGACGCATTACGACAGCGGAGCCGGGTCATGGGATTGCCGGAGGATTCCGGCTTGTACAGTTTTTCGCATGAGCACGACGCCTGCGGAGTCGGCCTGGTGGCGAATCTGCAGGGTCATCGCAGTCATGACATCATTGTACGTGGCATAGCCGTGCTGAAACGGCTGATGCACCGCGGCGCGGCCGGCGGCGATCCCGAGACCGGCGACGGCGCCGGGATTCTGTTTTCCTTGCCCGATGCCTTTTTCCGGCGGGTGCTGCCCGGTCGCCTGCCGGCGGCCGGGCAGTATGGCGTCGGCATGCTGTTTGGCGGCGAGGGCGAAGAGGCCCGGCTGGAGCGGGCCATCGCCGCTGAGGGCGGGCGGATTCTGGCCTGGCGCGACGTGCCGGCGGCTCCCGAAGCCCTGGGGGTGTTGGCGCGGTCGACATGCCCGCGCATCCGGCAGTTGGTGGTGACCATTCCCGGCGTCTGTGAGCAGCCCGATGCTTTCGAACGACGGCTGTTCGTGCTCCGGCGCTGTCTCGAAAAGGTGCTTCAGGACGGCTATTTCGCCAGTTTTTCCAGTCGGAGCATCGTCTACAAGGGGCTGATGCTGGCCACCCAGATCGACCGGTTCTACCTCGACCTGAGCGAGCCGGACGTGGTCAGCGCGCTGGCGGTCGTGCATCAGCGCTACAGCACGAATACGTTTCCGACCTGGCGCCTGGCGCATCCATTCCGCTATTTGGCGCATAACGGCGAGATCAACACCCTGCGTGGCAACCTGAACCAGCTGCGCAGCCGGGAGCCGTATCTGTCCAGCCCCGCCCTGGGTTCGGATCTGGACAAGGTGCTGCCGTTGATCGATGAAAAGCAGAATGACTCCGCCTGTCTCGACAACATGCTGGAACTCCTGGTGGCGGCCGGTCGCACGTTGCCGCATGCCATGCTGATGCTGATGCCGCAGGCCTGGGGCGTCAACTATCACCTCGGACGGGACGTGCGCGGCTTTTTTGATTATCACTCGGCCCTGGCCGAGCCGTGGGACGGGCCGGCCGCCGTCGCCTTCAGTGACGGCGTCAACGCCGGCGCCATGCTCGACCGCAACGGTCTGCGGCCGGCGCGCTATACCTTGTGTGAGGATGGCTTGTTTGTTTTGGCCTCGGAAACCGGCGTGCTGGACTTGCCGCCCGACAAAGTGGTGCGCAAGGGCCGCCTGGGTCCCGGGGAAATCATCTGGTGCGACCTGGAGCGAGGCCGGCTGATCCATGACGCGGAATTGAAGAACGCTTTGGCGCGGCAGCGCCCGTACCGGCGCTGGTCCGAGGAAAGCAGGATCACGGTCAGCGGCCTGTTTGATTCCGTCAACGCGTCAGCCGTGCAGGCCAACCTGCAGTCGCGTCAGCGCCGGTTCGGCTGGACGCGCGAGGATGTGGACGTGATTGTCCAGGAGATGGCCTCAAGCGGCCATGAGCCGCTGGGGTCCATGGGCAATGACGCCGCCCTGGCCGTGCTGTCGGAAAAGCCGCAGTTGCTGTACAATTATTTCAAGCAGCTGTTCGCGCAGGTCACCAATCCGCCGATCGACCCGATTCGGGAGGAGCTGGTGATGAGCCTCACGACGTACATCGGCAACCAGGGCAATATCCTGTCAGACTCGGCTCAACGCGCCACTTTGATCAAGCTGACCCGCCCGGTACTGACCGATGAGGACGTGCGCCGTCTGGTGGCCGTGCACGAAACACAGGTCTCCAGCGTGGTGCTTGGCCTGGGCTGGCGGGACGACTTGGAGGCGGCGCTGACGCGCCTGGCGGAACGCGCTGTCGCCGAAGTCAAGAATGGCCGTAACATCCTGTTGCTCAGTGATCGGCACCTTGATGAAGACGAGGCCCCATTGCCGGCGCTTTTGGGCCTGGCGGCCGTCAACCGGGCCTTGAGCAGCCATGGCTTGCGGCCGCCCATCGGCTTGATCGTGCAGTCCGGCGAGGTCCGCGAGATCATGCACTACGCCCTGTTGCTGGGCTATGGCGCCACTGCCATTCACCCCTATCTGGCCCTGGAGACGGTCGCCGCCCTCACCCAGGCCGGCCGGGTCGCGCTTGACCCGGCGCGGGCGACCGAGAATTACATCAAGGCGGTTGACCAGGGCCTGCTGAAAGTCATGTCGAAAATGGGCATTTCGACCTTGCGCAGCTACCGTTCCGCGCAGATTTTTGAGGCGGTCGGCCTGGAGGCCGGTCTGGTGCAGCGTTATTTCACCGGCACGGCGGCGCGAATTGGCGGCATCGGCTTGGCGGAAATTGCCCGGGAAGCGCGGCAGCGCCAGGCCGAGGCGCAGTCGCCGGAGCATCCCGGGCTGCTCGCGGCCGGCGGGCAGTATCGCTACCGGCAGCAGGGCGAACGCCATTTATGGACGCCGGAGAGCCTCAGTCTGTTTCAGCAGGCCGTCCAGGAAAACGATGCGGACAAGTACCGCGCGTATGCGCGCCTGATCAATGACCAGGCCACGAACCTGTGCACGTTGCGCGGCCTGTTTGAATTCGTCCCCGGCGAGCCGGCGCCCCTGGCGGAGGTCGAGGACGCCGCTGCGGTCATCCGGCACTTTGTCTCCGGGGCAATGAGCCTCGGGTCGCTCAGTCCGGAGGCGCACGAGGCCATTGCGGTGGCCATGAACCGCCTGGGCGCCATGAGCAATTGCGGCGAGGGCGGCGAGGACCCGGACCGGGAACGGCCCGGGGCCGGCGGTGAGCTTCGCTCCAGCGCCATCCGGCAGGTGGCCAGCGGGCGCTTCGGGGTGACGATCAGCTACCTGGCGAAGGCCCGTGAACTGCAGATCAAGATGGCCCAGGGGGCCAAGCCCGGCGAGGGCGGTCAGCTCCCCGGGCACAAGGTCGATGCGGCGATTGCGCGGGTCCGCCATTCCACGCCGCGGGTGACGCTGATTTCCCCGCCGCCACATCACGACATCTATTCGATCGAAGACCTGGCGCAGCTCGTCTATGACTTGCGGGCGGCCAACCGGGAGGCGCGCGTCTCCGTCAAGCTGGTTTCCGAAGTCGGCGTCGGCACCGTGGCCGCCGGCGTGGCCAAAGCGCAGGCCGATGTCATACTGATCAGCGGGCATGACGGCGGCACCGGCGCCTCGCCGTTGACGAGCATCAAGCACGCCGGTCTGCCTTGGGAGCTGGGCTTGGCGGAGACGCAGCAGACGCTGGTCAGGAACGGCCTGCGCGAACGCGTCCGCCTGCAGGTTGACGGACAGCTGAAAACCGGCCGCGACGTCGTCATCGGCGCCTTGCTGGGCGCCGAGGAATTCGGTTTTGCCACGACGCTGCTTGTCTGCCTCGGCTGCGTGATGATGCGCCAATGCCATGACAACTGCTGCCCGGTCGGTGTCGCCACCCAGGACCCCGAACTGCGGAGATGCTTCCGCGGCAAGCCGGAGTACATCGAGAATTTTCTGCGTCTTCTGGCCGAGGAAGTCCGCGAGTGCCTGGCTTTTCTCGGTTTCCGGTCCCTGGACGAGGCGGTTGGCCGCAGCGACCGGCTGCGGATGAACGGCGCCATTGACTTCTACAAGGCGCGTCATCTTGATTTCAGCCGGCTGCTGGCGCCGGCGACCGGCGGGCCGGTGCGCTGGAATGGCCGGCGTCAGACCATTGCGACGTATGACGACGAGCATTTGCTGCCGGCGGCCGCCCCGGCCCTGGAAAAGGGCCAGGCCGTGCATCTGCAGCGGTCGATCGGCAATGTCGACCGGTCGGTCGGCGCCGCCTTGTCCTGCGCCGTTGCCCGCCGGTACGGCGCGGCCGGCTTGCCGGCCGGGACGATTGCCGTTCATTTCACCGGCACTGCCGGCCAGAGCTTCGGGGCCTTCCTGGCGCCGGGAATCGCGTTCCGCCTGGAAGGCGAAGCCAATGACTATGTCGGCAAGGGTCTTTCCGGCGGCGACATCGTGATTGTGCCCGACCGTCGTTCGCGGTTTTCCGCCGAGGATAATGTCGTGGCCGGCAATGTGATCGGCTATGGCGGCACCGCTGGCCGGATGTTCCTGCGCGGGCAGGCCGGCGAGCGCTTCGCCGTACGCAACAGCGGGTTCACCGCGGTGGTGGAGGGCGTCGGCGACCATGGCTGCGAGTACATGACCGGCGGCACTGTCGTGGTGCTCGGGCCGACCGGCGTCAACTTCGCCGCCGGCATGACCGGCGGCATGGCCTTCGTGTATGACCGGGACAATGTCTTCGACCTGCATTGCAATACCGGCAGCGTCGACCTGGAAACCATTGTCGCCGGCAGCGAAGACGACAGCGAGCTGCTGGCGCTCCTGCAGGAACATGCCGACCTGACCGACAGCGCCGTCGCCGGACGGCTGCTGGCCGAATGGGACAACCAGCGCGGGAAATTCGTCAAGGTCATTCCGGTCGAATACCGTCAGGCGCGCCGCCGGCAGCGACAGGGCGTCGAAGAATGAACCGCCAGGCGCACTCTCCGGCGCCTAAATAAGGGTTAATGTGCAAAATGTGGTGATGAGCATTTGTAGTTGCCACCCGGAAGCGCCACGTTTCCAGCCTTCAGGCTGCCGTATGTCGTCCAGGCTTCAGGCTGCCGTATGCCGTCCAGCCTTCAGGCTGCCGTATGTCGTCCAGGCTTCAGGCTGCCGTATGTCGTCCAGGCTTCAGGCTGCCGTATGTCGTCCAGGCTT
>CAYOUR010000049.1:0-91 GCA_964407145.1 uncultured Lentisphaeraceae bacterium | reverse complement strand
CAGGGTGCCGTAGGAGGGATAGGACCAATGCGTTTCACTTATGCGTAGCTCTGGCTGGAAACATGGGACCTATAGGACGGTGAAATAGGAC
>CAYOUR010000048.1:18230-21350 GCA_964407145.1 uncultured Lentisphaeraceae bacterium | reverse complement strand
GGTGAAGCACCAGTTGAAGTAGTTGATCATGGCCTGTCGCATGGCGGGGGCAGTGTCCTTGCGGAGCAGGATGTAGGTCACGCCGGTGATGGGCCAGGAGTTGGCGCCGGGCTGGTCGGTCAGGACCATGTAGAATCCCGGGGCGTTGTCCCAGTCGGCGTTGGCCGCGCTGGCGCTGAAGGATTCGACATCAGCGGTGACGAACTGGCCGGTCTGGTTTTCAATGGCGGCGCAGGCGAGTCTGGCCTCGACCGCGTAGGTGTATTCGGTGTAGCCGATGCTGCCGCGGATTTTGGCGACGTTGTTGCACACCCCGGGGTTCTTCTGGCCGCCGATGCCGACCGGCCAGTTGACCGAGGACCCGGCGCCGACCGACGTTGCCCATGCCGGTGAGATTTTGCTCAGGTAGTTGGTGAAGATGAAGCTGGTGCCGCTGGCGTCCGCGCGGCGCACCACGGTGATTTTCGTTTTCGGGAGCTTGAGGCCGTCATTGGCCTTTGCCAGGCGCGGGTCGTTCCAATGCGTGATCTTGCCGAGGAAGATGTCCGCCAGGACGGCGCGTTCCAGTTTCAGCTGGTTCGTCTTGACCCCGGGGAGGTTGACGATGACAACGACGCCTCCCAGGAGCATGGGGAACTGCTGCAGCCCGGCTCGTTCCTGTTCTTCCAGGGACAGCGGATTGTCCGACCCGGCGAAGTCGACGGTCTTGGCCTTGATCTGGTTGATGCCGGCGCCGGAGCCGACGCTCTGGTAGTTCACCTTGTCCGGGCCGGTCTGGCTGTAGGTGTACGTCCAGCTTTGGTAGACCGGGGCCGGGAAGCTGGCGCCGGCGCCGTTGATGACGGTCTGGGCGGTCAGCGTCGCGGAGGCCGCTGCCATCATGGTGAGTGTGGTCAGTTTCTTGAACATGGTCGTCGTTTCTCCTTGTTGTTTCGTTTTGCTCTGGTTTTGCTCCGGAGCCCTCGCCCCGGAATCCATCTTTCCTCTTTACGTTCATTACTATCATGGCCATCTGTTAGCGTTTTGTTAAAGAAATACAAGCGAACCGATAAAAACGCGTTGGCCGTCTTCGGCCGCGAGAAGCGGGTGGCAGGGCAGCCAGCGGTCACGGCTGGACAAGCGGCCGGAGCTCTTTTTTGCCCATGGTGCTTTTCGGCTGTCCTTCCGGGCTTATATTAGGGCGAGGCCCCCCGGAACACGACCGCCGGCCGGTCGAGTTCATTTTCAGGCGGCGTTCTTTGCCAGAAAGTCATTCCATGGAAGATTTCAAGTATGTGTTCGGGCCGATTCCTTCGCGGCGCCTGGGCCGTTCGCTGGGGATCAGCCCGATTCCTGAGCGGACCTGCAATCACACCTGCGTCTACTGCCAGCTTGGGCGCACCAGGCATCTGGTCAATGACCGGCGGCTGTTTTTCCCGCCGGCCGATATTCTGGCCGAGTTCGAGATGTTTCAGCAACGGCAGGTGGATTACGACGTCGTCAGCGTGGTCGGTGAAGGTGAACCGACGCTGTACCTCGGCCTGGGGGAACTGCTGCTGGGGTTGAAGCGGCGGACCACAAAGCCGCTGGCGGTGATCACCAACGGCGCCCTGCTGGCCGATCCCGCGGTGCGCGCCGACCTGCAGCACGCCGACCTGGTGCTCCCGTCACTGGACGCCTATGACCAGGATTCCTATCGCGCCGTCAACCGCCCGCATGGACGACTCGACTACGAGAAATCGTTCGCCGGACTGGTCGAGTTTTCCCACACGTACCGCGGCCAGGTCTGGCTGGAAGTGATGCTGATGGATGGGGTGAACGACGACCCGGTCTCCTTGGAGCGGCTGGCGAACCGGGTCGCCCAGGTGCGGCACGAACGCGTCTATGTCAACACGCCGGTGCGGCCGCCGGCCGAGGCCGACATCCGACCGGCCAGTCACGAAAGCATCGCCCGCGCCGTGGAGAGGCTGCAGGGCATCTCCATCGAGGCGCTGGTGGCGGGTGACTTCTTCAGCGGCGAAAAAGATGCCCTGGAAGCCGTTGTCAGCATTATTCGGCGGCATCCGATGAACCAGTTCGAGCTGGCGGGCTTTCTGCAGTCGCGCCAGGAGCCGGACCTGGAGGCGTTCCGGGAGCGCCTGGCCTCGGACCCGCGCGTGAGCGCGGTCGAATACAGAGGCATCATCACGTATCGGGCCAGGTAAGGCCGGGGGAGAACGCCATGCAGCCCAACGTCAAGAAAGTCGCCGCCCTCCACGACCTGTCCGGTTTTGGACGCAGTTCGCTGACCTGCATCATCCCCACCCTTTCGGCCATGGGCATCCAGGTCTGCCCCATTCCGACGGCCATTCTTTCGACGCATTCCGGCGGCTTTGACGACTACGTCTTTCATGATCTGACGCCGATCATGCTGGATTGCGCGGCCCACTGGAAACGCCTGGGGCTGGTGTTTGACGGCGTGTATTCCGGCTTTCTCGGGTCGCCGGCCCAGGCGGCGATCGTGTCCCGGATCATCAACGACTTCCGCCAGCCGCAGACTTTGGTCGTGGTCGACCCGGTCATGGGCGACAATGGCGCGTTGTACATCTCCGTGCAGCCGGAGATGGTCGCGGAAATGCGGCGGCTGATCGGCCAGGCGGACATCATCACGCCGAATATCACCGAGGCGGCCCTCCTGTTGGACCGGCCCGTTCCGGAGGCGATGTCGCTGGAGGAAGTCAAGGAATGGCTCCGCGCCCTGGCCGCGATGGGGCCGCACACGGTCGTCATCACCAGCATGCCGGAGCAGTCCGCCCACGGATATGTCACGACCGTGGCGTATGAGCGTGACTTCAATCATTTCTGGAAAGTCCCGTCCCGCCATCTGCCATGCTTCTATCCCGGCACGGGCGACTTGTTCGCCAGCGTCATGACCGGCTGCCTGCTTCAGGGTGAAAGCCTGCCGGTCGCCATCGAACGGTCCGTGCAGTTCATTTTCCAGTGCATCCAGGCCAGTCGAAGCTATGATTATCCCGGCCGTGATGGCGTGCTCCTGGAAAAATGCCTTCATCTGCTGCAGGAATCCTGCCTGATCTACAACTATGAGGAATTCTGACCGCCGGCCGGCCGGCCGGGGCGCGTCCTCGCTTCGCGTCGGCCGGG
>CAYOUR010000048.1:0-18130 GCA_964407145.1 uncultured Lentisphaeraceae bacterium | reverse complement strand
AATTCTGACCGCCGGCCGGCCGGCCGGGGCGCGTCCTCGCTTCGCGTCGGCCGGGATGGTCAAGACACCAGATTATTTCCGTTTCAATGGTCAGCGCCAGTTCTGGCCTCAGGGACACATCAACCAAGGAGCTTTGCATGCAGGCAGGATTTTTTTCCGCGGACATCACGCCTCCGATCGGGGCGATGCGGGCCGGCAATTACAGCCGGATGTACATCAACGGCGTCACCGGCGCCATGAAGGTTCGGGCCGCCGTCTTCGAACAGGACGGCTGCCGGATTGGCATCGCCGGGGTCGACTGCTGCACCATTGACCGCGGCCTGATCCAGAAGGCCCTCGCACACGTCGAGGAACTGGAAAAGTTCAAGTTTGACGAAACCATCATTTCGGCGTCGCACACCCACACTGGCGCCTCCGCGGCTTCCTTCATCGACCTGGAACAGGCCGCCAGGATGGACCCGAAGGTCGTCGCCCTGACGGAATACACGCCGTTGCCGAGCGAGTGGTATGTGGACTGGGTTGCCAGGCAGCTGGCCACCGCCTTGATCATGGCGGCGCGGCGGGTGGAGCCGGCCCTGGTCAGCACCGGCATCGGCGAAGAAAGCGGCTTTGCCTTTAATCGGCGCCTGGTCCTCAAGGACGGCCGGGCGTATTCCCATCCGGGCAAGATGAATCCTGACATCGTTCGGCCGGCCGGGCCGGTCGATCCGTCGGTCGGCGTGATCGGCGCCTGGCGGCCGGACGGCACGCTGCTCGGCTGCCTGATCAATTATGGCTGCCATGGGACGACCTACGGCAGCGCCGGCACGCATGCGGACTGGTACCATTTTGTCGACGAGACCATCAAGCGCATGTTCGGTCCGGAAACCGGCGTGGTCGTCCTGAACGGCCCGTGCGGCGACGTCACCCAGGTCAACAACCAGAGCAGCAGCGTCGACTACGGTGTTGACGTCTGCCGCCGGCTGGGCACGCGCGTCGGGTCCGAGGCGGTGAAAGTGCTGCTGGGCACGCCGAAGCAGCCGTTCACCCGGCTGGCGGGCGTCACCAAGGTCGTGCCGATTGCGCGGCGGGTGCCGCGGCCCGATTCCCTGCCCAAGGCCTGGGCGGACGTGGAAGCCCACCGCGGCGACCCCGGCCATGCCGACGCCGTGTTTGCGCGTGAGCGTCTGTATGCCGCCGAGCTGGCTCGGGTGCAGCCGCAGAAGCCGGTCATTCTGACGGCGGTTCAGATCGGCGACGCCGTGCTGCTGTCGACTCCGGCCGAGTACTTTACCTCGCTGTCCCTGCGCATCAAGGCTGAAAGTCCGTTTGCGCGCACCCTGGTGGTGGAACTGGCCAACGACTGCGTGGGCTACGTGCCGGACAAGGCCGCGTTCGACCCGAAGACCGGTGGCGGCTATGAGACGGTTCTGACCTCCTATAGCAACCTGGTTCCGGAGGCGGGAGACATCATCGCCGATGCCTTGATTGCCATGAGCCGCTCTCTGAGCCCGGAGGAGGCGCCTCCTGCGCCGCCACCGGCCGCCCCAGGCAAGGTGTGGGACTACGGCCGCCGCGGCCCCGATCTGGATTAAAGGCAAAAGCTGCCCTCGAAATCTGCAATGGCAGGGTGGGGGAGTGTCATTGACGCTTTCCGAGCCCTTTGGTTTTCCACAACCGGACAGCCATTTTTTGCGAAAGAACCACCGATGAACACCGATGTAGTTTATAGAGCCAATCGATCCCAGCCAGGTTTCTCGTACTTGAAATTCAGGATGATCCCGATATAAAGTCCCGTCATTCTCAGGCTGTTCAGAATCTGCCCTTTTTTATGGCTTGCTGCGTTTCTTTTCTGAATAAAAATCGGTGTTCATCGGTGTTCATCGGTGGTTCAAACAAAACGGGGAAGTGTCATTGACGTTTTTCCCGTCCTTGGTTGCTTATGCCAATCAAGTAGGTCGATGTCAGCCGAGGTTGACGCCGATAAGCTGGCCGATGGCGAAGGTGACCGCCGACGCCGCGATGCCGAACACCGCCTGGCGCAGTCCGGTGAGCACGACGGACTTGCCGGTCATCAGGGTGGTGGCGGCGCCGAGGCCAAACAGCCCGATCATGCTGAGGGCCGCGCTGATTCCCAGCGAGGCCGCACTTTGCGCCATGAAAAAGAAGGGCAGCACGGGAATGATGGCGCCGATGGCAAACAGCAGGAACGACGTGCCGGCGGCCTCCCAGGCGGAGCCACCCAGCTCCTCCGGGTCAATGCCGAGCTCTTCACGCGACAAGGTGTCGAGCAGGCCGGCCGGATTGGCGGCGATCTTTTCCGCCAGCCGGTCGGCTTCCTCCGGCTGCATGCCCTTGGCCTGGTAGATCAGCGACAGTTCCTCCTTCTCCTCTTCCGGGTCGGCTTCGATCTCCTCTTGCTCGAGCTTGATTTGCCGCTCGTACAGTTCACGCGAGCTTTGCACGGAAAGCCATTCGCCCAGGGCCATGGAAATGGCGCCGGCCAGGAGCCCGGCCAGGCCGGTCATCAGCAGCACGCGGCTTTCGCCGGCGCCGGCGGCTTCGGCGGCGCCGGCCATGCCCATGACCAGGCAGAAATTGGAGACCAGGCCATCGTTGGCCCCCATGACGCCGGCGCGGAGCGCGTTGCCGCCAGCATTTTTGTGCCTGGCTTCAGGTTGGCCGACGGCGTAGCCGCCTTCCGCTGCCAGGGTCTGGAAAGTCCGTGCGTGGGCGCGTTCTTCGCTGGCCATCTGCCTGGCCTCGCGGACGTCCTCCAGGGCGGCATAGGCCTTGCCGGCGTCAGTCTCGGTGGCGTTCAGGGCATCGAGGACGTTTCGATTGCCAAAGCGGGTGGCGATGGCGGCGAGCAGGCGAACCCGCCAGGATGGCTTGAAGGCCGGAACCGCGATGCCGGACTCCTTGAGACGCGCCGCCCAGGACATGGCGTGGCGTCGCTCCATGGACGCCATCCGCTCGTACAGTTCGTGTAGCCGGCCGTTCTTTTCATTGGCCGCCATGCGGTCATACAGGAACGCCGCCTCCAGCTCCTCGCGCCAGAAGCCGAGCCATTGTTGATGTCGGGAATCCATGTGAACTGATTTTTCCAGGTTGCGGCCGTCGGCCGGAAGGCGTCCGGTGGTTGGGTGATGTAATGGGCCTGGGGCATGGGCACGACCCGTCGGCCGGGAGGGGGCTTTTAGGGGTGGGCGCTGGCCGTTCGGCGGCGCGCTGGCCGTTCGGTCTGGAGGAATCAGGTGCGCATATACAGGCCGCCGTTGACATCAATGCAGGTTCCGGTCAGGTAACGGCCGCCTTCGCCGGCCAGGTAAGCCGCCGCCAGGCCGACATCGCGCGGTTCGCCCAGTCCAAGAGGAATGCCGTCGGCGAGTGTCTTGACGCCGTCTTCGCCGTGTGTCTGGAAGAGCAGTTCCGTGCGGATGATTCCCGGGGCAATGGCGTTGACCGTGATGCCATGCGGCGCGGCCGTGCGTGCCAGGGTCTTGGTGAACCCCAGGATGGCGCTCTTGGTGGCCGCGTAGTGGACGTGTCCAAACAGGGCGCCTTGCTGGCCAACCACCGAGCTGATGTTGATGATTCGGCCAGAATGGCGGTCGCGCATCCGGAACATGGCGGCCTGGGCGCAGAGAAACATGCTTTTCAGGTTGGTGTTGAGGATGAAGTCCCAGCTTTCCTCGGTGATCGTGAAAATGTCCTCGGCGCGGCTGGTGCCGGCGTTGTTGACCAGGATGTCCAGACGCCCGAAATGCCGGTCGATGGCCGCAAACATGGCGTTCACCTCGTCGGCTCGGGCCACGTCGGCCTTGACGACCAGGCAACGCCGGCCGAGGGCCTCGATGTCGGCCTGGACGGCATGGGCCTCCTGGACGCTGGTGTGGTAGTTGACCGCGATGTCAGCGCCGTTTTCCGCCAGGGCGAGGGCGATGCCTCGTCCCAGGCCGCGCGACGCGCCGGTGATCAGAGCGAGCTGGCCTTCCAAGGTGGTCATGACGGGTAGTCCTGTTACGGGTGGCGGTGGTAAACCGGAGGAACGGCCGCGGGCCTAGGCGGTGACTTGCCGGCAGCATTCGGCCAGGGCCGCGAGGTTTTCCGGCGGTGTTCCGGGGGTGATTTCGCAGCCGCCGGAAAGGATCAGCCGGCCCCGGGCCTGGCGCCAGGCCTCGCGGGCTTGGCGGACGATGTCCTCCTGGCCGCCGTTTTCCAGGACACTGACCGGGTCAAGGTTGCCGCAGAGAACTTGATGCGGTTCCAGCAGAGCCGGATAGGGCGACATGTCCCGGACGAGATGATCGACGTCAATGATGTCCGCGCCGGTTCTGATCATGTCCGGAAGAATGGCCGAGGTGTTGCCGCAGATGTGCAGCTTGGCCAGGGCGCCCAGGCTGTGGATGTGCTCCACCAGTCTTTTTTCGTGGGGGAAGCCATACTGCCGGTAAAAGTCCGGGCCGATCTGGGAGCAGGCTGAATCGCCGATGCCGACCATGTTGGCGCCGGCCTGGATCTGCAACGTGGCGAAGTTGCGGGCGTTGTCGTGGATGATGGTCATGGCGTCGGCCATTTCGGCCTGGTGGTCGTAGAGGTCATAGCAGGCGTTGGCCAGGCTGCGCAGATCGCAGTATTCGGCCAGCGGGCCTTCGATCCAGCCGCAGATGACCTGGCTCTTCCCCAGCTCGCGGCGGAAGACGCGGAGCTCCTCCAGGCGTCCGCGCAGGCGCGGGTGGGCCTCAATGTCGAGCCGCGGCAGCCGGGCCAGGTCCCGGGCGTCCTGGAAGAGGACGATCCGGTCCAGGGGCAGGGAGTCTTCCGGGTATTCGATGCTGGCCCCATAGGCCTCCAGTTCGCCATAGGGGTCGCTCATGACATTGACCCAGTCGGAGGAAAAGGCGTCGGCGCAGGCGATGTTGCTCCGGCAGTGGGCTTCCGGGTCGAGGATGAAATCGCGGTATTTCGTGCCGGTGTATTGGGCGCAGAAGCGCATCAGGATCGGCATGAAGGGCACACGGTCGACCGGCACGCCACGCAGAAAGCGCGTCATCCGTTCATAGCTGTTCATGGGGCACGCCCTCGGGGGTGACTGGGTGATGGCCGGCCGCCCGTCCGCTCGGGATGGCGGCAGCGGCCGGCCGCCAAGGAGGATGAAAGCTGGGGCCGGCGCCAGCCGCCAGCCGCAGGACGGTTGGCCGCTGCGTCTGGCCTTCAGCAGCGGCGAAAATCGTCACGGCGAAAATAGTATAACGCCGCCGGCCGGAAATTTCTTGTTTGTCCGCCCATTATTATCCGGTTCGCGGCCGGAAAAACCGCCGTCGGTGGAAACGCCGGTGAAGGGGCTCCAGGCCGGATGCAGACGCGGGAACGCGACGGCTCGTGGGCAGCCGTCGCGTTCGGTGGGGGAGTTTCGTCCGGATCAAGCCGGTTCCGTGTGGAGTCAGAATTTGTAGACCATGTCGAGCTGATAGAGGCTGCCCTGGTTGTCTTTCCCGGATTCGGCTTCGATCAGTTCGGTGAACATGACCGTGGCGCCCATGGAGAAGTTTTTGCTGAAGCTGTATTCCAGCCCGAGGGAATGCCCGCAGACGTTGGTTGAGCGGCTGGCGCGGAGGGCGGCGGAGCCGAAGTCGCTGTCGGAGGTGAACCAGGGCACGGAGTCGCCCTCGATGCGTGCATAGGAGTATTTTGCCTTGATATTGTTCCGTTTGGCTTCGAAGCCGATCATCCAGGCCAGGTTGTTGCTTTCCGCGCGGTAGTCATCCGGCGCCAGGCCAGTGGCGATGCCCTGATTGAAGTCGTTGTCGGCGCCGAAGTTGACGGCGGCCTCGGCCAGACCTTTGAGCTGCACGTCGCCGATTGCGCCGGCCAGTTCGCCGTAGAGGGTGCCGATCTGGTAGTTGTAGTCGTCGGCGTCGCGGTCCAGCTGGTACTTCGCGGTTTCGGCGTCATAATGGTAGAACCCGGCCGCCAGCAGGCCGCTGAGCGCGTCGCCTTTGAATTTCAAGCCGGCCTGTCCGCCGAACATGTTGGCGAGCGACTGGTTGTCATGGCCGCTGAGCTTGCTGTCGCCGCGGATGTTGTAGGCGCCGAGGGCGGCAAACCACAGGTCGTCGCTGTAGGCCAGAGTCGCTCCCGTCGGCCGGAGGTCGCCGTCAAAGGTGAGGAAGCTGTGCTTCCACGGGTTTTTCTGCTGGCCGATGGTCAGGCTGAGGCCGCTGTCACCGAAGATGTGTTTGGCATACGCGTAGTCGAGATAGACACTGCCGGATTCCCAGACTTTGCCGGAGTTCCAGCTCTGGTTGGCGCTGGTGCCATCGCTGCTGCCGGCTTCAAGCCCCAGGCCGACTTCCCATTCTTCGGTCGGGTTCTTCCACACCCCGCCCAGGCGGACGCGGTGGCGGAACCGCGACTTGTAGTTGGCGTCCGACTGGCTGTCCCGGTCGGTGTCGGCGTACTCGTAGCGCAGGCGCAGGTCGCCGACCAGTGACAGGCCCTCGATGCCTTTGCCCAGGCTGATGAGCGGAGCGGAGGATTTGGACAGGCGTTCATCGATCTGCGTCTTGACTTCCTGTTTCACGACGGTCGGGGTGGTCTGCTGTTGTTCCTGCATCTGCTGCCGGAGTTGATTCAGCATGGTCTGCTGCGCTTGAATCTGTTGCTGCATGGCTTCAATCTTGCGCAGCAGCTCCTCGTCGGCGGCGCTGAGCGGGGCGGCGCTCAGAAGCAACCCCAGGCCAAGGACGATCAGGGTCTTGGTCAAACGCTTGCTGGTGGCTGTCAGGGCCGGTTGCGGATTTTGGTTTTCTCGTGTTACTTTCATGCCTTGTTTCTCCTGTTACGGGTTTTCGATCGGTGATCGCCTGATGCTCTATCACCGCCTTGCCCTATAGAATAAACCCGTAATGTTAGGAGAAAGTTAGCGAATTGTGGGTTATCGGCGAAAGAACTTCGCTGTCCATCCGTTCCGTCCCAGAACAGGTGGGCGGCATTAGCGGCATGGATTGCGTGCCGGCAGGGGTGCTGGGACATTCGGCAGGCTCGATGCCGGGCTGGAAAAAGAGCTGCGGCGCCGTTGCAAATGACGGGCGCCGATGTACATTCAGGCCTGGATGTCGCGTGCGGCCGGCCATCGGCTTCGGCGTGTAAAAATAACCTTTTGGCCTCGTCAGGCGCCTTTGGCGCGAAGTCGCCGCCGCACCGTTGAGGCGTTGTTGGCGTGAACCACACCCCAGGACAAGACCATGGAAAGACGAAAATTCTTACGGCCCGGCGGTCCGACCATCGCCGCGATCATGGATGGCCAGACCCCGGCGGAGCTCATCGCCCAGGCCCGCGGCGCGGAATTCGACGGCGCCGACGCCGTGGCCGTGTCCCTCTTCGAATTGAAGCCGGAATTCCGCAACCCGCAATCCTTTGCCGGCATTGTCAACGCCGTGCCTCTGCCCTTCATGTTCTATTTCTACCGAAAGGACTTCTGGAACGTCGCCTCCACGGACGAATCCCGGCAGGAGGTCCTGCTGGCGGCCGCCGAGGGCGGCGCCGCCATCATCGATGTGATGGGAGACCTGTATGACCCGTCCCCGCGCGAAAACACCAGCAGCCCTGAGGCGGTTGAGCGGCAGATGCGGCTGATTGACCAGATTCATGCCCGGGGCGCCCAGGTGGTGATCTCCTCGCATGTCAGCGAGGCCCTGACGGCGGACGAGGTCCTGGCGCAGCTGCAGGCGTTCGAACGGCGCGGCCCCGACTTGGTGAAGATCGTCACGGTCATCAACACCGAGGCCGAATTCCTCGAGGCGGTGAAAACCACGATGCTGCTGCGCCGCGAGTTGAAACTGCCGTTTATCCACCTCTGCAACGGCGCTTTCGGGCGCATGCACCGTTTTCTCGGCCTGACGCTGGGCGTGGCCGCGACCTTTGCCGTGCATCAGTATGGCGCACGCAATCCCATGACGCAGCCGACTCTCCGGGCCATGAAGGCCGTGCTGGAAAATTGCCGCTGGCATATCGACCAGGTTCCCGGATGAGCAGTCACGGCCGTGGGCGGGTGGTGTGGTCTGCCAGTTCCGGGCGCGGTTTCCGCCGGGCCGAGGTTGTTCATGGGCGTCTGGCGCCCATGAGCCCCAGGGTGCGGCCGCCATCCACGCCGATGTTCTGCCCAGTGATGTAATCCGATTCCGGCCCGGCCAGAAAAAGCACCGCCGCGGCGATGTCGCCGGGTGTGCAGAGGCGGTTGAGCCAGCTGGTGGTCCTGCAGAACGCGGCCTCGTCAACCGGCGCCTCGTCGGGGCGGCGGACCGGCCCGGGGGAAACGCAGTTCACGTTGATGTTGAACTCGCCGAGCTCCATGGCCAGGGTGCGGGTGAGGGAGAAGATGGCGCCTTTGGCGGCGGCATAGTCGGCATGCGAGCACAGCCCGCCCTGGCCCACCGATGAGCCGATGTTGATGATCTTGCCGTATTTTTTCGCGCGCATCTGGTTCACGGCCGCACGGATGCAGTGCAGCGTGCCGAACAGGTTGACACGGATGACGTTTTCGACGACGGCCATGTCCTGTTCGTAGAAGCGCCGGGCCTGTTTTCTGGCGCTGCCGCCGGCGACGTTGACCAGGATGTCAATGGCGCCGAGCGCCGCCGCGATGTCGGCCATGGTGCGTTCCACGGCCGGGTAGGCGGTGATGTCCGTGACGAAGGCCGCGGCCTGGCCGCCCTGTTCAGTGATGCTGTCGGCAACGCGCCGGGCGCTGTCAAGGTTGACGTCGATGATGGCGACGGCCGCGCCACCGGCCGCCAGGCCCCGGGCGATGGCCGAGCCGATGGCGCCGCCGCCGCCGGTGACCACGGCCGTTCGTTGCGAAAATTTCATGGTCATTCTCCTGTCAGGTAACCGGCTGCCTGTAACAGCGTTTGGTGGACCAGGTGTTCATGGTGGTAGTCGTAGGGGTTACGCAGTTCTCCGCGGATGATGCGGGCGAATTCGAGCAGTTGCCGGTCATAGCGGCCGTTCAGCGTGCCGCAGTCGACAACATGGGTGCCGGCGGCAAAGCGTTCGTTGCCTTTCTTCAAGGTCAGCCGCACCAGCAGCGGCTGAGTGAAGTAGGCTTTGCCAGGCGGCTCGATCGGGCATAATTCGACGGTGCCCAAGGTGCCGCAGGCAATCAGTCGGCGGTGTTTCATGCCGTCGATTTCGGCCACGGACACGCGCACAGTGGCCGTGGCCCTGGGATATTCCAGCACGGCCAGGCCGTTGTCAACCAGTCCGTCGTCCCGCGTGCAGCGCATGAAAGGCACGACCCGCTCCGGTGCGCCCAGCAGGCTGACGACCAGGTCGACCAGGTAGCCGGCAAAAATATACATGGCCCCGCCGTGGAATTGTGACAGCCAGCGGCGGTAACGGTCGTTGTCGCTGTCGTCGCGGCTCATGACCGCATGGACCTCGAAAAGGTCGCCCAGCCACCCGGCCCGCGCGGCTTCGAGGCAGAAGCGCAGTCCGGGGTTGTAGCGGTAGACATAGGCCAGCTGCAGAGCCAGCGAGCGCTTTTCGCATTGCCGAAGCAGCTGTTCAAAATCCGCCAGGGATTCGCCCCCGGGCTTGTCCAGGTGGACATGCAGGCCCTGTTCGGCGCAACGCCGCGCCGTGGCGACCAGGTCTTTGCCGTCGGTCTCGACGGCTACGGCCTGCAATCCCGGGGTCTGCAGCAGCTGCTGCTCGGACAGCCACGGCAGGCCGTGGTAGGCTTCAAGGTCGCCGCGCTGCCGCCGCCAGGCGTCGTCTTCTTCCACGACGCCGACGACCTCGTAGTGGTCCGGCAGTCCGCGCAGCGCCTTCATCTTTTCGGCGGCGTGGTTGTGACCGATGCCGATCTGGCCGATTTTGATTCTGTTCATGGGTGATTCCGCCGGTTATTGGGTCGGGGCCGGCGAGCCAGCGGTTTTCGCGGCCGGCGCGGCCGGTCAGGAGACGCCCCGCCTGAAGGAGGCCTCGGGGTCAGGAACGAAGTCACTACTGTACTCGGGGAAGCCAGGCGTGTCAATCGGGCTGTCCGGCAAATAATCGTGCCCGGGACAGGGTGGAGTTAATCTGAGCGTAACCGGCCACCCATTGATAACAGGGCTTTGGGAAACGGTCAAGGCATTAGCCAGGCACCGCCCGAAATGCTATGGCCGAAAGAGTCCCGCGGATAAAACGAAGGGGTCGTTGCCGGTCGTCATCGCGACTGGGGCGTCGGTGCCGTGTCCTTGAAAAAGCACAAGGCGTCAGGCCGGGGACTTTTCGGATGGCCTCTACCCTTATTATCAGTGGGTGACCGGTTACATCTGAGCGTCCTTTCGAGGTGGCGCGGTTTGAATATGCGTCTTTGGCCGATTATGGTATTTTCTGGTTCCGGTCGCCGAGTTGTTTGGCGAATCGGGCCAGGAATGTGGTTTCGAAGATGGAGTCGTCAGCATGAATCATCTGGTGTTCGCGTGCCTGGTCGTCCTATCTGCGTGTCTGCCGGCCGCCGGGGCTGTTCTGGAAAGCCGGTATTGCGGCCAGCCGCCGGTCATGGACGGGCAACTGTCGGAGGCGGCCTGGCAGACGGCGCCGAAGTACTCCGACTTCATCGTCATGCAGACCAGCCAGGCGGCCCGGCGGCGGACCGAACTGCAGATTCTGCATACGGACACGGCCATCATCTTTGGCCTGACGGCGTACATCCCCGCCGATCTGCTGCCGACTCCCGAGGAGGCCCGCAAGGCCAAAGTCTACTCCACCGACTGCGTGGAGATCATGGTCGATCCCACCGGCGGCAGCGACAGTTATTTTCATTTCATCGTCAACAGCGTCAACATGCGTTTTGAACGCAGCTGCGAACAGGGCGGCTACGTCGGCAACAGCCATTGGCAGGCGGACTGGCGGAGCGCCGTCCACCGCGACCAGGATTTCTGGAGCGCCGAGATCGAGCTGCCCTACCAGTCCCTGGAATTGTCCGGGGCGGACCATCCATTCTGGTCATTCAACGCGGTTCGGGAGAGTTATCGTCTGCCGGAAGGCCATGCCGAGGTTTCCAGCCTGGCCGCGAAGGGCGTGACCCATACGGCCGAGTCCTTTCGCCGGCTTCAGGCCCCCGGGGTGGACTTGTCTCCGTATCTGTGGCAGGTCGGATTGCCCAATCAGCGGCAGGCCATTGTGGACGGGCAGCTGCTGGTGACCCTGGACAGCCGGGTCGCGAACCTGGGGCCGAGGGACCAGGACGTGAAGATCGAGGCGGTGCTGACCGGCGCCAACGGCTTCCTGGTCCAGGCTGCGGTCATGACGACGATGGTCGCCGGCGCCGAGAATGTGGTTCAATTCCCGGCTCTGCAAGTGCCCAGTCCGGGCCTCTGCCAGGGGAGCATCACGGTCCGCAACCGCGCCCAGAACCGGATTCTGAGCCGGAAAAGATTCACCCGCGAGCTGGCCTTCGTGCCGATGAGCATCACCCTGGAGGATCCGCACTACCGCCAGGCCATTTTTGCGACCCAGCAGCTGGAGCACGTCCGTTACCAGGTGGCCATTCATCAGGAGATTGACCAGGCCGGCTTCCGGTTGCGCAGCGGTATCCGGGCCGGGCAGGGCGGGCAGGTGTTGTGCGAGCAGACGGTCATCCCGCGGCAACGGCAGGAATTCGCGTTCCCGGTCTCGGCCGTGCCGGATGGCCGCTGGGAAGTCTTTGCCGAATTGCAGGACTTGCGCCGCCAGCAGGGTGCCGCCGCCGCACCCGCCGCCGCGGCCGCCACCCCGCTGCGAAAACTGCCATACCAGAAAAATGAGGTCTGGCGCGGCAAGGACGGCAACTGGTATGTCGACGGACAGAAATTCTTCCTGTTGTCGAGCTGGGGCACGGGCGATGTCAGCCGCGGGTCGGATTTCAGCGTCATCTTCAAGGCGGCTGACGACCCGCGCCCGATCATGTACTACAACACGAAAACCGGCTTTGGCTTCGGCACCGCCTTCCGTGCCCGCCTGAAACAGGATGGCGCCACCCCGGAGGTCCTGGAGACGTACCGCGAAAGAGCGCGCGCCGCCAAGGACGACCCGCTTCTCTTCGGGCATTACCTGATTGATGAACCGGACTGCGCCGGGTTCACCAGCGAGGTCTTCACCCGCATCGCGGAGGCCATCGCCGACGAAGACCCCTATCATCCGATCGTCATCTCCACCGGCTCCGGCGGCATTGTCGAGTATCTCGACTGCGGCGAAATCAACGGCTTCCATTGCTATCCGCGTCCAGTGGTCGGCCAGCCCATGAGCAATTTCCGGAAGATCGTCGTGCTGATGGACAAGTGGCGCGCTCATTGGGCGGGGGCGACGCCGACGCAGAGCATCGCCTACCTGCACCAGGGCTTCAATTACGGCGATTGCGGCCTGCGTGACAGCCGGGTTCCGAGCTATGAGGAATTGCGCAACCAGAATATTCTGGCCTTGATTCTTGGTTCGGTCGGCCTGTTGCACTACAATCGCAGTGAATTGCAGTACCCGGAGCTGTATCTCGGCATTCCGGCTCTGGTGGCGGAGCAGAAGATCATCGGGGAAGAGGCGGTCATCCATCCTGACGCCGAGCCGGCGCCGCGCGCCAGTCACGCCGACTTGCGTCTGCTCGGCAAGGCCAACCCGGACGGCTCCTACTGGCTGTTGGCCTGCAACGCCACGGAGACGGAGGCGGAATATGAGGTCACGTGGCCGGTTTTGGCTGACAGCAGCCTGCAGGTCCTGGGTGAAAACCGCCGTCGGCCAACGGCGGCTGGGCGTTTCCGCGATCGTTTCACGCCATTTCAGGCGCGAGTCTACACGACCAGCCGCAAGGCCTTCGCGCTGCCGTCCATCAGCCAGGTCAACGAGGACATTGAAGCCGAATATGCCCGGCGGGTCAAGCCTGGCAACCTGGTGTATCAGCGCTTTGAACAGCAACGCGTCCAGGTCCGCGCCTCCAGCAACAAATTCAATTCCGGCCGGCCCGACAACTGTCTTTGGCACGTGACCGACGGCGTCTGCGGAGGCGTGGTGGCCAAGAATGGTCATTCCAATGGCATCATCACCTATTGCGACGCGACGCCCAATCAGGCGCCGGACTGGCTGGAAATCGAATTCCCGGCGTCGGTCAAGGTCTCCCGGGTCGTGCTCTATCCCGTTGAGAACTCCCTTTTCGAGTACGAAATCCAAGCCCGGCAGAATGGCGAATATGTGACGTTGGCTCGGGTCAGCCAGGCTGACGGCGACGAGCAGGCCGTACGCTTCCCGGTGACGGAGACGGCGGTGCTGCGCCTGCTGGTGACGGCCACTCGCGGCCCGGAAACGAGACTCTATGAATGGGAAGTCTACGAACAGTGACGGTGGCGACTTCAGCCGGATGACGACGTGCGCCATGGCCGTTGCGCCGTCAGCGTCCCGGGGGGCTTTTTCGCCCTCGCGGCTCGTCTTTGCCGGTCCCAGTTGCCGAGACCGCAACCTGTCCGTCCGATGTGTTCTCCGGGAGGACGTGGCGGGCCGGGCGGGCCATCGGCGGCCAGTGGCAACGTGCTCAGCTGAGCCGGCGCCTGGGGTCGGCCGTCAGGTGTTGCCGTTCCTGTTTCTGCTTGTGGCCCTGGGGGGGCTGGGGCCTTCGGCGCATGGCTCAGACCTGCCGTTGCCCTGGTTGCATTTGCCGCTCAACGAAGGGCAGACCCTCGCCATCAGCAATGTCTCGGGGCAGCCGGTCAAGGTTGACGTCATCCGGCCGGAAGGATTGGACTGGGTGGACGGTCCCGACGGCAAGGCCCTTTATTTTCGCAATGGCCACGAGGCCGCGATGCGGGCCGCGTTGCGCTGCGAGATGCCGGCGGAGCTTGATTTAAGCACGGGCTTCACCGTCGCCGCGATGCTGAAGACGCCGCCTGAATTGCACCGCAGCCGACAGTATGAGCTGTTCTTTTTCGCCGATACGCATACTCAGGGGCCAGGCCTGCGCGTCTACGTGAGCTGGCGCATGCTCTGGCTGCATGTGCATGACGGCGCCGGCAGTCACACTGTCCGTACCCGCCCCGCCCGCCTGGGCATCAATCCGGATACGTGGTATCACGTGGCCGCGACGTTTGATGGTGACCTCGGCCGGATTTATCTCAACGGCGAGCTGCAGGTAGAGCAGTCCGGCATGCGGATGGCCATGCCGTTGAAACGCCGCCAGGCCGCGCATGTCGGCGCCTCAACGACCGCCGGCAGCGGCTATGGCTTCGAGGGGGTCATCAGTCATTTCATGCTTTTCCCGCAGGCGCTTTCCCAGGAGCAGGTGGCGAGCCTGTATCTGCGGCATTGAGTCGGACAGCCTCTGCCTGCGGCAGGCTGAAGCGTGCACGGCATGCGGTCGGCTGAAGGCCGGGCCGCGCAGGGGAACCCGGAGAGCCATTGGGCTTGCCGTGCAACCAAGCCATGCTTTGCAAATGGCCTTTGGCGATGAGGCCATGGGGTGGTGAAATTCCGCGCAATCGTCGCGGTTGCGTTTTACGCGGCGGCAAACAGGATATATAGTACGACGGGGATATTGGCGTTTAGCGGTGCCTTGGCACACGGTCAGGAAGAGGGCTGCCGGCCGGCGGGGGCGTTGTTTTCAGGCACGTTTCATCTATTCATTCATTCATGTATGGCATATCGACTGCTCAGTTTGGAGAAGGCTGCGGAGCTGCTGCAGATGGACGGCAAGGAGTTGCGTTCCCTGGCCGTGGCGGCGGAGATTCCGTGCGTCCGGCAAGGCAGCCGCTACCTGTTTGACGCCGATGTCCTGCAGACGTGGTATTCCCACCGGCTTCTGCACCATGACAAGCCGGAAAAACGCGACGCCCTGTCGCCTTTGGTTCTGGAGGACCTTCAGGAAGGGACGCCCATCACCGAGCTTTGCCCGCTGCCGTCCATGCAACCGTCCTTGCCAGGACGGTCCCGCTCAACCATCCTGAAATCGTTGACGACGCTGGCCGAAGGGACCGGTCTGCTCTACGACCCCCGGGACCTGTACGAAGCCCTGCGTCGACGCGAGGAGGAATCCTCGACCGCCATGAACGGCGGCATCGCCATGCCGCACCCGCTCGACCGTGACGACTTCCTGTTCGAGGCGTCCTTCGTCTGTATCGGTAAAACCCCGCGGCCGGTGTTCTTCGGCCAGGCCGGTGATGGGCAGGGCACGGACCTGTTTTTCCTGGTCTGCTGCCTGGACTCGGTTCAACATCTGCAGGCCCTGGGCCGGATCAGCCTGCTGTGCACGCGCACGGCGCTGACCACCGAACTGCGCAGCGCCACGACCGCAGCGGAAATGTATGCCGCACTGCAGAACGCCGAGACGGCACTGCTGACCATGGCCCAGCGGTGACAGTGTCGTGCACCGCGGCCTGATGGTCCCTGCCAGTCCGCCCCCAATCATTCATTACATTCCTGCCCCGAGTGACCCATGATCAAACCTGTGAAAACCGCTGACGAGCTGCTTGATCTGTACTATCACGACTTGCGCAGTCATTTGCTGGAGAGTGCCGCGACCTTCGACCGGCTGGAACGCGCCGGCGGTCTGCCAGCGGCTGACCCGCGCCTGCAGCGCCTGCGCCAGGCCGCCGCCGTCGTGCTGGACGACCGCCCCGATCGAGCCCGGCGCTTTCTGGAGGCACTGTCCGAATGACGCATCAGACCCCGGAACTGCCGTCGCCGACCCCGGAGACCTACATGCGGATGGCGATTCGTCTGGCCGAACAGGCCGCCCAGGGCGGCGAGGTGCCGGTCGGCGCCGTCGTGGTCCGGGCCGGTCGCGTGATCGCCCGTGCACACAATCAGGTGGAAATGCTGAAGGACGGCACCGCGCATGCGGAAATGATCGCCCTGACCCAGGCGGCGGCGGCCGTCGGCGACTGGCGCCTCCATGACTGCGAACTGTACGTGACCAAGGAGCCTTGCGCCATGTGTGCCGGCGCCATGGTCAACTGCCGGCTGGGAAAACTTTTTTTCGGCTGTCATGACCCTCGCATGGGCGCGGCCGGCGGTGCCTTGGACATCACGGATTTTCCCGGGATGCTGCACCGGGTTGAATCGACTGGGGGCATTTTGCCGGATGACTGCCTGCAGGTCATGCGCCGTTTTTTCCAGCAGCGTCGCCGCAGCGAAGCGGAGGGCGACGCCGGGAAAAAAGGCCGAAACCATGAGGCTGAGGATTGAGGATGAAGAAACTTGTCAACGAATTGAGCTGGTCCGTGTCCCGTGCACAGCTGTTCCAGAGTTGCCCGCGGGCCTATTACTACAACTATTACGGCGCCTGGGGCGGCTGGGAGACCGAGGCGTCGCCGACGACCCGCAAGCTCTACATCCTCAAGAACATCAAGCCCCTGGCCATGTGGGCCGGGTCCATCGTCCACAGTCTGATCAAGGAGTCCCTGGATGAATTTGCGCGCAGCGGGCAGCGTCCTGAGACCGCGGCTCTCCAGGAACAGGCCCGGGCCAGGATGAATGCCGGCTGGAGGGAATCGGTGCAACGCGAGTGGGAGCAGTATCCGTCCCGGCGCACGAACTTGTTCGAGCTGTACTACGGCAATGGACGGACTTTGCCGGTGGAGACGACCAACGCCATCCGGGAGCGGGTGTTCACTTGCCTGGAATCGTTTGTCATGTCGCCGGTGGTGCACGAGATTCTGGCCATGCCGTATGCCAGCTGGAAAACCAATGACGTTTTGGACACTTTCGTGTGCAACGACGTCAAAATCTGGTGCGCCATCGACTTCGCCTATGTCGACGCCAATGGCGTCTGCCACATCCTGGACTGGAAGACCGGCATCGAGAACCGCAGTACCCTGCGGCAGCAGCTGGCCTGCTACGCCCTTTACGCCATGGGCAAGTGGAGCCTGCCGCTGGACAAGCTGAATTTGCACGGCGTCTTTCTGTTGGACGGCGGCCGCCGCAGCGACTACCCGGTGCAGCCGGAGCTTCTGGTCTCGGTCCAGGACCAGATCGTCACCAGCTACCAGGCCATGCGCGCCAAATTGCGCGACCCGGAGCGGAATCTGGCTGAAGAGGACGACTTCCCGTGCGTGCCCACGGAATACAGCTGCGCGCAATGCGGTTTCCGAGAAGTCTGCCCGGCCATCAACGGCTGAAGCCGTCTTCGGCCGGGGCTGCCGGGACAGGGGGCGCGTCACGCCGGCGCCATGGCCGGCTGGTTGCGGCGCCCCGGCAGCTTTGTCCGCCGAGGCGCCGCACATGGGACGCCGTGGCCCCCATGCCGTCACTGGCACGGGAGGCCGCGGCCGGACCCGGCGCCGGTAAAACAGCTCACCCGAGGCGGGCGGCCAGCTTATCCAGCTGTTCGGTCATCTTCGCCGGCAGCCGGTCACCGAATTGCGCCAAGTAGGTCCTGGCGTTTTCCACGGTGGCCTTGTAGGCTTCGGTATCGACTTTCAGCAGCTCCTGCATGACGGCGGCGTCGATGTCGAGCCCCTCCAGGGAGAGGTCCTTGACTTCCGGCATCATGCCGATCGGCGTTTCGACGGCCCCGGCCTTGCCGTCGACACGGTCGCACATCCATTTCAGCACGCGGCTGTTTTCGCCGAAGCCGGGCCACATGAACTTGCCTTTTTCGTTCTTCCGGAACCAGTTCACGTAGAAGCACTTCGGTGCCTTGTCTCCCAGTTTTGCGCCCATTTCGAACCAGTGTTGCATGTAGTCGCCGGCGTTATAGCCGATGAACGGGGTCATGGCAAACGGGTCGAAGCGCAGGCTGACGTTGCCCAGGTCGAGCGCGGCGGCCGTCGGCTCGGAGGCGGCGGTCGCCCCCATGAAGACGCCGTGGTCGAAGTCGAAGGCCTCGTGCACCAGCGGCACGGTGGTGGTGCGCTTGCCGCCGAACACGAAGATGTCAATCGGGACGCCGGACGGGTTTTCCCAATCCTCGCAGATGACCGGGCATTGTCCCGCCGGTACGGTGAAGCGGCTGTTCGGATGGGCGCCCTTTTCGCCGGAGCCCTGGGTCCAGGGGTTGTTTTTCCAGTCCGTTCCTTTGCCGCCCGGGCAGTCATAGCCCATGTCTTCCCACCAGACGTCCAGGTCTTCGGTGACCACGACGTTGGTGAAGATGCAGTTTTTGGTCAGGCAGGCCATGGCCATGGGGTTGGACGCCTCGGAA
>CAYOUR010000047.1:0-21373 GCA_964407145.1 uncultured Lentisphaeraceae bacterium | reverse complement strand
AGGCCAATGCGCCGATGGCCATGCTCCAGCAGATGCCGGGTCGGCAGACTGCCGGTCTGTTCCTTGTCAATGCCCAGGTCGCAGTCGGGACAGTCATTGGCGCAATGAACGTACGGGACCCGCTGCCCGCCGGCGCTCCGGGGCGGCGGCTCCTTGGCCAGGAAAATCACGCCGTCGACACCACGCGCGACAAGGCCCTGCAACGCCGCCGGGAGGCCGCCACCCGGCATGCCGTCCCCGACCAGAACGGCCGGCGCCAGCAACGGAAAATAGCCACGCGACAACAGCAGATCGCAGATGTCGTCTATAATCACCGAAGGCAGCCCGGTCAGCGTCCCGGTCACGATGCCGATTGACCTCGTCTCCGCCCCGGTCAGGCTCAACGCCGCCGGATTCGGGACATAGTTGAGCTGACGCGCCAGCTTCAGGATCTTCTCCCGGGTCGCGGCCGAAACCCGGCTGCTGCCATTGCCGCGCAGGGTCGCGGAGACCGCCTGGTGCGACACGCCGACCAGCATCGCAATGTCATGCAACGTCACGCCTGACACTGGCTCCTCCTCAATCGGCGGCGCCGTCCGGCGCCGCGACCACCGTCGTCCATGTCAGCATCGACCGGTCCGGCTCCACCGCATTGTAGAATTCCAGCTGGTAATGGCCATCGGCCGATGGGTCGGCAGATGGCGATAAAACCAGACTGACAAACGAATAGAACGGCTCCCCGAGGTGCAGCGAACGCAGGCCGAGACGGTGGCGCCCCGGACCGAGCAACTCATGCAGCGCCATCGGCGCGGTCACATCGCCGACAAACAGCTGGTCGGCGGCGGCGGCCTCGGCCGACGCGACGACGCCGGACTTGCCGACTGGCGCCACCACGCGCCAGTCGCCGCCCGCATCGGCCGCCAGCAGTTCCAGTTGATTGTTGTAGAGGTCGACGATCAGGGAATCCTCATACGGCAGCGGCGCACCGCCGGGCAACCGCACGGTCAGGTAGACTTCCTTCCAGGCCGGCGGTCCCTCCCGGAAGCGGCGCTGCTGCTCAATCGCAGCCAGCCAGGACGCGCTCTCGGCCCCCGGGCCGGGATACGGGCGCACATATTCCTGCAGCAGGCCGGCGAGGCTCCGCTCGTCTTCCGCCCACAGCACGCCGGCGACGCCGTAGCCGGGCAGCACCACCTCCGGCATGACCCCGGCCGCGGCGCCGATTCGAGGCTGGCCGGGGCCGCCGGCGCCCGGCTGCAGCACGGCTTGCGCGCCGGCCCGCAGATGCACAGCGGCCAAGTCGACCACGGGCCGGCATGCGGCCGGCGCAGAGCTGAAATTGCCGAGCACCAACAGGCCGCGGCGGCCGGAACCCGACACCATCAGATAGTGCCCGATGGTCTCATCCGGCCCGCCAAAGACGCCGCGGCCGTTGAAGTCATTGTAGACCGCCAGGTCGCGCTCGTTCCGGAAGCAGCTCCAGAGATGCCACAACGGCTGGAAGGGCACGTCGTTCAGGCCGGGATCCTGTGGATGCGCCAGCGAGGAGGTCGGCACCTGCGTGCCCAGGGGGTTGTGCGGATACTGGCCGGCCGCCGCCAGAAAAGGCGCCATGCGCGGCGAACTGTACTCGGGAAACGCGGCCGTCCACATCGTGCCCAGCGAGGCATACGCCATGCTGAAATACTCGTGCTCCTGGCGGCCTTTGACGAGGATGCCGCGTTCGCCCTCGCCGGAGACGTAGCCGTCCAGAAAGGCGCTGCCCAGGGCCGAATACAGGGGGCCGGTGTGGGAATAGAACACGCCGCCCTCGCCGATGACTTCCCGCAACCGCCGCAGCTTCAAATAGTGCCGGCGGAATTTCACCCGGCCGTTCTGCCAGGTCTCGTCCGGCCCCGACACTTCGCCGAACGGCGACCCGTAGTCCATGTAGAGGCCGTCGAAGCCGCGTTGAAGATACGTGTCGAACCAGGCGCATTCGTCTTCAACGACCGACAGCTCATTGCCGCGGATGTACACGGCCAGGCGGATGCCCTGCCGGTGCAGCTGCTCGACCAGGCGGGCAAAACGTATTTCGTCATAGGGCAGGCCGTCGTTCTGGACATCCAGGCGCCAGTTCTCGTGCATGACGAACACGTCGCAGCCGGCCGCCGCCATTTCCTCCACTTGCACGTCGCTGGGATAATGGCGTTGCAGATCGATGTAGTGGTACATGCGCAGGGGCGGCAGCCGGCGGCAGGCCGGCGGCCGGCTGAGCACCCATCCCCAGGTGTTGCGCCATTGCCGGGGCAAGACCCGTGGCGTCATCGGACCGGACTGGAAATCCCAGGTCAGCACCGCGTTGCCGTCCTCCCAGATGACAGACGACTCGTTCGCCGCCGGGTCGCCCGACACCGTGTTGTCGCCTTCCACGAAAAATTCCGCATACAATCCCGCGCCGCCCGGACGCCGGGCGCAAAATCCCGTCAGCGGGAAAATGCCGGCGGCGCGCCGGCTTTCGCCGCGGGCCAGAAAGCGTTCCGGGATGACCGACTGGATGAAATGGCCGTCCTCGCCGCCCGGACGACGGCACAAGTGCCAGCGCACCTCGTCGTCCGGGTCCAATTGCAGCGTCTGCCTCAGCCGAAAATGCCGGAAGCACGGACCATGATAGGCCTCGACCGTGAAAAAAGCGCTCGTGAACGCCGTCCCGTCCGGGTGGAATTCATGCCGCAGGGACAGATGGAAACCGTCCAGGAGCGCGCCCGCCTCATCGACCCAGGGCAGCCGGCTGCATTCGACAATCTCGATGCCGTCACGGGTGACACGCCGCGGCGTGTAGTCAGCCGGAACCACCGGCCGGACAGTCCGGCCGTCTGCCAGCTCCGCGGTCAAGGCAGGCGCCGAGCCATGCATGAGCACGTCAATTTCGCCGTCCCGGCCGCGCAGAGCCACCCGGGTCGGAAAACCCCCGCCCGACCGGGCAAATTCAATCTTCAGATGTCCCGATTCAATGCTGACCAGCCTTGTCATCGCCTCGCCCCCTCCCGGGGCTTTGTCTGTCGCCAATTGCCACCCTAATTGTCCCGCGTTCACCGCTGAAGCCGGCCTCACAATTCCATGAAATAGGTCACATGCGTCAGCTGGCGGTTGAATCCGACCCGTTCGTAGGCGTGCCGGGCCCGCGCATGGGCCTCGTCCAGACCCGTAAACACCTTCGCGACCAGCAGGCCGCGGCGGCGGAAAAGCTCCAGCAGGGCCCGGTACATCTGCTGGCCGATGCCTTTCAGGCCGCAGTCCGGGTCAGCCGCGTTATTCCCGATCGTGCCGATCTTCTTCTCTTCGTCAATCATAAAAGTGACGAAGCCGACCACCCTGCCATTTTCTTCGCAGACCAGGATATTCTCCGGCGTGGCCTCGGCCTGTCGCCGGATTTCCTCGCCCTTGCTCCTGGCGTCACCGGCCGCCCCGACCAGCTGGTCGGCAATCCTGTCTCCCAACGCCTGCCGGGACATCCGGCGAATCGGCGCCCACGCCCGGTTGGCAATATCGACCATCACCTCGCCATCGCTGGCCCGAAAAGCCCTGATCATGCTGGTTTGCCTTTCTTCTTCGTCACCTTGGCCTTTGACGCAGGCTTGGCCTTTGACGCAGGCTTGGCCGTCACCTCGGTCTTCGTCGCCTCCCCGGCGGACTCGGCGGACTCGGCGACCTCCCCGGCGGACTCAGTGACGCCGGCGGCGTCATCCTCGACGACCTCCAGACGGGGCGCCGCCAGGGCCGCCTCCGCGGCCAAGGTCAGTCCGGCGGTGGCCGTCACCGGCGGGGCTGCCTGATCGGCGATGGCCACCTCGATTTCGGCCGGCTTGTAGAACTGCGGCATCGGCGGAGCGTCATCCTGACTGATCAACACCATCAGGGCCTGCCGGGCGGCGTCGCGCTCGGCCAGGCGATTGTTGCTGCCGCGGCCCTGCGCCAATTCCCGCTGACCGATACTGACCTTGACTTCAAACACCTGCTCATGCTTCGGCCCCTTGACCGCCAGCCGCTCGTAGGCCGGCTTGGCCTGAAACCTGGTCTGGCAATACTCCTGCAAGGCGCCCTTCGGGTTGTCCTCGAAGGTCAGCCGTTTCAGGCATTCGCTGATGTCCGGCAGCAACGTCAGACAAAGGCCGCGCGCCGCCCGCAGGCCGCCGTCCAGATACACCGCGCCCAGAAACGCCTCGAACAAATCCCCGAGAATCGACTGCCGTTCCCGGCCGCCATTGAGGATCTCACCGCGGCCGAGCAACAGGACCGTATCCAGCCCCAGGCGCCGGGCATAGTCCGCCGTCGCCGACTCGTTGGCCAGCATCGACCGCACTTTCGTCAGCAGGCCCTCCTGCGCATGCGGCAAATGCCCGTACAAATGCTCGGAAAGAATGATCTGCAGCACCGAATCGCCCAGAAACTCCAGCCGCTGATTGTGCGGCGGCGCCGACGACTGCTCCACCGCGTAGGACGGATGCGTCAACGACTCCTCCAACAACGACCGGTCACGAAACAAATACCCGCAATGAACCTGCACTTCCAGCAGAATCGACGACTGTTCCGATCTCTTGACATTGAAATTTTTCATTGTCGGCTTATTTTAAATCTTTTGTCTGTTCCGCCACACATACGGTCACACGTGACGTCATCAAGCTAAGGTTTCCGGGAGATTTCTTTTATGTATGAAGCATCTGATCTGCGCAAAGGCCTGAAGATCGAGTTGGACGGCGAACCATACATTGTCACCGAATTCGATTTTTGCAAGCCGGGCAAGGGCCAGGCACTGTACCGCTGCAAGCTGAAAAGCATGATTTCCGGCGGCACCCTCGACCGCACCTTCCGCTCCGTCGACAAAATCGACAAGCCCGACCTGGAAGAGAAAGAGCTGATCTTCTCCTATGACGAGGGCGACACCTACATCTTCATCGACCCGGAAACCAACGACGAAGTCCGCATCGGCGCCGCCATCCTGGGCAACCAGACGTACTTCCTCGACGACAATATGGAGTGCAGCGTCCTGTTCTTCCGCGAACGCCCGATTGAAATCACCCTGCCGTTCTTCGTGGAAAAGAAAATCGCGGAAACCGAGCCCGGCGCCCGCGGCGACACCGCCACCAACGTGACCAAGCCGGCCAAAATCGAAAACGGCTACGAAATCCAGGTCCCGCTGTTTGTCAATCTCGGCGACATCGTCCGCATCGACACCCGCACCGGCCAGTATGCCGACCGCGTCTCCAAGGCCTGATTGCTCCTGTGCCCCGGAACCAGGAAGGACGTCCGGCCGCCAGGAGGCCGGCGCCCGGCCGCACCCGGCCTGGCCGCGGCAGCGCTCCGGCCCGGCCGCGACTGCCGCCGCGGCCATTCACGTAACCGCGGCGGCTTGACTCCACAGCCTCCAACCGGCAAGGAAACATGATTGCGATTTTGGACTACGGGGCAGGAAATCTCACCAGTGTCCGCCTCGCTTTTGAACGACTTGGCGTCGCGGCCCTGGTCGCTCCGGACGCCGAGGCCGCGCGGCCGGCCGACCGCATCATCTTCCCGGGCGTCGGCTCGGCCGGCTCCGGCATGGCTGGCCTGCGGGAGCGCGGCTTCGCCGAGCTGCTCACCACGGCCGTCACGGAAAACCGCCCCGTGCTGGCCATCTGCCTCGGCATGCAGATGATTTTCGAGCACAGCGCCGAAGACGACGGCACTGCCGGCCTCGCCATCCTCCCCGGCGAAGTCCAGCCCTTTCAGTTCCCGGCGGCCGAACGGGTCAAAATCCCCCACATGGGCTGGAACCGGGTCAACTTCACCAGACCGCATCCTGTGCTCGACGGCGTCGCCGACGGCGAAGCGTTCTATTTCGTCCATTCGTACTATGCCCGGCCGAAACGACCCGCCGACACCCTCGGGCTGACCGACTACGCCGGCTTCGAGTTCACCGCCATCGCCGCCCGCGGCAGCCTGTTCGCCACCCAATTCCACCCGGAACGCAGCGGCGCCGCCGGCCTGGCCCTGCTCAAGAACTTCCTGACCTGGGACGGTCGCCCATGCTCCTGAAACGACTCATCGTCTGCCTCGACGTCCGCAACGGCCGCGTTACCAAGGGCGTCCGCTTCGCCGACAATGTCGACGTCGGCGACCCCGTCGCCCTGGCGGAAAAATACTGCGCCGAAGGGGCTGACGAACTGGTCTTCTACGACATCACCGCCTCGGCCGAAAACCGCCCGATCGACCTCGCCATGGTCGCGGCCGCCGCCCGCCGCGTGTTCATCCCCTTCACCGTCGGCGGCGGCCTCCGCCATGTCGCGGACATGCGCGCCGCCATCCTCGCCGGCGCCGACAAGGTCTCGCTCAACTCCCTGGCCGTCGAACAGCCCGACATCCTGCGCCAGGGCGCGTTGGCCTTCGGACGTCAATGCATCGTGCTCGGGCTCGACGCCCGCCGGGTCGGCGTCTCCGACGCCTTCCCCTCCGGCTACGAAGTCGTCATCAAGGGCGGACGCCAGCCCGTGGGTTGGGACGCCGTCGAATGGGCCCGCCGCGCCACTGACCTCGGCGCCGGTGAAATCTGCCTCAACGCCATTGACACCGACGGCGTGCAGAACGGCTATGAGCTTGACATCACCCGCCAGATCGCGGCGGCGGTGTCCGTGCCGCTCATCGCTTCCGGCGGGGCCGGCACGGTGGCGCATATCGCCGACGCCTTTCAGCAGGGCCGGGCCGATGCCGCCCTGGTCGCGTCCATGGTCCATTCCGGCCGATTCACCTGCACCGGCATCAAGGCGGAACTGGCCAACGCCGGCATCCCCGTGCGACTCGCCCAGCCCGAAACCAGGCCGGCGCCCGCCTCGAGCCGCCCGCCCGCCGCCCGCAAAGCCGTTTTCGCCCTCGACTTCGACGGCGTCATCTGCGACAGTGCGGCGGAGACCGCGGCCAGCGCCTGGAAGGCCGCGGAGCACTTCTGGCCAGGACGCTTCCCGGACACCGCGCCGGACGAATACCTCCAGGCGTTCCGGCTAGTCCGGCCGTACCTGGAAACCGGCTACCAGGCCATTCCCATGATCAAGATGCTCCGCGACGGCCTGCCCACCGAAGCCTTCGCCACCAGACTCGACGAACGCGTTGACGCCATCATGGCCGAAATCGGCCAGAACAAAACGTCCATGGTCCACGCCTTCGGCAACACCCGCGACGAATGGATCAGGGCCGACCTCGACAACTGGATCTCCTGGCATGACATCTACCCCGGCGTCCTGGAAGCCCTGCTGGCGGCAACGGCCGCCGGCCACGACCTCCGCATCCTCACCACCAAGCAGGAACGCTTTGTCAACGCCATCCTCGCCGCCCATGGCGTGAACATCCCAGCCGAATACATTTGGGGCCTGGGCCGCCAGGAAAGCAAGGAAGACCAGCTGGCGCGCCTCCTGGACGACGGCAGCACCGACCTGTATTTTCTCGAAGACCGCCTGGAGACTCTCCGCCGGGTCGAGGCACGCGACGACCTGCGCCCCGTCCGCCTCTACTACGCCGACTGGGGCTACGGCACCCCCGCCGATCTGGCGGCCGCCAGCAGCGACGACCGCATCACCGTGCTGCACCTGCGGGATTTCCCAAACTTCCTGGCCGGACGCGGCTGACGGCCAGAGCCCCGGCCAAATCCCCCCGACCGAAAACCAGCCCTCCTCCCCACCAGCGCCTGACGGACAAACTGGCCTTTCGCAGCGCAAGGGCCCTCCACATCGAGACAGAGCATGCAGCGCCTTCTCCTCAACATCGGCAACACCCACATCCAGGTGGCTGTCCTCGGGAAACACGGCCCGGAACTGCTCGTACGCTATGACACGCCGGAAATCCGGCCGCTGGAAATGCTGCCGGTGCTGGACGCGATGACCACGCCCTGGGACGCCTGGGCAATCTCGGTCGTCCCGCCCGTCCGCCTGTCGTTGGAACAGCGCTATGGCCGGCGCGTCCGCTTCCTCGCCCCCCAGGACTTCCCCCAGCTTGACTTTTCGCAGGTGGACACCAGCACGCTGGGCCTGGACCGCATCGCCAACGCCGCGGCGGCCCGAAGCCTGACCAACTCGGCCGTCATCGTCCTGGACTGCGGCACGGCCATCACGACTGAGGCGCTGGACAGCCAGGGCGGCTTTCGCGGCGGCGCCATCCTCCCCGGCCGGATGCTGCAGCGCAAAGCCCTGGCCGCCTATACGGCACAGCTGCCCCTGATCCCGCTCGGCCAGGACGCCCCCGCCGCGCTTGGACGCCGCACGACCGAGGCGATCGCCGCCGGCATTGACCGCGGCATGGTCGGCGCCGTCCGGGAAATCGTGGCCGCCACCCGCCGCGAAATCGGGTCGGACGACTGCCCGGCGCTGGCCACCGGCGGCGACGCACCGTTCTTCACGCGCCACCTCCCGGAACTCACCCCCGCCCCGGACTTGTTCACCCTCCGCGGCATCGCCGCCGCCAAACCGGCAATCGGACGCTGACGCGACAGCGCCGCCTGACGTCTTCCTGTCACGGGGCATCCGGGAAAAACAGCCGCCGCCAATTGGCCCACACTTGTGACAGCAGCTGTTCCGGCGCCACGCCTCGCAACGCGGCCAGGCATTGCAGCACGGAACGGACATGCCACGGCCGGCTTTCCTGCCCGCGATACTCCTGAGCCGGCAGGTCCGGGCAATCCGTCTCGGTCAGAATCCGGTCAGACGGCGCAAAACGCGCGGCCTGATGCAGACGACGCGCCTCCGGATACGTCACCGGCCCGCAGAAGGACAGGTACAGGCCGTGGTCGAGGGCCGCCCGGGCAATGTCGACGCTGCCCGTGAAATGATGGCAGTAGCCGCGGACCTGACCCCAGCCCAATTCCCTCAGCAGCCCGAAAAAATCCGGCCACGATTTCCGGTTGTGCAGGCACACGGGCAAACCGAGCTCCCGGGCCAGGCGCAACTGGGCCCGAAACATCGCCAGCTGCCACGCCGCATTGTCCCGTCCCTGCTGGAAGTCCAGGCCGATTTCGCCGACCGCCAGCAGATGGCCGCGGTTTTCCGGCGCGGTCAGCGCCTGGCGCAGCTCTCCCAGGGTTTCCTCACGCCAGTCTTCGGGAAAAAACGGATGAATGCCCAGCGCGCCGTAAACACCGGGGCGCCGCGACAATGCCTGGACCACCGGCCATTCCTCGCGCCGGGCCGCATTGACAAGAATGCCGCCAACGCCCTGCCGGGCGCTTTCCGCCAGAATGACGTCAAGACGTTCACCCAGACGCGCGTCCGCCAAATGCGCATGGACATCCACGTAACCGCCATTCACCTGGTTCACCACCCCTCTGCGGAAACCTGCTTTCACCCACCAAAACAACTGCCGCCGTCGCCAAACACATCAATCATAACGTAGCATTGAGCCAGCCGATTTCACGCCCTGAGGCGTTTCTTACCTGAATTTTCATCAGTGTCCATCGGTGTCCATCAGTGGTTCTTGCGTGACACTACTTCATCTTAGTGATGGATAACTCGCCGTGAAACCACGCGGCCACGGTTGATTTTCAGCCGTTTCCGCATACGTTATTATCACCCTTTGCATTCCTTCCCATCAGATGACGCGCCAGCGCCGGCGGTCACCACCTTCCACCCGGAGCAACCTCACCATGCACAGCCATATCGTCCGCCTGCTCACTGTGTTCGCAACGCTGAGCGGCGCCGTGTCCGGCGCCACGCGGCAAGTCAATCCAGCCGCCGCGGCCATCGTCCTGCCGGCTGCGCCTTCGGCCGTCCAAGTGTTCGCCGCCCAAGAGCTGCAGAAGCACCTCGGCCTGATCAGCGGCGCTGAAATCCCCATCCGCGCCGAGCTTGGCGATGCGACGCGGCCCTTTTACATCGGCGCCTGGCCGCTGGGCGTCGACTTTATGCTCGCCCCGGAGGAAGGCCGCTGGTGGGTCAACGACTCCTGCGCCTGGCTGTGCGGCGAGGACAGCCACCCGGAGCCCGTCCCGGCCGGCAAGGACATCTCGGTCAGGGCCGTCACCAGGCAGCCCCGCACCGGCACCCTCAACGCCGTCTACGATTTCCTGGAAAAACAGTTCGGCGTCCGGTGGATTGAGCCTGGCGACCGCGGCATCAGCCATCCGGTCACCCCCGGCACACTCACGCTGACCATCGGCGAAGGCGGCTGGAAGCCCGGACAACTGATCAAACGCGGCCTGCGCTCCGGCCTGCCCAACCGCCTGGCCGACTACAACCAGGACCTCCCCGAACCCTTCCAACTCACCGAAAAGCAATTCCAACAAAAAGGCGACGACGTCGGCGCCTGGCTGAAACGCATGCGCATGGGCACCAGCCTGGAACTGCACTACGGCCATGCCTTCACCACCTGGTGGGAAAAATACGGCGCCGAACATCCGGAATACTTCGCCCTGTTCAAGGGCAAACGCGCCCCGGCCCGGCCAAAGATGCCGCACACGATCAAAATGTGCCCCAGCAGCCCAGGCCTGCACCAGCAGATCATCGACAACTGGCTCGCCCAAAAACCGCGACCCAAATGCATCAACACCTGCGAGAATGACTGGGGCGACTACTGCGAATGCGACGCCTGCCGACAGCTCGACATGCCGCCACTGCCCGGCAAAAACTGGGACAGCGACCTGACCGACCGCTACCTGCACTTCTCCAACACCATCAGCCGCATGGCCGTCCAACATGACCCCGACGTCATCATCAGCATGTACGCGTACTCCTGCTACCGCTTCCCGCCACGCCGCGAAAAGGTCGAGCCGAACCTGGTCATCGGCTTCGTCCCCAGCATGATGCAGTACGAGGCAACGGCGGCCATGTACCAGGGCTGGCGCGACGCCGGCGCCAAAAAGCTGTTCCTGCGACCCAACGACCACCACGTCAACACCGGCTTCCCCATGGGCTTCGAAAAACAGATGTTCGCCGCCTTCCAGCTCGGCCTGCAAAACAGCATCATCGGCACCGACTATGACTCCCTCCATAACTTCTGGCCGGCCACCGGCATCGCCGACTATATCCTGGCCCGCGGACACTGCCACCCCGACGCCTCCTTCGAACAGCTCGAAAACGAATACTGCTCGGCCTTCGGCGCCGCCCAAAACGACATCAAGGCCTACTACCGCTTCTGGCGCGAACAAATCTGGGAAAAACGCGTTTTCCCGAACCGCGAAGCCATCGTCGAACGCGGCCGCTACGGCAATTTCCGGCGCGGGCTGGTCTGGGACCTCGACAAGTACTACCGGCCGGACGACTTCGCCCGCACCGACGCCATCCTGGCCGCGGCCGCCGCCCGCCCCGGCCTGTCGCCCCAGGCCGCCGCCCGCGTCGCCGACCTCCAGCTGGCCAACCGGCATTTCCGCCTGACCTACGATGCCATCACGGCCAAGCCGGACGAGCGATTTGACCAGGCCCGCGCCCTGATCGCCTTCCGGCTCGACAACCGCGACCGGCTGCCGATCGACTGGCGCTCGCAGCTGAACCGCATCGAACGCGGTTTCGGCGACATCACCGGCGTCCAGGCGGCCTGGCAGTTCCGCGACTACGCCGCGTTCCAGGCCCTGCCGACCCGCTGGTTCTTCAAGATCGACGACCAGGACGCCGGCCCCCGTGAACAATGGGAGCTGACTTCCGGCGCCAAGGTCGCCGCCGTCTGGGAGCCGATCCTGATCACCAGCGGCTGGGAACAGCAACAGGAGACGCCGGGCATGCACCCGAAACTCAAGGCGCAGCTGAAAGAGTACGACGGCCATGCCTACTACGGCCTCGACATCACGATTCCCGCCGACTGGAAGGGCCAGGACATCGCCCTGCTCTTCGGCGCCGTCGATGAATCATGCTGGGTGTGGGTCAACGGCAAAGCCGCCGGCGAACGCCTCTACCAGGGCGGCGATGACTGGAAAACGCCGTTCGCCATTCCCATCACCCAGACCATCGACTGGGGCAAACCGACCCAAACCGTCATCGTCCGCGTCCTCGACAGCGGCGGCCAGGGCGGCATCTGGAAACCCATCAGCCTGGTCCGAAAATAAGCCGCCAAGGCCGTTTCGCCGACTGAACCGGACACGACACACGCCCATCGCCTGGAGGAACACAATGCGACAGCTCCCTCTGCCCGCCATCCAGCCCGCCATGCTGCTGCTGGCGGCGTCTCTGGCGGCGGCGGCCACCCTCACCCGCCCGCTCACCTTCGCCGAAGGCCTGCCCGGCTGGTGGACTAATTCCAGCCTGTTTGCGGTCGCCCCGGGCGAACACGGCCAGGAGCTGGTCATCACCGGCGATCCGAACCAGGAAAAGGGCTACCAGCGCCTGCTCGGCGCCGTCAAGGACATCCCCGCCGAGCAGCTCGCCGGACAGGCCTGGAACATGACGTTCCAGGCCCTGATCCCAAAACTCACCGGCGCGGTCAAGGTCGAAGTGCGGCAAATCGACGCCGATGACAAAAGCGTCGCCTACAACACCGTCCGACTGCGGCAGTTCGACCAGGCCACGACCTGGCAGACGTTCAGCCTGGACTTCAAAATGTCGCCGAAAACCGCCAGGATCGGCATCTACATCACGGCGGACTTCCTGACCCCCGACGACCAGGTCCGCATCCGGCAATTTCACCTGAACAAACCATGACCACCCCAAACGGCCCCCGCCCGCAACCACGCCTGCTTCTGACCCTGCCTTCTCACCAAGTCATCCGCGGGCCGCGACCGGCGACCGCAACCGACTCACGCCCCAAGACGCGGCGACCGGCGGCCTTCTGATCACGACAGCACGACATCACCAAACACCAGAAACCACCATGCGCCATCACCTTCCCTCCCTGCTTACCCTCTGCACCATGCTGCTGGCCAGCGCCGCCGCGGCCACTGGACCAACGCCCGCCCCGGCCAAGGTGGGTGACATCGCCCTCCTGCCCCCTGACGCCGCCCTGCCCGTCGCCGTCAAAGGCTGCGGCGGCGCCTACTTCCTGGCCGGGCCGGGGCTTCTTCGCGTCACATTGTCCAAGCAGGAGACGTCGTCACGGGCGCAGCCGGTGCGAGCCGTCCTGACAACGCCGGACCGGCAAGTGGTCGCGGATGTCTGGATTCCCGGCCTGGCCGACGCCGGCGCCGCCGTGCAAAGCGTCACCCTGGAGCACGAGGTCACTGCAGCCGGGGTCTACGCCCTGAGCCTGACCGCCCCCGGAGACCGCTACGGAACCCGCTTCCAGTGGATGATCAGCACCAACTGCCCGCGCTACCTGCTGGAGACCTCCCGCGGCCACCGCGACGCCCGCCATGAAGAGCCGCTCATCATCACCAATCCCAACCAGGAAGTCAAGGTCTTCTTCTATCCGACGGCGGCAGCCTTCGCCCTGGAAGCCAGCGGCCTGCCGGCGAACAGCCCGGGCGTCACCCTGCGCGACCACACCGGCGCCGTGGTCCTGACCCAGGCACCCAACGCCGAACAGACCGCCGCCATCAAGCTTCCGGCCGACCCCGGCCGCCAGGCGCCCTGGCAATTGACCATCCCGCCCGGCGGCGCGGTCATCAACCTCGACCACCTGACCCGCTGGGACCGTCAATCGGAATATCCCAACCATTCCCTCTGGACCATCAGCCGCGACGCCTGGTTCGACTTCTTTTCCCACCGCAAGCTGCTCCTGCCCTACCGCCACACGCAGCACCTGGCCGCCGGCGAGACGGCGGCCGTCACCTTCACCGTCGACAACCGCGGCAAGACCACGAAACATGTACGCCTCACCCTGGAATTCCCCCCGGGCGCCAAGCCGTTCACGACGCTGCGGGACGCGGTGCTGGACCTCCCGGCGGGGGAAAGCCGGCCCGTCATCCTGGAAGGCCCCGCCCCACCCCCCGGTGAAACCTGGAACTGCCGGCTCCGCGCCACGACGGACAGCTTCACCACCTTCTCCAGCCTGGTTCTCAAACATGGCCGCCGCGACCAGCTCTATGACTTCACGCCGCCGCTCGTCCTGACGCCCTATCACCACGAAAACGACCAGTTCGCCTACGCCGTCGACTACCCGCTGGGCGGGCAGCCCTACTTCGACTTGGATAACCGACCGGTCATCTTTTCCGGCAACCGCATCCACACCTGGCGCAACAACGCCTGGACGCCGGCCGTCATCAACCTGACCGGCAACCAGGACGACAACACCTTCGCCCGCGCCCGCGTCTCCAAAATCGCCTTCGACCGCGACAACTGGTACTACACCATCGCCGCCGATCAGGACCAGCCTGTCCTGCTGTATTCCGCCGACCTCGGCAAAACGTTTGCCGCCGTGCCCCTGCCCTGCAACGGCGCCTTTGACATCGAGCAGTTCTCCGGTCACAACCTGCCCGACGACCCGCCGCCGATCATGTGCCACACCGTCACCGAACGCGACCCGCAGCGCATCTGGCGCCGCGTCCACGACGTCAGGCTCCTCCTGCCCCAAAAGGAAGGCGGCAGAATCGTCCTGCCGGAGCCCATCACCGTCTCCCGCTCCGGCATCGGCTTCTCCGCCCATTCCGGGATTCCGTCCTCCATGGTGTCGCGCGGGAACAGCGTCCATCTGATCTGGGCTGAGGCCACGGACCCGGACGACAAGTCGATTCCCGGCGTGCCGACCTACACGGCCACCTGCAACCGCCTGACTGGCGCACTCTCCCAACCGGCTCTCATCGGCTACGGCCCGCCCGCCAACGACGTGCACAACACGCCCTGCCTCACCATGGACAGCAAAGGCTACCTGCATGGCCTCGTCGGAACCCACGGAAACACCTTCCGCTACGCCCGCTCCCTCCAGCCTGACACCGCCGCCCAGGGCTGGACCGAGGCCGTCCCCCTGGGCGACCAGCTCTCACAGACCTACGTCGGACTGATCTGCGACCAAAACGACATCCTGCACGTCGTGTTCCGCCTGGCGCGGCCACCGCAAAACACGTTCCCGGCCGGAAGCTCCTCGTCGCTGAGCCTGATGAGCAAACCGGCCCAGGCCGACGCCTGGCCGGAGCCGCGACAGCTCGTCCTGCCGGCCTTCACCGACTACTGCGTCTACTACCACCGGCTCGTCATCGACCGCAGCAACCGCATCTTCCTGTCCTACGACTACTGGTCGACGTACTGGTTCTACCGCAATGACCAGGCCCGCTCACGCCGCGCCCTGATGATGTCACCCGACGGCGCCCAAAAATGGCGCCTCGCCTCCGACCGGGACCTGCGCGGTAAACAGTGAAGAACCACCGATGGACACCGATAAACACCGTCATCTAGTCATCGGACGGCAATAGAAGCCGTTCCGGCGAGGCATAGACATACGGCACCCGGCCCTTGGGGAAGGACAACAGAAAATTCTGACTCCAGGAGACCGGCGACTCCTCGAACTGCACCTTGACGATGCCGTCCGGCAAGTCGATGGTGACCGGCCCCTGCCGCTTGAGGTGGACCTTTTCGCCGTCATTGAGCGAGTGGATGTGCGATTCGGTCTCCTGAAGTCCGATTTTCAGCACGGCATTGCCCCGGTCCCGGCCGGGGACATACACCGTCTGCGGCCGGAAAAAATAAGCCGACTGCCGCGCGTCGACGGCAAAATGGGGATTGCCGATGCGGACCCGATACCACGCCTGACCGCCGATGCCGCCAGTCACGACCAGGGCATAGACACCGGTCGCCGGGGCGGTGACCTTGAACGTGTCCTCGCTGCCGGGCGTCACCGCCTCGTTGCGCAGAACCTTTTTCTGGCCATCCAGAAGCGCATAGACCAGGGCAATCGGCCGTTGCCGACCGGCCAGGTGCGTCAACGTGACCTGGAGTTCCTCGCCGGCACGGGCATGAATGAAGATGTTCTGCTGATTTCTGAGGACGAAAGCCCCCGTCCCGGTGTTCACGTCGCCGCTGCCGACCGGAGTCAGGGCCGGGATGACCAGGTCGCTGAAGTCCAACGGCGGAACCATGACCTTGGCCGGCTGCAGAGGAATTCGGGTCGGCGTGCCGAGAGTGCCGGCCGCCATGTCCTCGCGCAAGGCCGCATTGGCCCTGCCGTAGGCCTGGAAGTAGTCCGCGGGCGTAGCCTCCCCTGGCAGATCGTAGCCTTTGCGCTTGTTGGTCGCCTCGTCCAGCATGGTCATCACCCACATGGAATAACCGTCGGTCGCGGCGCCGGCGTGGTACGCCTGGGACGCCAGGTCAGCAGGATCGTAGCTGTTCACCCGGAACCAGGGCACGTGCCGGTTGTTCGGGTTGAACGCCTTGATGCGCTGGTGATTGGCAACCACGGCCTCGGAGAAGCCGCCGCCGTTGTACATGCACCAGTCATCCATGATGGCCGGGGCGTCCGGCGTGGCCAGATAGTGGTTGAACCCCAGGCCTATCCAGCTGTCGCGGTACGGCATATAGCCCAGCACCAGGGACGGATTGAGCCCGTGCAGCTCCTCCGCGAAGCGCTTCACGGCCATTGCCACCTCCCCGGCAAAAAACTGCTCATAGTCGGCCAGAGCGTCGCCCGCCACCAGCGACGCGTGCCGTTCCGCTGCCGGCAGAGCCGCGGAAAATTCCGGCTGCCGCAGGCAGTATGCCTCCCAGGTGTCGTCGTCATAGGAAATCAGGGTCGCGATCGTCTCGATGTCGAACTTGAGGGCGGCGATGGGCAGTTCCCGCGCCAGCCGGGCGAATTGATACGCATGGTGAAAGAGCTCGCGCCAGACCCGGATGTCGCGCAGCATGAAGCTGTGCCCGACCACCTGGCCCTCGGCGTCGACAACGGCCGGCAGCAGCCGGTGCTTTTCCCGGCTCTCGGTGCGCCGGGCATGGCCGGGCTCCGGGTAGAGGTAGACCTGGAAGACCAGCCCCTGGGCATTGGCCGCGGCGATTATCGCCGCGATCTCGTCCCGGTCCGCAAACACATCCATGTACGGCCCCCGCGACTGCTGAATCTTGACCTCGACAGAATTGAAGCCGGCACGACCCATCGCCGCAAAAATCGTCTGATGATGCTCTGAGACCTTGGCCTCGCCCTTGAGAAAATGGCCGGTGTAGCCGGAAAGCAGCCGTTCCGGCAGTCTGGCGCCGGCCCCGGCGGCCACGCCGGCCAGCATCATCGCCCCTGTCATCATGGTCATGGCCCTGTTCACGTCAACCCTCCACGTTGCCTGCTGTTGCGCCCATCCGGTCAGACAGACGTATAATCCAACCGGAAGTCACCCCATAGCCTGCCGTATGTATGGAGTTCAGGCTTTAGCCTGCCGTATGGTGTAACTCCCATGCGATGACTGTCAACCCTTTTCACTTTGAACCGCGCTTGCGCTGCCGCCAGGCTTCGTTGTCACCGGCCGGAGGAGGCGTTTCCCAACGCGCCGGCGGCCGGCGACGCGATCCGCCCTCCCCCGCCGGCCGAGCGCGGCCCCCTGCCCCCGGACGGCCATCCGACCCCGAAAAACCAGCCGCCCGGCGACCACCCGCCGCCGCCGCCGCTGCACCGCGCGCCTCGGCGCCGCCCCGGCGGCTCGGCTCACCGGCCCGGACCGAACCGGCCGCGGCCATGGCGCCGGCAGGCTGCCCGACACGCGCAGCCGTACCGGCCATGGCCTGGATCGCCAGACGCGCTGTGGCAAATGCCGCGTGCAGATTGTAGCCGCCGGTCGGCCCGTCGACATCCATGACCTCCCCCGCAAAGTACAGCCCTGGACAAAGACGCGATTCCATGGTCTCCGGGTTGATTTCCGACAAATCGACGCCGCCGACCGTGGCAATCGCCTCCTTGACCGGCCGGATTGCGGTGACCGCCAGCGGCAGCGCCTGCAGCAGCCGCCCCCAATCCCGGCGCTCCTGACGCTTTTCCAGCCACAGGGCGATGCTGCCGGCAAAGGCCGGCTCCAGGCCCTTCGCCGCCAGGAACCGGCTCAAACCGCGGTCGCGCCCGGCGCCCGGCTCAGCGGCGGCCGCCAACGCGGTCGGCGGCAGACCGGGAAGCACATCCAGCGTCAGCTCAAATTCCGTCCAGCCATTCCGGGCGATGAGGCGGCTGGCGTCAAAAACCGCGGTGCCGCGCAGGACATTGCCCTCGACCAGGACATTGCCTTCCGTGACGGCCAGAACCCGGCCGCCCTGCCAAATGGTCAGGCGCGTCATGGCCAGGGACACGCTTCCGGCCTGGCGCGGCAGCCATCCGGCCGTGCTTTCCATGCCGGCCAGGCCCGGCCGCAACGGCAGCACGGCGTGGCCCAGCTCGCCGGCAAAACGCTGGCCGTCGCCGACGCTGCCGGTCTTCGGGTAGGACACGCCCCCGGTGGCCAGAAGAACCTGACGGGCAGAAAATTGTACGGCGCCGCAGTGCACCTGATACGTGCCATCCGGCTGACGGGACAAGGCGGAGACCGGACAATTCAGCACCAGCGGTACGCTCAGGTCGCGCAGCCGGTCCGTAAAACAATGCAGCACGTCGTCAGCCTTTTCCGAAGTCGGATAGATGCGGTCGCGATGGAGGCAGGTCGGCAGGCCCGACGCCTCAAACCACCGGCGCAGACGCGACGGCGGAAACGCCGCCAGGGCCGGCTGCAAAAAGGCGCCGACCGGCTCGCCGTAGGCGGCAACCAGGTCCCGCGCCTCGCCGGCATGGCTGATATTGCAGCGGTTGTTGCCGCACAAAAGCAGCTTCAAACCCGGACGGTGACGCCGTTCCAACACCAGGCAGGCCAGCCCCGCCTCGCCGGCGGCAACGCCGGCCATCAGCCCGGCCGCCCCCGCGCCGATGATGATCACTTCCGCGGTTGTCGTCATCTCGTCACTTGCTCTTCCTGGCGCTTTCCGGCACCGGCGTGGGGTAGATGTCCGTCGATTCGCAATAAGGGCATTTCGACAGTTTTTCCTCGAACAGCTGCGATTCCTTTTCCGTCATGTCGCGTTTCGGCCACATCGAAAGCCCATAGATTTTCCGGCAGGAACGGCAGGTGTAGGACGGCGTGGCCGGTTCGCCGCATTCACGGCACCGGTAGTTGCGCAGGTCCAGCGTGCGATCCGCATGCGTATGGCCATTGTAACAGGTGAACATCATCAACGGCCCCTGCTGGAAATGCACCCGCCGCACGCTCTTCTTGCCATAGATGGCGCCAACGGCAAAGCCGACGGCGATAATCGCGATGATTCCCACCGCCAGCCAGCCGGCCAGGTTCCGGCGCAGCCAGGCCCGCGCCTCAATCCGGCCGGTGTCGGCGGCGCCGACCCGCAGATTCAAACTGCGGCGACTCGCGATCGTGGCCAGGCTCCGGCGCGGCATTTCATCCTCGCCGGCATCCTTTGACGCCTCGGCCGCCTGACGCTGTATCTGGGTCGCCGACGGCTTGGCGCCGCCGCCAGCCGGGAGCTTCTCCAGCAAGGTCACTGTCTGGGAAAAAATCAGCTCCAATTCCCGGATGCGAGGGCGTTTTTCCGGGTGGCATTGCAACATGGCCTCAATGCCGCGGGCAATGGTCGGATAGTCCCGCAGGACGCCCTCCTGCGTGATCTTCACCACGTCTTCAGTCAACCGCCGCGACAAGGCCAGCTGGCAGGAACGGCCCGCAAACGGATTCTCCCGAGTGAGCAGGACATACAGCACCAGACCCAGCGAATAGATGTCGCTGCGCGCGGAAATCCAGGAGTCCTCCGCGAAGAATTCCGGACAGGTGTATGCCTGGTCCGGCCAATAGAAAAAGTCAAAACAGTCGGGATTTTCAAACTGCATGACCGAGCCGAAGTCGCAGAGTACATACTGCTTGTTGACGAAGAGCACGTTTTCCGGTTTGACATCGGAATGCAGCAGCCCGCATTGGGTCATGGCCATGAGTCCGCGGGTGACCGCCAGGGCGATACGGGTCACTTCCAGTTCGTCCAGTTGGCGCTTGCCCATGACGCTGTATAAATTCTCGGCCTTGCCCAGCGCCAGGACCAGGTAGGCGTATCCCTCCCAGACGCCGGCTTCCAGGACGGGCGCCAGGCACGGTTCACGCAACGCCTTGAGCTTGTCAACGACAGCGAAGAATTCCTCCATGAACTCCTGCGAGCCCGCGATGGACTTGCGCAGCAGCTTCACGGTCACCGGCGCCGCGTTGTTCTTTTCGTCGGAAGCTAGAACGACCGTGGCATGACGGCTCGCGCCGAGAAAACCCTCCAGGCGGAAACGGCCGTTGATCACGGCATGACTGTCAACCGGCCGCGACAATTCCCTGACACGCCGCATGATCGCGCATTCATCAAGAATGGCCCGGCGCAGTGCCCCGGGCAACAGGGGGGCCAGCAGACAGACATCGGCGCCGGCAATGCGGGCCTGGATGGCCTGGGACGCCAGACTCTCGCCCAGCACCACGATGATCCGCAACATCCGCGCCCCGGCGGCCGAACGCAACGCCTTGGCATGCTGGAGCGCCAGCTGGTGGGTCAACACGATCAGAGCCGGTTCACTGCCCAGCAATTCCTGGTCCGTGTGCTCGCGATGGCCAAACACACAGCAATCGGGATAGTCCGCCAAAATCTCGTCGGCAAAGGGACAGGATGACTCCGGCTTCTTGATGACGATGATAATCATGTTTCCCGACTACAGCGCTAGGAACAAGTGCCCTGTGAAAAGATGTGGTACAGATGGCGCCGCCCCGACGCTGCGTTCATGGGCGCACTGGCCGCCGGCTGCCCGCGGCCAGCCGTTGAACGGCTGCATCCGAGACATCGGTCACTCGCTCCGGCAAACCATGGCGCCGCCGTTGGCATGAAACAGGCGCCAGACCACGCCTCAGTCCTGCGTTCCCAGCCGGGGCGGGGCCGCCCCGTGGCTTCCCGGCCAGGTCGGGCGCGGCATTCAGCGCAGCCGCGGCGGCGGCCAGGGATCCGACGAGTCCAGCAAAAGATAGCCGTTGGCGTCCAACGTCCACAAGTCGCACATGTCGGCCTTGGGCAGCACATGCGTGTCCTTGACATAGCTGATGTTGATGGTCTCGCAATGCGCCGGCCCGCAGAAGTCGTAGATCACCGGCACCTTGATCTTGTCCGCCAGCACCCGGGCGAACTTGGGGTTGCTGGGATCGAACTTGCCGTTTTTGAAGTACGGGCTGGTGTTGAGGTTGTTGCCGTGGCCGTTGTTGCTGTTGCCGTTCTTCTCCTTGTCCTCGAAACCATCGCCCTGCCAGCACATGTAGTCGGTCTTGCCGACCAAGTCGGCCGTACTCTTCAAGTCGCCGACCGTGTTCGGATTGCCGGGACAGACAAACGACTGCAGCTCATTGACGTAGGGGAAAATCAACGTGAAATCGTCCAGAAAACGCGTTTCCGCCTTGGGCGGCGCCTTGTGCTCCTGCGTGTACATCACCGTCGCCGCCGTCAGCTGCTTGATGTTGCTCACGCAATAAACCTGCATGGCCTTTTCCCGCGAACGATGCAACCCGGGAAGAAGGATC
>CAYOUR010000046.1:0-21378 GCA_964407145.1 uncultured Lentisphaeraceae bacterium | reverse complement strand
AAGAGCCACATTTTGCACATTAAACCGCTTCGAGACAAATTCCAGTTTCTCGCATATTTTTTCTTATATTTCTCAGGCAGTTCAAAATCTGACTATTTTCTTGGTCCGATGCTTTCTTCCTTGAATGATCATCCGTGTCCATCGGTGTCCATCAGTGGTTCTTTCGGAACAATGGTGTCCATCGGTGGTTCTTTCGGAAATAACGGGTGCGGGTTGCGGATATTTGATATAAAGGATCAGCAAAACCACGGATGATTGCCGCCTGGCGGCATTGCGGCCGGCTTCTGAAGGCGGCCGGCTTGCATTTCCTGGCTCAAGAATGGATATTATCTGCCGCGGCGACCGTTTCCGCGGCCGCCCACCGCCACGCCGCGGCGACCGTTTCCGCGGCCGCCCACCGCCACAAAGTGACTCTCCGGCTTGCCGGGACTGAGCATCAACTTCAATGCAGGCTGCTCCGGCCAACGCATTGCCGCATCGCGATATGACAACCCGAGGGATTTGCACCATGCCACATTTTCCCCGCCGCCTCGCCGTCAGCCTGTTCCTGACGTTGACGTTGACGTTGACGTTGACTGCCGTCGCCGATGTCCGCCTCTGGCCATTCTACTACAGCAAGACCGACCCGTCCACGCAGCAGCATCAGCTGGAAGTGTTCTGGCCGCTGTACAGCCGCACGGCCAGTGCCCAATGTACTGCGCACCGAATCATCAGCTTTCAGCGCGACTGGCCGGAGCAATATCCCTGGCAGATGTACTTCCTGTGGCCGGTATCCGGCATGCGCCTCGGCAACGGCCACGACACCTGGCTCTTCCCCCTGCTGTGGAGCGGCAGCAACGGCCAAGGCCGCGCCCATAACAGCGTTTTCCCGTTCTGGGTCTACTACCGCAACAACAATTACCGGACGCTGAACCTCGCCGTCCTCAGCCACAATTCCTGGTCCGACCGACATCATTCCCACTATCTCCTGCCGCTCTGGTGGGCCAAATGGTCGCACTACAACCAGACCAAAACCACCTCGCACGGCCTGTTCCCGCTCTACAGCCTGTACCGGCGGGACACGCACTACCCCGACGGCTCCGAACAGGAAGACCGGCGCCGCCGCGGCAATCTGACCCTGGCCTACTGGAGCGGCCTATCCACACACGGCTCCAGCCATCGGCGTACGCAATCGTCCCTTGGATTGTTTCCGCTGGCTCATTCCTCCGAACAGCACAACCTCAACTGGAACAAGAAGTCAGACCACGACCTGATGAAAACAAGCCGAAAGGCGTTGTACCTCTTCCCCTACTGGCAATCCGCTCACCTCCGGCAGCAGCTGCCCTTCCCGCCGGCGCCGGGGCAGGATTTCACCGAAATGACCGGCAAGATTCGCCAGCAGGGGCATTTCCGGCACCTGTTCCCGCTGTTCTACGACCGCGGGCACACCACCTATTCCGCCGATTCCAGCCTGACCGACTCGCGCCGCACCACCTGGCTCTTCCCCTACTGGCATACCTACCGGACCCAAATCACCCCCACCGCCACTGACCACGCCGCGGCTTTCCCCCAGGGCGCCCTTGACGCCAGGACGACGGGAACCGTCAACCTGTCCCCGCGCGAACCGGAAGCCCGCGAAAAACACGTCTCCCGCCACGCCATCCCGCTGCTCTTCAGCCGCCGCCACACGACCTGGATCAATCCCGACGGCACCCCGCCCCTGGTCGCCGCCGACCAGTCCTTCTACCTGTTCCCATACTACCGCTCAACCTACCACGGCCCGGACACGGACTCGGCCAACAACTTCTTCCTGCTCGGCGGCTGGGGACATTCCAGCCGGACGCAGCCCGCCGCCAGCAAGCAGTACGCCTACATGATTCCGTTCCTGTACTGGAAGCACCAGGCCCAACCCGCGCCGCCCGACAACCCGTCCGCCGACTGGGCCGACCAGAAGCTCTGGATTTTCCCCTACTGGCAACAGCGCGGGCATACCGGCAACCTGGAAAAACGCACCGACTTCCTGTTCCCGCTCTACCTGCGCAGCTACGAAGCCCACGCCCAGGACAGCACCTGGTGGACCGTCCTGGCCGGCGCCGGCGAAAAACAGGCCCCGCCGTATCTCAAGCGCGCCAGCGACCCAAATGCCGCCGCGGCCGACACCGACACCGACTGGACCAGCCAGACCCGCAGCAACCGCTTCATCTTCCCGTTTTGGAATAACAGCCGCACCAGCACCACCAGGTCCTGGAATCTCTACCCGCTGTTCTGGCACAGCCATGCCATCGACCGCAACAACACCACGACCACGAACACGACCTACCCGCTGCTGCTCAGCGGCGCCAGTCAATCCACGACCGACCAGGGCCGGGAGTCCACCCGCCACACGTATCTCCTTGGACTGGGCGGCTGGAGCCGCATCCAGGAGGACGGCCCGTCCGGCCCGCGCACAACATCGCTGCACCAGCACCTCTTCCCCTTCTGGCGCCACCGGCGGACAATGTCAAGCGCCTCGACCTCCATGCTGCTGCCGCCCTTCTCGCATCAGGTCCAACGCCACGAGTCCGGACTGTTCCCGCCCGAAACACGCACTTTGGCCGTCCCCCACGCCTGGCTGCCCGTCTACAAAAGCGAAAGCACGACCAAAAACCTCAAGACCACCAGCCGCGTCAACCGGCTGTTCCCCTTCTATGCCCATGAAGCCAGGGCCGAGGACGACTTCTCTCGGCTGTCCGTGCTGTGGCTGCTGTATCAGCGCGAGCAGTCCCGCGGCGAAACCCGCGCCTGGGGAATCGGCGGCGGCCTGAGCAACTTCTATGAAAAGGACGCCAATGGCTTTGTCGAACGCAGCTTCCTCTACCGGCTGTATCACCGTGAGGAGCGCAGCTGGTTCCGCGAGCTGGAGATCATGCCCTTCTATCACAGCAGCCGCCATGAGGACAACAGCGGCGGCTGGTCCGTGCTCGGCGGCCTGTTCGGCGCCCGCCAGGACGGCAACATCAAAACCACCCGCGTCTTCTTCGTCCCCTTCAAGAGCGAAGCGGCGGCAGCCAGGCCCCCTGACCCGGCCGACAGTGCCAGGCGCCACCTCCAATACGCCCTCAACTATCTCCAGGCCCGGCGCTTCGACCGCGCCGCCATCGAATTCATCTTCGCCGAAGGGAGCTACGAAACCGACGCCGTTGTCCTGGAACAGGCCGGTGACGCCTTCGCCCAGGCTGACGCCGACCACTTCCAGGAATTCTTCCGCCGCGACCTGCCCTCCTCGCTGGCCAAGGTCTCGGACCGGGCTCAGCGCTACCGCCGGGCCGACACAGCCCGGCAACTGCGCCAACGCGCGGTCGAGCTCTACCGCCAGGCCATCGCCAACGGCGCCAACCAGGACGACCTGGAACTGAAGATCGCCCTCTGCCTGGCGTTCCACGACCGCGGCAGCGCCCAGGCCATCCTCAGGGAACGCTTCCAGCGCACCGGTGACTTCCACCACGGCCTGGATTTACTCCGATTGTATCGCCACTATGGCGGGCTTCCCGGAGAAGTCATCGACGAGCTCTGCCAACGCTACCCGGATCAGCCCCTGGCCCATTATCTCCAGGCCATGTACAGCCTGCGGAAAAAACTCGTCAGCGGTCTCAGTGCCCGCGACGGTCTCTGGCAGCTGCGATGGCGTCGCGATTTGCCGCCGGAAGAACGGGAAAAGCTCGCCGCCGCCCTGGCCGTTGGCATCACGACTCTGGAGCAGGTGGCCGCCCGGCCCTCGGTCGACTACCCGCCGACCCGCCCCCTGCCGCCGAGACGGCAGCTGCCCGGCGTGCCTTACGTCGACCTCCCCACCGAAACGACGGACGACGGCCTGCCCGTTCCTTCCGCCATCAGGAAGCTGGCCGCCCACGAACTGCTCGAAATCACCACCCGGCAATATCAGGCGCTGCTGGAAGCCCCGAACCCGCAACCAGCGCAGGACGCCGAAAAACGCCTGCTTCTGACCCGGATGCTGACCCATCTGCATCTGCTGCCAGACACCGACAGCGGCTTGTTCCACACGGTCTGCCGACAGCACCGGGACCACTACCGCGACCCGGAGCGGCTGCTCAACGAGCTGCTCCAGGTGCAGGCGCTGCTCCCGATGCCGCCATCGCCGGCAAAAATCGCTTCAGGAACAACGCCGACACCGCTGGCTGCGGCCTGCGCCGACAAGATCACCGGCTTGCGCCGGGAGTTGTCCTACCTCACCCGCTGGAACATCCAGCTCGTCGCCGGACAGCCGTCCGCCCTCGGCATCGGGCCGTTCGCCACCAAAGACTGCGGCAACGGCTATGTCGACCTCGACTTCTTCCTGGGCTGCGTCGACCGCTGTGCGGTCGAAGCCACGGCGGTCGTCGTCTCCGACCAGCCCCGGGAGGCCATGCTGCGCCTGGGCTTTGACCACGAACTGACCGTCGAGCTCAACGGCCGCATCATCTTCGGACCCGTACGCGACCACATCGCCCGGCGCGACGAACACCTGGTCCCGGTCACCCTCCAGGCCGGGCCAAACCACTTCAAGATGCTCGTCAAAGACGACAAGCTCAGCTTCGGCTTCTATGCCCGCCTGACGACTCCCGACGGCGAACCGCTCTTCTTCCCGGCCAGACCGTAGGCAAGCGCCGGCGACCGCGCCGGCAATCCCATCACCATGCGAACGGGGCGGCGAAAACCGAGTTCCGCCGCCCCGCATGGGTGATTCACAGTCGCATCTGACGCCGTGTAAAGAACGCCGGCTGGTCAGAACTGATGCAGAAAACGAATGTCGTTGTCGTAGAGAAGACGCAGGTCGTTGATCGCATAGCGAATCATGGCGATACGCTCGAGGCCGAGCCCGAACGCATAGCCGCTGACCGCGTCGGGGTCGTAGCCGACATTGGCGAAGACGGCCGGGTTGACCATGCCGGCGCCGGCGATTTCCAGCCACCCAGAGCCTTTGCAGACCCGGCAGCCCGTGCCGCCGCAGACAATGCAGGACGCGTCGCACTCCACGCTCGGCTCCGTGAACGGGAAGAAATGCGGCCGGAAGCGGATTTTGGTGTGGCTGCCGAACATCTCCCGGGCGAACGCGGCCAACGTGCCCTTCAGGTCGGCCAGGGAGACCTTCTCGTCGACATAGAGTCCTTCGATCTGGTGGAAGCTCATGCCATGCGTCGCGTCCGGCGTGTCACGCCGGTAGCAGCGCCCGGGACACAGGATTCTGACCGGCGGCGGACTGGCCTGCATGGCCCGGATCTGCACCGGCGAGGTCTGCGTGCGCAAAATCATGGCCTCGGGGTCGAGCCAGGAACAGCGGTCCAGATCAAAGTAGAACGTGTCCTCCGGCGTGCGGGACGGATGGTCCGCCGGTGCGTTCAAGGCATCGAAGTTGTGCCAGACCGTCTCCAGGTCCGGACCGTCGGCAACGACAAAGCCCATGCGCCGGAAAATCGCCACGGCGCTGTCCATGACCAGATGAATGGGATGCCGGTGGCCCAAGTCGCGACGGCGGCCGGGCAGCGACACGTCAAGCGCCTCCGACGATACCTGCTCCTGCCGAATGCGCGCCGAACACGCATCGAACAGCTGCTGAATGCGGCTTTTGACGCCATTGAGCGTCTTGCCGACGGCCGGCTTGTCCACCGCCGGCACCTTGCCCAACTGGGACAGCAACGCGGGCAGCACCCCCTTGCGCCCCAGATAGCGGACGCGGCACTCCTCCAGGCCGGCCTCGTCAGCCACCGCCGCCAGGGCCGACTCCACGTCCGCCTGCGTCGCCAACAGTTCCTTTTCCAATTCTGTCATGGCTCTATTCCTTGTGTTGCCTGGCCTGAACCGGCCTGGTCGGAACCGCAACGCCCGGCCGGGACACCCCGGCGTCAAGCTCGCGCTTCACCTTGAAATCCATTATCTCCCGCGACACCGGATGCGGCAGGCGCAGCCGGCAGTGCTGCAGGGCAATGCCGGCGTCGACCGGGCGCCGCCGGGCGCCATAACGCCCATCGCCGACAATCGGCATTCCGGCGCGCGCCAGCTGCACGCGAATCTGGTGGTACCGGCCGCTGCCCAGGCGAATCCGCAGCAGGACGCCGCCCGGACCGGCGGCGACGACCTCGTAGTCCAGCACGGCCAGCTTGGCGCCCGCGGTCCCGGCCGGAACCACGGCCGCGGCATGGTCGCCGTGCACCAGCCAGTCTTCCAGACGCCCGGCCGCGACCGGCGGCGTGCCTTCGACCAGGGCCAGGTACGTCTTGTCGCATTCACCGGCCCGCATCGAGGCATTCAGCCGGCTGAGCGCCTTGCTCGTCCTCGCAAACAGCACAATGCCGGTCGCGGCGCGGTCAATGCGGTGCACCGCCTCCAGGAACACCGCGCCGGGCTTGTTGAATTCACCCTTGAGCCACTGCTTGCCGCGGCTCTCCAGGCTGTCCTCCGCCGTTCCGGAAGGCTGCGTCAGCAGGCCGCCCGGCTTGTCCAGCACCAGCAGGTGGTTGTCACAGTAGATGATGTCCACCAGGGACATGGCCTTCCCTTCCCGCCAGGGCGGACACACGACGGCGACGTCAGGCCGTCTCCACAAATGCCCGGTGCAGGACTTTCTGCGCCGACTCGAAATCATTGCGCGCGATGATGAACTGCATGTTCACCTGCCGGGTCGACTGGCACAAGGCCAGCACGTTGATCTTGGCGTCCCGAAGCGCCTCGGCCGCCTTGGACAGAAAACCCGGGATACTCATGTTGCTGCCGATCACCGACACAATCGCCACCGGCGTGCGCGTCACCGTGGCCGACGGCAGACGGCTGCGAATCATCTCCACGCATTCCTCCAGACGGCGGTTCTTCTGCGGCACAAAGTGCGTGATCGTGTTGGCGTTGGTGGTCTTGGCGATGTAGCTGATGTCCGTGTCGACAAAATTCTGCATCAGATAGTAGTCGTATCCGACCCGGTTGACCATTTCCGGGTCCATGACTTCAATCGACTCGACGTCACTGCGGCCGCAGATCATTTCCACCCGCGGCTCCGGTGAGACGTAGTCGCAGCTGATCAGGGTGCCGGGATGGTCGGGCTCAAAGGCGTTCTTGACGCGGATGGGGATGCCGCAGTACTCCATTTCCTTGGAGGCCTTGGAATGAATCGCCTCCATGTCCAGGTCCGACAGCTGGTCGGCAATGTCGAAGTTGGTATGCCCGATGACCTTGACGCGGTCGACGCCGATGACGCCGGGGTCGCCGGTGCACAGGTGGTATTCCTTGTGGATGATGCCCTCGCGCGCCTTGGTGATGACCGCGATCTTGCTGAAGGTGATCTCGCTGTAGCCGCGGTCAAAGCGCGTCATGATGCCCTCGTCATACTTGACATAGCCGGTCACGACCGGCATCACCGCGGCAAAGTCAAGCCCGGCAAACGCCTTGGTGACGACGTCGTCAAACGGCAGGAGCTCGTCCTGGCACCAGCCGGTGAGGTCGACAAACACGGCCTTGACGCCGTGGCGCTGCAGTATCAGGGTCGAATTATAGGCGCTGTGGGCTTCACCGACCGCGCTCAAAAGCTCACGCGTCGGCGGCAAATAAGTCTTGGTGTTGAAGTGGCCGTAGCCACGCAGACGCAACAGGTCGTACAGACAGTCCCGGATGCCGTCGATGCGCTCGTTGACAAAGGCGTCCGCCTGCTTCTGGTCAAGACCCTGCACGGCGAACTGGCGGTTGCACTCGATCATCCGCTGCCGCACCTGCTCCAGGGCGTCCGCCCAGGAAGGGTCGCCGACGGCAAATTTGCCATAGACGCCGGGGGCGCCAGTCTTCTTGTTCTCAAGCAGCAGGTTGGTGATGCCGCCATAGGCCGAGACCACGAAAATCCGGTTGTACAGCTCACTGCCCGACCGGTCGCCGATGATGACGTTGTTGAGCACCTCGCCAAAACGGCTCATCGAGGTGCCGCCAATCTTTTCCACCGTATGTTGATTCTGCATGGATGGGGTCTCTGCTCTCTGGTTCGGGTGAATGGGAAGGCAACGGACGTCACCAGGCAAACGCGGCATGACTATGTCACAAAACTATAATGTAAATTTGCCCGGTCAGTTTACAAGCAGGTCGGCGCCACGCGCGGCGTTTCCCGGCAAAATTATCCGGCGCCGTCCTGGTTGAGCCGTGGCATCGCCGGGGTCCCCGGGCGGCGGCATCGCCTCCGGCGCGACCGCAAAGGCCACCTGAGGCGACAGGGCGGCGGCAGGGCGCGGCGGTCAGGCGTTTCGCATTTCGTCCTGAATCGCCCGGGCGGCCTGGGCCGGGTCGTCGGCGGCCAGGATCGGCCGGCCGACAACGATGTACTGGGCGCCGGCGCGAACGGCTTCGGCCGGGGTCATGACCCGTTTCTGGTCGCCATGGCCGGCGCCGGCCGGCCGGATGCCGGGGACCACCAGCAGGAAGTCACGGCCGCAGGCCTCGTGCAGAAGACTGATTTCATGGGCCGAGCAGACCACTCCCGGCAGCCCGCACTCCCGGGTCAGACGCGCCAGGCGCAGCACGGCTTCAGCCGGCGGCGCGGCCAGGCCGATGGCGGCCAGTTCGGTCGCGTCCATGCTGGTCAGCACCGTGACGGCCACCACCGGGATGCCGGCCTCGGCGCCGGCGCGGGCCGCGGCCCGAAGCATGGCCGGACCGCCCAACGCATGCACATTGCACAAGTCCGCGCCGATGCCGGCAGCGGCCCGGACGGCCTGTTCCACCGTATTCGGGATGTCGTGGTACTTCAGGTCAAGGAAGACCTTCTTGCCGCGGGCCTTCAATTCGCGCACCACCTCGGCGCCGCAGCGCGTGAACAGCTGCTTGCCCACCTTGAACCACTCGGCCGCCGCGCCGATCCGGTCCACCACCGCCAAAGCCGCCGCCGTGGTGTCCACATCCAGCGCCGTAATCAACGTCGTGCCCATGACTTCATACTCCTGTTCGAAATTCATGTCCAGGTTCCCGCGTGTATCTGTCATCACCGCCGCCAGCCCAATTCAGCCGTTCCCGGCGCTGCGGCTCCCGGCCGCGCTGTCGCCGCCGGCCCCATCCCCTTCCTCGCCCTCGTCTCCGTCCCCTTCCTCGTCCACATCCATCCGGGAGGCGTCCTGCCGCCGGGGCGCCGCGGGACGGCGGCGACCGGAGAGCACGGCCGCCGCCAGGCAGTAAACCAAGACATGGCAACCGCCCCAGAACACCAGAATCCGCATGATGTCGCCGATGATTTTCGGCTGAGTGTTCCAGATCATCCCCAAGTCCACGGCCATGCCGCCCCCGACGGTCAGCAGCAGCATCAGAAAGGCGCCATGCGCGGCACACAACGGGATGACGACGCCATAGAGGACAATGCCCAACGAGCGCCGGACGGCCTTCGCCAGCCGGTCATGGCCGCCGCGTTCCGCCGCCTGCCGGAGCAGCAGCAGCGTCTCCAGCCCTTGCCAGACCACCGCCCCCAGCAGCAGCAGCACGCACACGCCGAAGTAGGCATTGCCATCGCTGCGCAGATGCCAGGTCAGAAAGGGCGCCAGGCCGGCCACCGTCAGCGAAGCGCCGCACAACCGCGGCCACTTCAAGGCCGTCCGCGGAGGCGGCAGGACGCCACACAGCCACATGGACACCGGCAGCAGCTGGCCGTAAAAATAAAACGGCAGCGGGAACCGGCGGAACAGCCAGAAGGACGACAGAATCAGCCCCAGGCCAAGCGCCATACCCATCACGGCCAGACGCCAGACGGCGATGCCGGCCGACGACCCGGCGGCACCGCCGCAAACGCGTAAAGCCTGAGCCGCCAGAGGCGCCTCAGGCTTGGAGACGGAACACGGGCTGGCGCCATCGACCTGGCCGGGCGGTGCGGCACAGCCGGTCGATGCGGAGCGGTCCTCACTCATAACATGTCCAGATGACGCTGGTATTGCGTTGAATTCATCAGCAGGTCCAGCTCCTCGGGGTCGTCATATTCCATCCGATACAGCCAATGCTTGTAGGGATTGAGATGCAGGAGGCTCGAATTGTCCAGCACGTCCTTGTTGATTTCCAGCACCCGGCCGGTCAGCGGCGAACGCAGATGATGGATGCGCGAACCGATATGCAGATGAATGCAGAAGGTGTCAATGTCCAGCTCGTCACCCACCATCGGCAAGTCAACGCTGACAATGGCCTGCAGCTCCTCGGTCAGAAAATCCGTCAAACCGACATAGGCGGTGTGGTTGGACTCCGTGGGCAGGGCCCATATGTGCCGTGTCGTGTAGGCGCGGTTGTCGTTTTCATCATTCATGTCCTAGTTCTCCATTCTCTATCAGAAACACAGGCGTGCTGGCAAATCGAATCCGACGGGACGGCGGGGGCGCAGGCCAGGAAGCATGTCGCGCGCTCCCCCCCCGCAGGCGCGCAAAGGCACCCCAGTGCCTAGGACACCAGGATGACACAGGAGTTCGAAAAGGGTGATTTTTTCCGGTGTTTTTACGGACACCAATACAAAATCATGGTTCGGGCGTTATGTTATACATGCTTTGCCCCGCTGTCAAATCGTCTCCCCGAAAAAGGCCGTTTTTGAACCGTTTTTGCCTCCGGCCGATTTGCCCCCGCCCCGGGCGGTCTTTTCCGCATAACCAACAGGACTCCTTCCATGGCAACCGAAAAACTGTATTTGGCCCGAAATGAAGCCGGGGAAGAATTCGGCCCGGCCGACCAGGACACCCTGATTCGCTGGGCGCAGGAGGGCAAGATCAACGCGTTCAGCCAGGTGCGGACCACGCTTCTGCCCAAGTGGGAGCAGGCCGTCAACCTGCCGTTCCTGAAGCCGCTGCTCATTGCCCAGGTCGAGGAAAAGCTCCGCCAGGAGCATGACACCATCCTGGCCCGCATCAGGAAGCGCATGACGCTGAGCGCCGAGGACATCGTCACCACCAATGCCCTGGTCAAGGTCAAGCTGGAGACGTTCGCCCATGCCAGCCTGATGCACCGCTTCCTGGCCGGCCTCATCGACGCCGGCATCGTCCTGGCCGGCGCCATCGCCATCTACCTGCTCTTCGCCCTCCTGTTCTATCTCGGGCTGGTCGGACCCGAAAAGGTCTTCTACTTCGGCTTCATCCTCTTCTGGGTCTGGCTGCTGATGTACTTCACGCTGTGCATCGCCCTGGCGGTACAGACCGTCGGGCAGCGGTTCTGGGGCATTTTCCTGATCCGGGTCGACGGCCGCCCGTTCTGGATGGGCCGGGCGTTCTTCTACACGCTGTTCCTCATTCCGTTTGGCTGGCTGACCGCCCTGGTCGGCATGTTCAAGACCTCCTACCGCGGCCTGCCCGAAAAAGTCACCTGCACCCGCATGGCGAAAATGAAGCTGCTCAGCAAGAAGCCGCGCTGAAAGACTCCCGCGATGGCCAACGCCCTACCGACCTTCTCCCCGGCCGTCCGCCGGCTGTCACCGAAAATCCTGCGCTACTTTGCGGTCAGCTTTGCCGTGCCGCTGGTCTGCGCCCTGGTGGCCTTTGCCGTGCTCTTCCTGGTCAACGACGTGTTTGACGACTTGGGCGATTTCCTGGGGAAGGAGGTCCCGGCGGCCGTGACCCTGGCCTATTTCCTGGCCAGCCAGCCGCAGAACCTCACCCACATCGCCCCGATCTCCACCCTGTTGGCCGCCAGCTTCATGACCATGATGATGGGCCGCAACAACGAAATCACGGCGTTGCGGGCGGCCGGGCTGTCGATCGCGGCCTGCGCCATTCCGGTCTGGCTCATCGCCGGCCTGGTCTGCGTCGCCGTCTTCACGGTCAACGAGGCTCTGGGGCCGCGTTCCGCCAGCTACGCCCAGGAAGTCTACACCCAATGGACCGAAGGCAGCCGGAAGCAGGACCGGAACAGCATCGCCTTCCACAACCCCGCGGAAAGACGCGACTGGTTCTTTGAAGACTTCTCCCCGGACGGGCAGTCCCGCGGCGCCATCGTCCGCCAATACCGGCCGGACGGCTCCACCGCCTGGGTGCTCTCCGCGTTGCGCGCCGAACACCGCCTCAACACCTGGATTTTCACGGCCGGCGACGTGAAAGTCTACGAAACCGGCAGCAACAACCTGGATGGCCCGCCCCGCTTCTTCACCCAGAAAATGGCGTCGTACCCGGAAACTCCGGACAACATCCTCAGCCACAGCCGCAACTGGGAGCTGCTCACCCTGGGCGAACTGCACCGCGTGCTGCAGGACGACTTCATGCCGACGGCCAGGGTCAGGCGACTGCTGCGGGTCCTGTTCTGGAATCGCCTGACCTTCCCCCTGGCCAGCCTGGTCGGCGCCTTGTTCGGCATCGCCTTGACCATCGTCCCCGGGCGGTCGGGAGTCATTCGCGGCTTTGCCGCCGCGGTCGCCATGCTGGTCCTCTTCTACCTGATCGGCCAGTTCACGCTCGTGCTTGGCAAGAATGGCTGGCTGCCGCCCTTCCTGGCGGGGGCAGCCACCAACCTCGCCTTCACTGCGGCCGGCATGGTCGCCATGTGGAAAAAACAATAACCCGAGGCCACCCGGCCATGCCATGCCAGCCCTCCCCGGCCCGACTTCCGAACGGCGCCTGGCGCCAGTTCGCCCAGCCATGACGCCGGTCCGACGGACACCAAGCAGCATGAACAACACGCCTGAACACACCCCCAAGCCAGTCTTGCCGCCACCGGACCGGCCGCCGGCCGCCACCGAAAGGCCGCCGACTCCCCCGGCCGCGGAACAACCATCACCGGCTGCCGCCGGCCACCGACCGCGATTTGTCATTCCGCCGCGGCCGCCGCGGCCGCAATCGCAGGCAGCGCGGCCGCGGCGGCGTTGCCCCAAGTGGCGCTATGCCTTATGGGCAACCGAACTGGTCATTCTGCTCGCCTGCCTGGAGCATTTTCTGTTCAAGCCGCGGCGCGCCAGCCGCCAGGCTGCCGCCGCCCTGGCCGCCGGAGCCGCCGCCAGACCGGCAGCGTCCCCGGAAGTCATCCGCCCGCTGGCTGACCGGGCCCGGGCGCTGCCCGGCCTGAACGAAGTGTTCCCGGCCTTTCTGGCGCCTCTGGACGGGCTCGCTCCGGGCAGCGCCGGCATGCGCGATACCCAGCTCCTGGTTTCCGAGCAGGAAGGCCTGCCGGTCGAAGTGCGCAATTCGATCGGCATGCTGTTCCGGCTGGTGCCGGCCGGAACCGCCACCATCGGCAGCCCGCTCTCCGAAACCGGGCGCGGGGACATCGAAGTGCCGCACACGGTCGATTTCCCCAATCACTTCTACCTGGGCAAATACGAAGTCACCCAGGCGCAATGGCGCGACATCATGGGCGCCGACCACAACCCATCCGGATTCCGGGGCGACGACCGGCCGGTCGAAGAAGTCAGCTGGTATGACTGCCAGCGCTTCACCCATCTCCTCTGCCAACGCGAGAATGTCCCGGTCGGCACCTACCGGCTGCCAACCGAAGCCGAATGGGAATACGCCTGCCGGGCCGGCACGACGACCGCCTACTGCTTCGGTGACCACCCCGACGCCCTGAAACACTGGGCTGACTTCGCCGACAACAACTACCGCCGAACCAGCCCGGTCGGCCGGCGCCGAGCCAATGCCCTGGGCCTGTACGACATGCATGGCAATGTCTGGGAATGGTGCCTGGACGAATACGCCAACTACCCCGGGGACGACACGCCAGCCGCCGAATATCACCTCTACCGGAATCTGCGCGGGGGCAACTGGTACGTCGAGGCCGCTGAATGCCGCTCCGCCAACCGCGCCCGGCTGCCGGCCGCCTCGACCGGCAACATGCTCGGCTTCCGCGTCCTGCGCATGATTGCCGACCCGCCCGCCATCCGCAAAACCTGGACGCCGCCGCGGTCCATCGACCTTGCGCCCGAAACGCCGGCGGCGCCATAGCCCGCCCGGCGCTCCGCCACCGCCATCGGCCGACGCCGGCCGCCTACTGCCCGACGACCTGGAAGGCCGGCGTCATGGCGGGGGGCACGGGCTCAAAAAGGCGCCGCGCCGCCGCATGATGACTCCTCATCCGGACGGTGGCGGTCACCTGGCAGTTCCTGACCGGGTTGCCGCCGCGGGCCATCTGCAGCATCGGGCTGTACTGGCGACGCTTCGCCACCAGCTCGCCGACCCGCCAACCCACGGTGGAACGGTCGCCTTGCGCCAAGGGCAGCGAATCGGCATAAAGCCGGCCGTCGGCATTGGCCATCTCGACCTCCATGGTGCAGTCAAACTGCACATCACCGGTGCACAGCCAGAGGTAATCGACCTCGATGCTTTCATGGAAGTGCTGGACTGCCGGCGGCCGGACGACGAGGCCGCACCAGGCCAGCGCGGACGTGAAGCGCGCCATGACCGGCGCCGTCTGTCGCACCTCATGATACAAGGCCAGCAGCGAACGGTCAGGCTCACCGAGCGACAGCTGCTCCGCCCCTCCCGGGCCCAGTTTTTCCAGCCGCAGCAGGGGCAGGATATTGCCCGGCGAAAGGTCCAGACTGCGGCGATACGCCTCCCGTGCCCGGTCCGGCGCACCGGCCAGTTCATACGCCCGGCCGGCATAATAAGGCAGCAAATGCCGCTGCAGCCAGCTGACCCGGTCGTCGTCAGCCAGGGTCTTTTCCAACCCCTCCAGCTCACCGGCCCATTCCAGGCCAATGGGCAGCGCCTGGCCCGCCGCGGCTTCGGCCAGCAGCAGGGGCAGGACAACCCGCAAAAAGCGCTCCCTGATATTGAACGTGGCAAATCCCTGCTCGCCGATTTGTCCAAGCAAATCCAGGGCCTGGCTCAACTGCGCTGGTGATGGCGGGTCCAGGACACCATAGGCAAAAGGCAACAGGATGTGCGGCGCCTGGTCGGCCTTGCCCAGCGACAGACTGACTTCCGCTTCGCGCAGCAACGCCGGATACGACACCGGCGCCTCGCGTCTCAGCCCGAGAAGATAATTGCCCGCCTCGCGCACCTTGCCGTCGGCCAGCATGGCGTCAACCTGAACCAGGCGGTTTTCGACAACCGCCGCCGCAAGCCCCAGATACTCGGGCATCAGCTTCGCTCGCGCCGGCCATTGGCCGGCCAGGCCAAGCAGCTGGGCCTGGCGGCCGAGCCAGTCGCGCCGCGACTCCACCGCCTCCCGTGCGCCGTCCGTGACCACCGGCAGCTCCGACTCCATCTTGGCCTGCAATTCAAAGGCCTGGCCGTAATCCTGGCGGGAGACCAGAAAATCAAACAGGACGCGGTTCATCCGGGAATCCTGCGGCAGGATGTCCAGGAGCTGCTTCTGGCTGTCGGTCAATTCCATGATCACGGCGAACAGGTCCTGGGAATAGCCGCCGCCGGCCTGCAGATACTCCAGGTACAGCTCCAGGGCGCGCTGCCGGCTCTGCACGGTCGCCGGCGCGGCCAGGCCCTCGCGGACAGCCAGGCGATGAAACGACCGGCGCCTGGCCTCGGCGACTTCCCGGAGCATGTTCGTGATCCTGGGCTGACTGGCCAGGGCGCGTTCATACAGCCCCAACACCAGCCCTTCATCCACGCGCCCATCCAGCAGTCCGGCCTGTTCATGGATATTGGCGCCGATGCGCAGGGTATCGCCATCGGCCGGCAAACGCCGGCACGCGGCCGCGCTGTCTGAACGGGCTGCCGCCATCAGCTCCAGTGACTCGCCGGGAAGCAGAAACGCCAGCGGGGCAAGGCTCAGCGCCCGCAGGCGCAGAATCGCGGGGTGCCCGGGAAAGCCGGCCAGCGCCGCGTCGGCCAGCGCCACCCGCCGCTGATAGTCCTTCCATCCCGGTTGCCAGCCACGGCCGGCTGATTCGACTTCGTCGTACAGCTGCATGTGCCGCCAGGCCGCCTGGCAGCGCCGGAACTGCCAGGGAAGCGCCGCCAGCACCACCAGGGCGCCGGCCAGGAAGACCAGTCGCCGCGGCCGCCAGCGGCCGGTACCATCTTCCGTCGCCACCAACGTCTCGGTCAACGGCTCACCGACGGGTACGAAACCGCGCCCGTCCCCGCCTTCCGCGGGAGAAGGTCCGGAGACTGCGCCCGACCGGTGCCGGCCGCAGATGAAAACCAGCGCCAGAAGAGCGGAAAAAAGCATTGCGTTGGGCATGGCCAGCAGGTTGAAATCAACGACTTCGTGCATCAGCCCACCAAGCACGGCGGCCAATGCCCCCAGGCCGATCCAGCGCATGGTCATGTCCTTCTGCCGCCATATCCGCCGCGTGGCGCCGCCCAGCAGCCATCCGGCCAGGCCAATGATGACCAACGCCATCGGCAGGCCGACCTCGGCCGTCATCTCGAGCCAGTCGTTGTGGGCATGCTCGATCAGGCCGTCCCGAAAAACTCCCCGCTCATACGGCTGAATCGCATCCCCGTATGCCCCAAGCCCCGTCCCGGCCCAGGGAAAGTCCTTGATCAAGGCCACGGTGTCACGCCAGACCATCAGACGGTCCTCACCGTCAAACGACTCGCTGTCCAGGAGATGCTGATAGCGTTCAGACAACCGGCTCAGAGCCGGCGGCAAGGCCATCAGCAACGCCGCCCCGAGGATCATGGCCAGGGCCAGGACCTTCTGGCGGCCACCGGCGACCCGCGCCCCGCGCACCAGCCAGATCAGACCGAAACACATGGCGGCCGTGACCGTCGCCATGAAGGCGCCGCGGGACAGGCTGAGCACCTGCGCGGTCAGTATGCCGAACAACATGAAGGTCATGGGAATGAGAATCCCCCCCCAGGCGGGAGACGTGTCGTCACGCTGCCGGCGCCCGGCGGCGCCGACCGCCGCCAAAAGCCCCATCGCCGACAGCGCCCCCAAGTGCATCATGAAGCCAAAATGGTTGCGGTTCAGGAAAGCCCCCTTAAACACGGTCATCTGCAACATGCCGCCGCCGGTGTCATCACGCCAGAATTCCCAGAAGGCGTACGCGGCATTGACAAAGGCGGACAGGGCGACCGCCGCGGCCACCAGGCGCAACGCGGCGCGATGCCGGGCTTGCTGCAGCAACAAAGTAAAGGTGAGAAGACACAGCAGCAGCAGCTCGCAGGTGCGCAGGGTATAGTCAGGCGCCAGGGACAGGGACGGACGGATGTCGCCCAGCCCGAGCTGCCGCAGGCCCTCCCACCATGGCCAACCGGACGGGGACAGCCGGGTCACGAGGCCGTCCGGGATGGGCATGGCCTGTGCCAGCCCCAGCCCCAACGGCAGGGCGAACAGCAGCATGCCGGCATGCCAGTGCCAGCGCCCGGTTTCTCCGCCAAGCCACCACGCGGACAGGCCCCAGAACACATACAACACCAGCACCAGACTAGTCGCGACCGGCAACCACCAGTATTCGCCGCCCTGGTAGATCAGGGGAAGCATGACCAGCAGAATCAGCAGGCCGCACATCGGCACCTGCGCCATACCCGTCAGAAGATGATGCCAACGACGACGCCAGGCATGCCACCACGACCGCTGGGAACGATGACGGCGATGATGATGACCTGACGGCGGCGCGCTGACGGCGGCGCCGGAACGGCCCTGCGAAGAAGAATCTGTCTCCATGTCGTCTCCTGACGAATTGCGGCGGCGGCGCGGGGCGCCGCCGGGCAGAACGATGTTCAGCGCTTCGGGAAACGCTCCAGGCATTTCAGAGTTTTGTCAACCGTTGGATAGTCCCGGAACAGGAAGGTCCGCCCGTCCAGCGTCTCCGACTGTTCCAGCCGTTCGCGCAGCTCCTGGTCACGGCAGGCCGCCCGGTCAATACCGATGATCAGCGGCAGAGCCGGATTCCGCTCCAGGTGTTCGAGGCGCGCCGACAGCTGACGCTGATGCCAGCGGTGAAAAAGCTCCAGGTGCACCACCAGGCCGGAGTCGTCCGCAAAGCTGAAGTCCGGGAAAATCAGCTCTCCACCACGCCCGCCACCCAGGAACGCCGGCTCGGCCAAAATTTTCCAGCCGGCGGCGGTGCGGCGGAAATGCTGTTCGAACAGGGTGACTTCTTCGGGCACGTATGCCCCGAAGTGACGATAATGCCCCACCAGCCCGCAGTCGGAATCCAGCTCCAGGCGGCAAGTCTGACCCCGCCAGGCGACTTCAGCCTGCAGCCGCCAAACTTCCAGCCCGCAGACGGCCGGGAAAAAGCTGGCCAGCTGCAGGCCGTAGCGGCGGGTCTGGTCCAGAATGCTGGCCGGCCCATCCACGGTCAGGCGCAGACCGTCGTCCCGCTGCTCGCCGCGCGCCAGCAGGCGGAAGAATTTCAAGTAGCGCATCAGCCGCCGAAGCCGCGCCGGTGAGGAAGCGCCGGCATCTATGGTCAGACTGGCGGCCTGCAGCAGAAGCCCCTGCACCAGCCCGCAGTTGTACCGCTCCAGCAACTGCCGGCTGGTGAGCGGCGGGAACGCGCGCAGGCGGTCGTTCGCCGGCAGGTCAGCATACAGCTCACCGCTCTCGAGCAAGGCGTTGCCGGCCAGCCGGGCCGTGACGGCCGAGCGGTAAGACTCCTCGCCGGCAAACGACTGCCGCCGCAGCAGTTCCGCGGCCGTGCGCAGCACTTCCTGCCGGCAGCCGACGTAGTCCAGCTCCGCCGGCTGGGAAAATTCAGCCAGGTCGCTGGCTGCCTTGAGCACGCCGCGCGCCTGCCGCAGATTGGGCCACTGCGCGGTCAGTTCCGCGGCCACCTCGTCGATTTCCTCGCGGGAGGGCCCTTTTTCGGCGTCGAAGACCGCCAGGATTTCCGCCGCCAAATCCTGGAAACGCTCGTTGTCAACCGGGATAAAGAGCGGCCGCAGCCGGCCGCGGTCATTCCGGCAGAGAATCAGGTCTTTCGTAAGCACGATGCTGGCGCCTCCGATCACTCACGTTCCATTCCGCCGTCCCATAGCTGATCAGCTCATACAGGACAGCCTGCTTGCCCGCCGCCGGACGCAGAATCCGCCCCAGGCGCTGCACATGCTCGCGGATGCTCCCGCTGCCGGAGACCACGATCCCGACACTGGCCTCAGGCACATCGACGCCCTCGTTCAAAACACGGCTCGTCACCAGAAACGGCAGGGTCCCGGACCGAAAGCCGTCCAACAGGACCCGCCGTTCCGTAATTTTCGTGTGATGCGTGATGACCGGCAGAAAAAAACGCTGGCCCAGGTCGTAGGCCGTCCGGTTGTCGGCGGTGAAGCACAGGACCCGCTCCTGGGAATGACGGCAAAGCAGGTCCCAGACCTGCCGCAGCTTGGCCCGGCTGGCCTGGGCGATGCGCCGCTGGGTCAGATAGGCCCGCAGAGCCTCACGGCCATTGGCCAGACGGGAACAGGCCAGCAGGAACTGATTCCAGCCGCGCGGCGCCGACAGGTTGATCCGGTTCGCGTGCAGAAAGTTGATGTATACCGACCGGTTCGCTTCATAGTCGCGCATCTCATCCTCGTCCAACTCCAGGCAAATCCGTTCGGTGCGATAGGCCGCCAGGACGCTGCCCTCCATCTCGTCAATGTCGCGCCGGTAACAGACTGGCCCGAGCAGTTCGTCCAGCACGGCGTCGCCGCCGTCCGGCCGTTCCGGCGTGGCGCTCAGGCCCAGCCGATACGGCGCGATGGCGAAACGCGCCAGCTGCTGGTACGCCGGACCGGGCAGGTGGTGACATTCGTCCACCACCAGCAGCCCAAACCGATTGCCGATGAAATCCATCATCATGGCGGCGGAATCATAGGTGCTGACGGTGACCGGCAGCACCTCACGGCTGCCGCCGCCCAGCAGACCAACGCGAATGCCGAAGGCCGCCTCCAGCTGGCGCGCCCATTGCTCCATCAAGTCGATGGTGGGCGCGACCACCAGCGTCGAACGCCGCACCCGGGCCATGGCCAGCTGGGCGACATAGGATTTGCCGGTGCCGGTCGGCAGCACGACCAGGCCGCGGCCGCCCTGGCCCCACCAGCTGGCCAGCGCCTCTTCCTGGTACTCCCGCGGCTGCTTGCCGCCGCCACGCCACTCCAACGGCAGGACCTCATAGGCCCGCGCCCGGTCGTCGTAGGCGATGCCCCGCCGGTGCAGATACATGACCACGGCGGCGTACTGGCGGGCCTCCGCCCGCCACTGCCCGACCCGCTCGTCAAAGACCCCCCATTCGGCCAGCGGCAGAGGCGTTGCCGCCGGCGCCTCCAGCAGCAGCGTGCCATCCTTGAACGTCATCTTCAGCGACTGCTCGGAACCCATATGACCCCGCCTGCTCACCCCTGCTTCTGACTGCCGCCGCACAGGAACTGCAGCCCGGCCTGAATCCAGGTGTCCCAGAACGCCCAGTTATGCGTGCCCGGCCCCTCACGATACTCATAGCCCGGATAGGACAGGGAACGCAGGTGCTCGCGGAAGCGGACGTTGCCCTGGTACAGGCCGTCCTCCGTGCCGCAGACCTGCAGAAGACGGGGCGGCGTGGCCGACCGAACGGCCGACTCCGCCAGGGCAAACAAATCGTTGCCGCGCTCCGCCAGGCGGTCGGCGCCGCCGAAAATCCGTTTCCGCTCCGGGTCCTGGGGCTGCATGTCCAGCCACTGGCGGATGTCGGCCACCGAGGACAGGCCGACGGCGGCGGCGTAGCGGTCCGGGCAGCGAAGCGCCAGCTTCAAAGCGCCATAGCCGCCCATCGACAACCCGGCGGCGAAGGTATCCTCCCGCCGGGTACTGGCCGGAAACATGTCCGCCACCAGTGCGGGCAGCTCCTCGGACAACATGGTCCAGTAGCGCGGTCCGGCCTCGTGGTCCGTGTAGAACCCGCGGTCGCCATTGGGCATGACCACGATCAGCTCAAGACCCGCGACATACCGTTCGATCGAGGTCCGCCGGGTCCAAATGGTGTGATCGTCACTGAGCCCGTGCAGCAGGTAAAGCACGGGGTAAAGACGGCGACCGGAACCGGCGCCGGCGCCGGCGCACTCCAGGCCGATCTGTGTCCGTGCCCGTTGCGGCAGCAGCACGAGCATCGAACTCGCCCGCCCCAGAACATCCGAATGAAAATGACAATCAATCAAGGCCATGCCCGACTCCCTTTTGTCTGCCTGATGACCGGCCAGGCCGCCGTGGCGCGGCGGCCGCGATCGTGCCGACTACAGCGGCATCATCGTCAGCATCGTCTCCCGGCTGATTTTCTTCGCCTCGAACAGATCCCGCAAGGCCCGTTCCATGGTGACCATGCCGTCCTTGGCCGAAGTCTCCATCATGCCGCGCAGCTGATGCGTCTTCCTGTCCCGGATCATGGCGCGGACCGCCGTGGTGCCGATCAGCACTTCAAAAGCGGCCACCCGGCCGCCGCCCTCGCCCAGGCGCGGCAGCAACCGCTGCGAGACAATCGCCTCCAGGCAGGGCGCCAGCTGGGAACGGACCTGATTCTGACGCTCCGACGGAAACACGTCGATGATTCGGTCCACGCTCTGGGTGACATCATTGGTGTGCAGC
>CAYOUR010000045.1:13947-21505 GCA_964407145.1 uncultured Lentisphaeraceae bacterium | reverse complement strand
GGGTGCTGTTTTTCAGTCTGGCACGCTGCCAGCAGTCTTTGGCGGTGTCGGTTGTCGGGAGTGTGAGCATGACGTTGATGACGCCATTGGCATCGACTTGCTGTCGGCCGTGGCCGGCTGGGGTTTCCCAGTCGAAGTCATTGCCCAGGGGCAGTTCGGCGGCGGCGGCGGCAAGGGCGAGGAGGGGGTGCAGAAAAAGGGTCAGACAACGCATCGTGACTCCAAACAGGTAAAGTTTCAAGGTTGAAAGGATGGGCCGGGCGCGCCGCACTCAAAAACAAAATAACCTACTGTCTGCTATGGAATTCTCAAATCGTGGCGTGGAAGAAAAGCGTCCTTTGTCATTGCAGGGTCATGTTTTGGCGATATAGTTAACGGGTTGGCGCCGGGAAGGGGTGGCAGGAATCCACCAGTCCCGGCATCGGTTTTGTTGTTTTTTTTCACAATCATTCTTTTTGGACATAAGTCATGAGTGATCAAGACATCATCTATGTAGACAGCAACGCCACGACGCGGATCGCGCCGGAGGTCTTTGCGGCGATGGAGCCGTTTTTGACGATGTGGTACGGCAATCCCTCCAGCCCCCATCCGTTTGGCAACAGTGCCGCGGCGGCCATTGCTTCGGCGAGGGAATCCATCGGAGCGTTGCTTGGCGCGGAAGCGGACGAGGTGGTGTTCACCAGTTGCGGGACGGAGGCGGACAACGCGGCGATTCTGAGTGCGTTGGAGACGCAGAAGGGTCGCCGTCGGATCGTCACGACGGCGGTGGAGCACCCTGCCGTCTACAGCTTGTGCCATGTTTTGCAGAAGCGCGGCTGGCACGTTGATTATCTTTCGGTGGACAAGCATGGCCGTCTGGACTTGGACGAGGCGCGGGCCGTGGTCTCGGAGGAGACGGCGATCGTGTCGGTGATGTGGGCCAACAATGAAATAGGCAACATCTATCCGGTTGTCGAGTTGGCCGAGATTGCGCATGAGAAGGGCGCGCTTTTCCATACGGACGCGGTTCAGGCGGTCGGCAAGGTGCCGATCTGTCTGCGGGAGACCAAGATTGACTTTCTGGCCTTGAGCGGTCACAAGTTGCATGCGCCGAAGGGGGTTGGGGCGCTGTATGTTCGTCGGCACACGCCGTTTGTGCCGTTTGTCATTGGCGGGCATCAGGAGCACGGCCGGCGCGCCGGCACGGAAAACGTGGCCGGGATTGCCGGTCTTGGCCAGGCCGCGGAGCTGGCCCTGGCGCACATGACGGAAGAGAAGACGACGGTGAAAGCGTTGCGGGACAAGCTGGAGCGCGGCCTGTTGGCGGCGTGTCCCGACCCGCTGGTCAATGGCGACCCCGAACATCGGCTTCCCAACACGTTGAACATCTGCTTCAAGTACATTGAGGGCGAGGCCATTTTGCTGCGCATGTACGAGGCGGCGCGCATCTGTGCGTCTTCCGGTTCGGCCTGTACGTCGGGCTCGTTGGAGCCGTCGCACGTGCTCCGGGCCATGGGGCTTGACTATCAGGCGCTGCACGGGTCGATTCGCTTCAGCCTTTCCCGCTACAACACCGAGGCGGAAATTGATGCGATCATCGCGGCGACGCCGCCGATCATCAAGGAGTTGCGCCGGCTTTCGCCGTATGGGCGCTGACCGGCAGGCGGCAGCTGCGGCAGCTTTTTTGGGGGGGGGGCGTGCCAAGTTGGCTGGCTTTGAAGCCCCCCGGGTTTTTGCCAAAAAACGGCGTGTTACTCACTCTCGAAATTTATTGGCGGGATGTTCCATGAATCAGGCGATGAAGGTATTGCACGTTGTCGTCATCACCAGTCCGGGCGCCGATGTGCCGATTTTGGAGGAAGCATTGGCCGCGGCTGGTCTGACGCCGTCGTCGTATACCAGCCGTGAAACGGGGCAGGGTGCGACCTATCTGCTGGCGGACGGGCCGGATGAGGTCGAGGCTCTGCGCCAGGCGGCGGCCGACGCGCTTTCCGGCTGGGACGACATGCTGCAGGGGAAGCCGGTGATTACGTGTCAGACCATGCAGCAGGAGGATTGGGCGGAAAGCTGGAAGAAGTATTTTCACCCGTTTCGCGCTTCGGAGCGCCTGGTGGTGAAGCCGAGCTGGGAGACCTACGAGGCCCAGGCCGGCGACGTCATCTTGTCGCTTGATCCCGGCATGTGTTTCGGCACGGGGCATCATGGCACGACCAAGGCGTGCCTGCAGTTCATTGACGAACTGGAGCGTCGTCAGGGGCCGGTGTCTTTTTTGGATGCCGGCTGCGGTTCCGGCATTTTGTCGTTCGGTGCGCGCCTGTTGGGCTACACGCCGGTGACGGCGTTTGACAACGACCCGCAGGCGGTGGACACGGCCCGCGAAAACTTGGCTCTGGCCGGGATTCATGATGTTGTGCTTGAGCATGGCGCCTTGGGCGAGTTCCAGCCGTCGCGGCCGGCCCGGCTGGTGGCCGCCAATATTCTCGCGGTGGTACTCTTGGCCCAGGCTGAGGCTGTGCTTCGGCTGGTGGATCGAAGCGGCGGGGGCGGGCACCTGATCCTGTCAGGCATCCTGAACGAGCAGTACCAGGAGGTGCTGAGCCGCTATCAGGGCCTGGGTGCCAGAGAAGTGTCCCGCCAGACGATTGCCGAGTGGACCAGCGGACTGTTTGCCGTCGGCCCCGGGTCCGTCTGAAGTCACGTCCGAGTGCCCCCCCGACGGACATCGATGGGCACAGAATTTAAGGCATGGAAGAGATGCACGGGGCCATGAACAAGGCCGGATGTTGAGCAGCCGGAGAATCACGGGGCTGCAAGTTGAGCTTGTTCTGCGGTTTTTTATGTGGTACGGCTCAGGTCATGCCAGGCGCGCCATCGTTGGCGGAGGAAGTCCCGGTTGTCGAGCAGGAGCCACATGAAGTCCAGCTCCTGGCAGATCATGTCGTGGTTTTGTCGCCAGCACCATTCGCGCATCCATCCGAATCGTTGTGCGACGATGTATTCCGGGAGCCATTGCCAAGTTTGCGGGGCGAAGAGTCGGGCTTTGGCCAGTCCGGTGCAGACGGCTTGGGCCATGTCACCGGTGAGGAATTCCGGGTTGTCCACGCCGAGGCATCCGAGGAGATTGGCCAGGTCGTAGCCTTCCGCTTTGACGCCGGTGAATTCCCAGTCGATGACCGCGTTCAGGCCGTCTTGCGCCCAGAGCACATTGAGCGGGTGGAGGTCGCCATGGCACCAGGCCAGGGGCAGGGTTGCATGCGCCTGCCGGAAATCCGCCAGTTGCGTCCAGATCGGCAGCAGGTCGGTGTGCAGCGCGCGATGGCGGGCAGCGATCAGCGGCAGCAGCCGGTCGACATAGGCGACGGTGGAAAAGGTGTTTCCAAGCAATGGCGGCGGCAGTTTTCGGCTGCCGTGGCGCAGGGAAACGAGAAAATCGGCCAGGGCGTTGCCTCTCCAGGCTTGCCGGCCATATTCATCGCGGGGCAGTTCGAGGCTGTCCTGCCAGGAACGCAGCTGCCAGAACAGCCCCCCTGTCAAGACGCCGCGGGCGCCGTTCCGCGTGGTCATCCAGGGCAGCAGCGGCGCCACGCCATGGCTGGCCAGGGTCAGGAGAATGGTTGCCTGCCGAGTCCGGGCAGCGGCGCGGTCCGGGCGAACGCCTTCCAGGACGAAACGGCGGCCGGTTTGGTCGACGGCCACGAGCCGCGAAGCCGACCGGTCGGGGCTGCCGGCCGGAACCAGCCCGGTGACGGACTGAACTGGGCCGTCCAGCCAATGGGCTGACAGATCAGCCAGGAACGACGTGTCAACTGATGCTTCTGCCACTGCCCGGCCTTTCCCGCGTGTCAAGACTTCCATGATCACCAAGTCCAATGCACTTTGCTTCTGTGCGCCCTCTTGCATGACGTCGTCGGAGCAGTCTCACCGTAACGCCAGCAACCTTTCTCGAAAAGCCTGCAGAGCCGCCTGTACGCTGCCTGTTCCAAGGCGGTTATGTGTCGTCCCTCCGGGGGGGCTTCGAAAAAATGGGTCATATCCAGGGCGGCTTGGCCTTGTGGGCCGCCTGCCTTGGATTTTTATGTTGCGGCCCGGCAGGCCGCCCGCGGGGGGAACCTTGCTGTTACCAGGGCGGTTTTGTTCGAAAAACCTGGGGGTCCAAAGCTTTTGAGTCACGCCCCATCGAGCCGTTCATGGGTGGGGCGCTGCCTGTTCCAAAATCGGTCTTTTCGGACGGTGTCTTACTATAACTCCTGATTGCCTGAATAACCTCTTCGACAGGCGCCCCAAAGACGACGGACAATGGGAAATGGGAAATGGGTGTCATGGATGATGGACGACATGGGTGATCAGCCAATGGCCTCAAGGCGCCACGCCGCGCGGGGCGCGGCTGCGGCTCGCAAATAAGGCAATCGGTCAGTGTACACCCCGGCGATGCGTCAGGTTGTACACTGACCGATTACCAAATAATCGCATAACTTGCGTCCCGACCACTTGAAAAAGCCGGTTTTGGTAACATCTTGCATAATGGCCATTTTCCGCGGTCACGGCAGGAAAGGGAATCAGCAATGGCGGGATTCATCGACTTTGTCGAATTTATCTTCAGCGGTGGAATGCTGATTTACACCATACCCCTGCTGCTGATGCTGGCCTACTGGCTGATTTTTGTCTTTGGCATGGTCGATCTGGATTGGCTGGATGCCGGCGGCGGCGCCGTGGATGGCGCCGCCGAAGGGGTCGTGGAAGGAGCTGCGGAAGCGGTGGTGGAAAGTGCCGCGGAGGGTGTCGCCGAGGCCGCCGCGGAGGGTGTTGCCGAGGGTGTTGCCGAGGCCGCCGCGGAGGGTGTTGCGGAGGGTGTTGCGGAGGGTGCTGCGGAAAGTCTGAGTGAAGGCGCGGCCGCCCATCTTCATCATGGTCTTTCCCATGCGTCGGAAGTATTGACGGGCGGGGTCATGGCCGGCGAGGTGGCGGGCAGCGGCATGGCGCACGCGGTTGGCCGTGGCGCGGCCACGCCGTTGGTGTCGCGGCTGTTTTCCTTTTTGAATGTCGGTCATGTCCCGACGACGATTGTCGGCAGCATTTTCATCATCGCCTTTTGGCTGACGGGTTTTTTCGGTCTGGTGTGGTTTCCCGCCTCCCGCTGGCCATCAGCGCCTTTCTGGTTCGTATGGCTGGTGCGCCTGGTCATCACGACGGCGGTCAGTTACGTCGTGGCCGGTTTGGCGGCGCGGCCGTTGCGGCATGTGTTTGGCGCGGTCACCGTCCACGCCCACCACCATCTCATCGGCCAGGCCTGCGTTGTCCGCAGCTCCAGGGTGGACCGTGAATTCGGTGAGGGCGACCTTACCGTCAACGGCTCTTTTCTGACCATTTCCCTGCGCACAATGTCCGGAGAAACCCTGCAGAAGGGCGACACCGCGCAGATCACTGGCTACGATGAAAACCAGGACGCGTATTACGTCCGGCTTTGCCGATAAGCGAGGCCTGCCGGCCCGCCGGGTGGGCGGGGAGCAGGCTGGATTGTGGAAATCGAAAGGGGACATGTCATGCTGGCCATCATCACCGTCGCACCTGGCTTTCTCGGCTCTCTGACCAGTTGGGGGGCGCTTTCCGCCGCCGTCTTGATTTTGTTCCTGTTCATCTTCATCTGTTCGGTGGCCGTGCGGTTCTATCGCAAGGTGGACCAGGGCACGGCGCTGATCATCAACAAGCTGAAGTCGACTCCAGATGTCACCTTCACCGGCGGCATTGTCATCCCGATTTTGTACAAGGCCGAGGAAATGGACATCTCGGTCAAGGCCATGGAGGTCAATCGAACCGGCGCCAATGGCCTGATCTGCGCGGACAACATCCGCGCCGACATTCGGGTGTCCTTCTATGTTCGCGTGAACAAGACCCAGGAGGACGTGCTCAAGGTCGCCCAGACGGTGGGTTGCCGGCGCGCGTCCACCAAGGAGACGCTTGAAGAGCTGTTCCAGGCGAAGTTCTCGGAAGCGCTCAAGACGGTCGGCAAGCAGATGGAGTTCACGACGCTGTTCACGGAACGCGAGACCTTCAAGGAACGCATCATCCGCGTCATCGGGGCCGATCTTAACGGCTACCGTCTTGAAGACGTGGCCATCGACTACCTGGAACAGACGCCCTTGGCCTCGTTGGATCCCGATAATATCCTTGATGCCCAGGGCATCCGCAAAATCACTGAACTGACCGCCCGCGAGGCCGTCTCCACCAATGAATTCACCCGCAACCGGGAGACGGTCATCAAGAAACAGGACGTCGCCGCCCGGGAGAAGATTTTGGAGTTGGAACGGCAGCAGGCGGAGGCCGAGGCGCGCCAGAAACGCGAGATCGACAGTGTGCAGGCCCGCGAGCAGGCCGAAGCCGCCAAAATCCAGGCGGAGGAGCATTTGAAGGCCGAACGGGCTAATATTCAGACGGAAGAAGAATTGCGCATCGCCGAGGAGAACAAGGAGCGTCAGGCGCAGATTGCGGCCAAGGCCAAGGAGAAGGCCGTGCAGGTTGAGACCGAGCGGGTCAACCGCGAGCGTGAGTTGGAGGCGGTGGAGCGTGAGCGTCAGGTCGCGTTGCGCAGCATCGAAAAGGAAAAAGAGGTTGAAATCCAGAAGAAGGCCATTGCCGATGTCATCCGCGAGCGGGTGAAAGTCGAGCGGACGGTGGCGGAGGAGCAGGAGCGCATCAAGGACACGGTTGAGTTTGCCGGCGCCGAGCGTCGGAAGAAAGTGGAAGTGACCAAGGCAGAGCAGGAGGCGGAGCAGGCTCTGGTTTTGGAAATCAAGGCGGCCGAAGCCAAGGAGAAGGCGGCGCAGAGTCTGTACCAGCAGCAGGTGACGATGGCGGAGGGGACGAAGGCCGTGGCGGAGCGCGAAGGCGAGGCTGTTCGTTTGCGTGCGGAAAAGGACGCGCAGGCCAAGAAGCTGCTGGCCGAAGCCACCATTGCCCAGGAATCCGCCCCTGGTCTGGCGGCGGTCAAGGTCCGCGAAGCCGATGCCAATGCCATTGAACTGCAGGGCAAGGCCGAGGCCGGTGCCCTGCTGGTGAAGGCTGAAGCCGAGGCCAAGGGCATTGACCAGAAGGCCATCGCCATGAAGAAGTTGGACGCTGTCGGCAAGGAGCATGAGGAGTTCAAGCTGCGTCTGGGCAAGGACGAGCGCGTCCAGCTGGCGGCCATTGATGTCGACCGTCAGGTGGCCGAAGCCCAGGCCCGGGTGTTGTCCGAAGCCATGAAGACGGCCAAGATCGACATTGTCGGCGGCGACGGGCAGTTCCTGGAGAAATTTTTCCGTTCGATCAGTCTGGCCAAGTCGGTGGATGGGCTGGTTGACCGCAGTGCGGAGGCGCGCAAGCTGGTTGCCGGGGAGGAGGACAACCTGGTGGGTCGCCTGGCGGAGGCCATTGCCTCGACGGGTCTGAAGGGCGACGACCTCAAGGACTTGAGTTTGGCGGCGCTGGTCAGTCGTCTGGCCGCCTCCGGTCAGGGTGAAGGCCTGGCCCGGCAGCTGCAAAAAATCATTGACGGCTGAGGGCGGCGGCGTTGTGTCGCGGTCAGCACGGGGCGCCCTGGTCA
>CAYOUR010000045.1:0-13847 GCA_964407145.1 uncultured Lentisphaeraceae bacterium | reverse complement strand
TTGACGGCTGAGGGCGGCGGCGTTGTGTCGCGGTCAGCACGGGGCGCCCTGGTCACGGCCGCAGGCCATGCTTGTGTCGGGGTCGGGTCAAAGGAATGGGGCTGAACGGTGTGCTTGGCGGTTGGTCAGGCGCTGGAGGGTGTTCCGCCGGGCAGTGTCCGAGGGCATGTTGGATGAGGAGAAGGTGACAGATGATCTTGGCCGGGCTGGATTTCGAGACTGCCAATCACCGCGATGGCAGCATATGTGCTGCCGGGGCGACGCTGCTGAAGGACGGGCAGAGTCTGGCCGAGCGCGAATGGCTGGTCCGGCCGCACCGGACACGCCGTTATTTTTTTCCGGATTTCATCGCCATTCACGGCATTCATCCGGAAGATGTGCGTGAGGCACCGGAGTTTGGCGAGGTCTGGCCGGCGTTGTCCGAGCTGTTGCGCAGCGCCGACTGCGTGATCATCCACAATGCGCCCTTTGACTTGCGTCATCTGCGCGCGGTTCTGGAGCTGTATGAGGCTCCGTCCTTTTCGTTTGCGTATGCCTGCAGTCTGCAGATCAGCCGTCGTTGTTTTCCACGGTTGCGCAGCCATTCGCTGAACCACGTGGCCGCGTATATTGGTCATCATTTTCACCATCATGACGCTTTGGAAGACGCGGTGGCCTGCGCCAAGATCGTTGCCTGCACCGGCCTGCCGGGTGACTGCCTCCGGCAGTTCATGTTTCCCGGCGTCGGGCGGGCCGGGCGGGCGCCCGGACAGGCGGCGGAAAAACTCTGAGCAAAGGGGTGGGTTTTTCGGCTGATGGCGTGGTTTTTGCCTGAAGCGGGGGTATATTTGGCCGGTGTTTCGTTGTCCTCGGTCTTAGGTCGGCGTTATGGCCGCGTGCGTTTTGGCCACGGTGGCGCTGAGATATACCGGGGTCAAGCCGTCATGTTGCCCGGGGCTGGGTGTTGTCGTGCCTTTTCATGGTCGTGGGTTCTCCCGGGATGATGGTCGTCAGGTCGGGGCTGGAAGTGAAGAAAAGCAAGGAGTCTGTCATGGGTTATCTGGTTGAAAGCGAGAGTCAGAATCGCCTGCAAGCGGTGCGTGAACTTCTGCGGGCTCAGGACCTTGACCTGGCCTTGATCTACTATGACGAATTCAACATCGGCAACGGCTGGTACCTCACCGGCTGGTGCCCGCAGTTTGAAAGCGGCGCCGTGCTCGTTCCGCGCCAGGGGCCGCCGATGCTGCTTGGCGGACCCGAGAGCGAACCGTTCGCCCAGCTCGACAGCGCCATCACCGAAACCAGGAATTTCCCGGTGTTCATGGTGCCGGACGAAGAGTACCCGGCCGCGACCATCATCGACTTCCCGGCTTTGTTTGCCGAGCTGAACCGGACGCTTGGCCAAGTGAAGCGAATCGGTCTGGTGGGTGGCGACCGGATGCCGGCCGGCTGCTACCAGGGCATTGCCGACGGCTTTGTCGGGGTGGAAATCGTTGACATCACGGAGCCGTATCTGCATTTCCGCTACCACAAGTCAAGCTGGGAGATTGAGCAGATTCGGACGGCTTTTGCGTTGGCGGACCACTGTTATGACGCGATGACGGCGAAGATCGCGGTCGGGGCGACGGAGATCCAGGTGGCGGCGGCGGGCGAATACGCGGCCCGCAGCCGCGGCGCCAGCGGCTTCGGCTTCACGGCGATTGTCGGCAGCGGGGCGCGTTCGAACGCGGTGGTGCCGACCGCGACCAACAAGGTCATGGCCGACGGCGAGATGGTGATGATCGGCCTGGCCCCGAAAGTGCGCGGCTACGCCGGCGTCATGGGCGACGCGTTGCCGGTCAATGGGACCTGCAGCGCCCGCCAGCAGGAATGCATGAAGTATCTGCGCGAGGCCTTCTGTCTGACCAGGGAGATGCTCAAGCCCGGCCTGGTCGGCAGCGAGATCGACGCCCCGGCCCGCAAGTACTTCAGCCAGCTTGGCTTTGCCAAGTACCTGGTCTGCCCGTTTGTCCACACCATCGGCTTGAACGAGGCGGAGGCGCCGTTCTTCGGGCCGAACAGCAGCGATGTCCTGGTTCCGGGCATGACCGTCTGTGTCGACGTCAGTTTCTTCGGCCATCCTGAATTTCATGGTGTCCGGATTGAGACCGGCTATGAAATCACAGCCTCTGGCGCGGTGCCGTTCAGTCCGAAGATGGACGCGATTCACACCCGGGTCTGAAACCCGCCGTGTCGTTTTGCCGCGGTCTGCGGCGCGGCCGGCCCAGACTGGCGGCCGGCCTCTGGGCCGTTGGCATTTTCCAGATTCAGGAGAAAAGCAGATGGCATCGCATTTTGACATTGTCATGGGCGTGGACATGGAAACTGACATCGGCAGTTTCACGGATTTTTACCACGGGGTGCAGAAGGGCACGCCGAGGCTGCTGGAGATTTTTGCCCGGCATGGCGCCCAGGCGACCTTTTTCTGGACGGGTCACGCGGCCGAGAACAATCCCGAGGTTGTCCGGGCAGTGCACGCCGCCGGCCATGAGACCGGCTGCCATTCCCTGTATCATGAGACCCTCGGCGACCCGCTTTTCCCGTTGCCGAACAACTGGCCGGTCTGCGATTTCGAAGTCGAGGGGCGCATCCGGGCCGCGACCGAGATTGTGACCAGGATCAGCGGCGTCAGACCTGTGAGTTTCCGCTGCCCCCGCTTATGGGGCAGCACCAAGGTCTGCAATGTGCTCGAAAAGCTCGGCTACCTGGCTGATGCCACCCTGCCGCTGTACTTTTACCGGACCAGCTTCAGGCCGTATCATCCTTCGGCTGAAGACTGGACCCGGGAAGGCGATCTGCGTCTGGTTGAGATCCCGAATTTCTGTGACTTGAGCATGGAGAGCCACGACCCGTATCAGCGCGACCGTGATCAGTGGCCGCAGTTCCGCACCGAGGGCGCCGACTACATGCTGGGCAAGTGCGCCGGATTCGTCGAATACGTCAGCGGACGCGGGGTCCGGCCGGTCCTGTGCTTTTACATTCATCCGTGGGAGTTCGAGACGATGCCGCGCGGCGCCATCGACTACGGCGAGGCCAGCGTCAAGCCGCTGGACTTCATTACCCTCAACTGCGGCGACGTGGCCTGCCGGCAAATGGACAAGCTGCTGGCTGGCATGATCGCCATGGGCGGCGAAGTGAAAACCGCCGGCCAGTTGGCCGCGGAATACTGACCCGGCCGTGGTCTGCCGCCACCCGTCCCCGGACGCCGGGGCCACTCTGCAACGGCCCGGCTGGCAGCGGAGCCTTATTGACCCCAAATCGAGAAGACGCATGGACATCTCTTGTCTGGAAACGGGCCCGACCAAGCCGGCGCTGGCCTTCCGGCATTTTCCCACCACCTGGCAGGCCGTGCTTTGGCGCAACTGGGGCATGGCGCCCCTGAAGCGCCTGGCGCGCATCCTGCAGGCTGATCAGGACGCCCTCCGGCAGGCGGGCGCCGAACTCGGGCTGGTCGAGGATGATTCGCTCTGCGAGGTCTGGTTGAGTCGCGGCTACCAGACGGTCATCCGCCAGAACTGGCACCTGCTCACCTATGAGCAGCTCCTCGACCTGCTTGAATGGCCGGCGGCCAAGCTGGCGTTCATCCTGCGTGAGGACGACTTTTTCTGGACGAAGCTGGGCGCCTTGAAGCCGACGATCACGGCGCCGGCCGTGTATGCGCCGCTGACCGCGGCGCAGCAGGTGGAGACGGCGCGGCTGCGGGCCTGGCACGGGCGGGTTCAGGCCGGGCTGCCGCCGGCGCCGGAAAAGCCGTATGCCTTCCTGGACAGCATCCGTGGTGTCGGGCCGGCCTGCAACCAGGCCGGCGGCCTGCGCATGATCTACTCCTATTCGGCGCTGTATGGCGACCCGCTCATCGACAGTTCGCTGGACCCGTTCCCGGACAACATGCTGGACGCGTATGCCGCATCCGGGGTCAATGCGCTGTGGATGCAGGCCGTGCTTTATTCGCTGGTTCCCTGGTTCGGTGAGACGCCGTATTCCGATGGCTGCGAGGTTCGCCTGGCCAACCTGCGTGCCCTGTGCCGCCGCATGGCCGCGCGCGGCATCAAGCTCATGCTCTACCTGAATGAGCCGCGCGCCATGCCGGAGGCCTTTTTCGCCGCGCATCCGGACTGGAAGGGCGTGCGCTCCAAAAGCGCCGATCTGCATTCCCTGTGCACCAGCCACCCGGCGGTTCTGCCGTTGCTTCGCCAGGGCGTGGAGACGCTGTTCCGGCAAGCGCCCGAACTCGGCGGGCTGTTCAGCATCACCATGTCGGAGAATCTGACCAACTGCTGGTCCAAGTCGAATCTGGCGGCGCCGCCGGATTGCCCGCGCTGTGTTCAGCGCAGCCCGGCGGATGTGATTGCCGAAGTCCTGACGGCGTTTGCGGCAGGGGCCTGGGCGGCGAAGCCGGAGGCCGAGATCATCGCCTGGAGCTGGGGCTGGGCGTCGCCCTGGAACCGCGACCTGATCGGCAAGCTGCCGAAGGGCGTGAAGCTGCAGTGCGTCAGCGAGACGCGGACGCCGACTCTGGTCGGCGGGATTCCGGGTGAGGTGCATGACTATTCGATTTCCAAGCCCGGCCCGGGTCCGGTGGCGAAGGAACTCTGGGCCATGGCTCGGGAACAAGGTGTTGAGGTTGTGGCCAAGGTGCAGTTGAACAACACCTGGGAGAATTCGGCCGTGCCCTACATTCCGACGCCGGGGCTGGTCGAAGAGCATCTGAACAAGCTGCGGGCCGAGGGCGTCGGCGACTTCATGCTGAGCTGGACGCTGGGCGGCTACCCCGGCGGCAACATCCGTCTTCTGACCAAAACCAAGGCTGCCTTGGCCGAGGAGGACTTCGGTCCGGCCGCGCCCATGATTCTCCAGGCCTACGACTGTTTTGACGACAGCTTCCGTCACTTTCCGTTCCACAGCTGTGCGACGATTTACACGGCCCCGCAGAATTACGGCCCGCACGATCTTCTTTATGAGGAACCGACCGGCTATGCCGCGACCATGATCGGCTTCCCCTACGACGATCTGACCCGCTGGCGCGGCAATCATTATCCTGAGGACGTGTTCGAAGAGGAATTCAGGCTTCTGAGCGAGGGCTGGGGCCGCGGTCTGGAGCGCCTGCGCGCGGCGGCTGACCTGGTTCCGGCTGACCGGAAAGCGAATTTTGCGGATTTGTCCAGCGTGGCCGAGGCGTCGTACTGTCATTTCCGCAGCACGTATCTGCAGGTCTGCTTTGTCCGCCGGCGGGCGGCGGGCGACACGGCCGCGCTGCGTAAGATCGTGCTTGAAGAAGAGACGTTGGCCCTGCGCCTGCTGTGCCTGCTGCGGGCGGACTCCCGGCTTGGCTTCGAGGCGTCCAACCATTATTATTATACTCAGAACAGTTTGCTGGAAAAGGTCTTCAACTGCCGGCGCCTGCTGGAGAGGTACCCGGAGGCGTGACCGCGATGGCGCGGTCGCGGCGTGGAAGCAGAGACGCCGTCAAGGGAGCGAGTCATGATTTGGCTGCGACGAAAGTTCAGACAGTGGCACTACCGTCGGCTGCTGGCCGCCTGGCCGCCGGTCGGCAGCCGGGTGCTCCGTTTCAACTGGCGCGAGCTGACCTTGGACGGCATGCGCTGGGGGGCGTCGTTGGGGAGCGTCGCCATCTGGGGGCGGCCGGAGCATATCGCCCTGCCGGCTGATCATCTGTTGCAAATCACCTATCCGGAGCGCGGCCTGGCGCTGGAATTCGAGGACGAGTCACTGTCCTACATCGGGTTTGAATTCAGCCCCGACCATCCCGGGCGTCGCCTGCCGGTTGACCACCTGCACGCCGAAATGCCATTTTTTTCGGCGGCGACCTTGCTGGCGGACGTCCGCCGCGTGGTCGGCGCGCCGGAGCGGACGGAGCGGGATGCGAGCGAGACCGTGCTGCTGTATCGGCGCCGCCAACTGGTGCTGGAGTTTGAGTTTGACCGGGCCGGGGCGTTGCGGCGGTTCAATCTGTTCCCGGGAGCAGGCGGGTTGGTCTGAGCCCCAAGGCGCCAGATGCCGTCCGCCGCCGTTCTGGCGCGGCGCGGCCATATTGTCTTGGGATGGCGGTTGGCCGGCAACCTCCGCGGAGGTTATGGCCGGCGCCGTGCTGCGCCGGCGGGAACCAGGGCTTGCCAGGCGTGTCTATGGCTGGCATGTACAGGCGATATGCACTACGATTGATTTTGGCGTTTTGGATAGCGTCACTCGCTTCGGTCCCTTCCCTGGCCGGGGGAGCGGTCTTGTGTGTTGGCAGCGATGGCCATGTCGCCATTGAAGCGTCTCATGCAGGCTTCTGCAGCACTGAAAACGGTTTTACGGGTGACCGTGCCGGCGTTGGCGAGCATGAGCACGCCGAACTGCATGACGCCAGCTGCACCGACTACCCGCTGGACAATGGCGGTCGTCAATTGTGGCGGACCATGTCGAAGGCCGGCGTTGGCGCCAAGGCGCCGTCGGTCTGCACGCCGTTGGCAAGTCCGGTGCTGAAACCGGTATCCTTGGCCCATGCGCCCCATTTTGGTTCTTGGCGTGCGCGTGCGCAGCTTTTGCAGACCAGCGTCAAGACCATTGTCCTTCGGCTTTAAGATCTGTTTTTTAGCGCTTGAGTTGGATCATGCGCGACCGGCCCTGACAGGTCCGGTTCTGCGCATCCGGCAGCAAACGACTAAAAAACAGAGGACCGCAAATGATATTCAAGAGCCGAAGCGGCCTGGGGGCAATTTTTTGCCTGTTCCTGGCCGCCTCTGGTCGTGCGCAAGAGCCGCGCACGGCGACCATGACGCCGGCTTTGCCGGTGTTTCTTTCCGAACTTGAGGGACTGGCCCTTTCTGGACATCCGGGCGGGGCGGCGCGTCAGGCCGCCGAAGCCGCGGCCCGCAGCCTCCAGGCCCAGGCCGCGGCCAGGCCAAACCCGGAACTGTCCCTGGAAGCGGAGGACATCGCCACCGGCCAGGATGGCGGCCGCTTCGATGAAGCCTCCTGGACGGTTGAACTCAGCCAGACGCTGGAGTTGGGCGGCAAGCGTCCTGGCCGACAGCGCCTGGCGGAGATGGAAGCCGAGCTGCTGCGTTGGGGCAACCGCGCCGAGGAGCTTGACCTGCTGGCGTCCGTCCGCACCCGTTATTTGGCCTTGTTGGAGGCACAGGAGCGGCTGGCGTTGCGTCAGGCGGCCAGCGTTCTGGCCAGGCAAGTGCGGGACGGTGTTGCCGAAAGGGTACGTGCCGGCAAGGATTCCGGCCAGGTTCTCCGGCAGGCCGCCATGGAGTCGGCGCGGCACGACTTGGAAGTCATTCGTGCCCAAGGCGTCGTTGAGCGCAGTCGCATAGCCTTGATCGAACAGCTGGGCAGTCATGGTCGGCAGATCGAAGGACGCCCCGTCGCTGGTGATTTGCGTGAGTTGCCGACGCTGCCGGCCTGGCCGGAGGTGCAACCGTTGCTGTCTGACAATCCCTCCTGGCAACAGGCCGTGTTTGCGGAGCAGGCGGCGCAGGAGGCCGTCGCCCAGGAACGGCGAGAGGCGGTCCCGGACCTGACCGTGTCGGTCGGATATACCTACGAACGTGGCAGCCAGGAGCATTTGGCCAAAGTCGGTGTGTCCCTGCCGCTGCCCATTTTCGATCGCAGGCGTGGTCATCGGGAAGCCGCCAGGCATCACCTTTCCCAGGTCGGCGCCGAGGCTGCCGCCGTGCGTTTGGTCCTGCATTCGGAGCTCAGGCAGGCCTGGCAGGAGGCCGCCACGGCCATGGCGGCAGTTGCGGCCATTCGCCAAGGCCTTCTGGTTGAGACCCGGCAGCTCCTGCAAGAAGCGGAGGAATCCTACCGCCAAGGCAAGAGCAGCTACTTGGAGCTGCTCAACGCCCAGCAGACTTGGCAGGAACTGAATTTGGAGTATATCGATGCTTTGGCCGAAGCGCACCGGCATCTGGTCGCCATTGACCGACTCACGGCTCGGCCCACCACTCCCCCATCTTCACAACAGCAGAAGGGAAATAACCCATGACGCAGCATGATGGTACCGATAAAATGAGTCCCTCCCGCCGCCCAGCCCGTTCCAAGAAACTTCTTTTGGCCTTGTTGCTGGTCTTGGCGTTGGTCGTTCTTGGCGCCCGGCGGCTGATGCCGTCGTCAGCCGCCGCCGGACGGGACGGTGGCTACGAGGCCCAGGTTGACGCCCGCGCGCATGCGGCCCTTCACGCCCCGGGTGTCGTCTGCGGCGCCGACCACGGGCACTCCGCTGCCGCTGCCCATCCCGGTGATGCCGCCGTCGCCGCACCAGCGGATGCGCATGGTGATGCCGCCGTCGCTGCACCAGCGGATGCGCATGGTGACGGCGACCATGGCGACCATGACGACCATGACGACCATGGCGAGGGGAGGGATGTCTCGGACGGGCATGCTGAGGGGCAGCTGACCATGTCCGAGGAGGAGCGCCGGCACGCCGGCATCCGTCTGGCAGTTGCGGAGAGCGGGACTCTGTCTGAAGAGAAGGCGTTTCGCGGGGAGATTGCCGTCAACCGTGAGCGGCAGACGCACCTGTCGGTTCCGGTGGCGGGGGTGATCGACGACATCCTGGTCAGCGAAGGCGACCTGGTCGAAGCCGGGCAGGTGCTGGCGGTGCTGCGCAGCAGCGAACTGGCCGAAATGCGCCTGGACTATCTCGGCAAGCTGAACCAGGCGGCCATCAGCGATTGGCACGCCCGTCGCGCTGACGCCGTGCACGCCAACACCCTCCGTCTGCTTGATTTTCTGGCCGCCAAACCGTCCCTGGCGGAACTTGGCGGTTTTGCCGAGACCGAGCTTGGCGAACGTTTGGCGCAGCTGGTGGACGCCTATGGCGAGCTGGAGCTGCGCCGCCGGCAGCACGAGCGTGAGGAGCGTCTTCGGCAGCAGAACATCACCAGTGAAGAGGACTATCTGGAGGCCAAGGCGGCCTATGAAAAAGCCTCTGCGCACTATCGCGCCTTGCGTGACAGTGCCGCCTATGAAGAGCGCCTGGCCTGGGAAAACGCGCGGGTCGACGCCCGCGAAAAACGACTGGCGGCTGAATACGCCGCGTTGCGCCTGCGCCTTGCCGGCGCCCATGACATTGACGACATCCGGGCACTGGCCGCCGGGGTCGAGAACGGCACGACGCTGCCAGCCGACGTCGATTGGGCGCGTTGTGAAATACGCGCCACCCTCAAGGGGACGGTTCTGCGACGCACTCACGGCTATGGCGAACGGATTGAGGCGGACGCCGAGTTGTTGGTGCTGGCCGACACGAGCGCCGTGTGGGTTGAAGTAATGGTTTATGAGCCAGACCTGCTGAAGATCACCAAAGGGCAGGACATCCTGGTGCGGGCCGTTCATGGCCGTGGCGAAGCCCTGGCGCAAGTTCTGGTGATTCCGTCTCGGCTGGACCCGTCGACCCGGGCGGCGGTCGTGCGTGCGGTTCTGGACAACCCTGCCGGCGACTGGCGGCCCGGCCAGGTGATTGAGGCCTTGGTGCGCACGGCATCCTCGGAGCATCAGGTGGTTGTCCCCCGCGAGGCGGTGCAGAGCATCGACCAGGAGCAGGTGGTCTTTGTGCCGTCGGGCGACGCTTTCCGGCTGGTTCCGGTCGAGCTCGGTTTTGGCGACCGCGAGCGCGTGTCGATCCGGCGCGGTCTCGGGGCCGGCACGAGGTATGTGTCGGCTGGAGCGTATGCGCTGAAGGCGAAGCTGGTCACCAGCGCCCTGGACCCGCATGCCGGTCACGGCCATTAATTTCCTGGAGGGAATCATGATTAACCGTATTATCGATCTGGCTCTGCGCCAGCCGGCTCTGGTGATTCTCCTGAGCGTTGTCGTACTGGGCGTTGGGATTCATGGCTACCGGCGCCTGCCGGTCGACGCCTTTCCGGATACCTCGCCGATCATGGTGCCGATTTTTGCCGAGGCGCACGGCCTGGCTCCTGAGGAAATGGAACGGCTGGTGAGTTTTCCCATTGAATCGGCCATGAATGGCCTTCCCGGGGTGACGCGGGTCAAGTCCACCTCCGCCTTTGGCATGGCCGTGGTCTACGTGTACTTTGCCGATGCGATTGACATCTACTTCGCCCGCCAGGTGGTCAGCGAACGCCTGGCCGCGGTCAGCGGCAGCTTGCCGGCCATGGACACGGCGCCGGCCATCGGCCCCATCTCCACCGGCTTGGGGCAAGTCTTCCTCTACTATCTGCAGGCCGACCCGGAACTGGCGGACAGCGGCGACAAGCCTTTGGACCTTTGGCTGCGCGAGCTTAACGACTGGGTGGTCAAGTACCAGCTGCAGAGTGTGCCTGGCGTGACCGACATCCTCTCTATCGGCGGGCATGTCCTGCAGTACCAGATCGAGGTCGATCCCCGGCGTATGCACGCCCAGGGCATCAGTCTGGACGATGTGGTCACGGCGGTGCAGAGCAGCAATCGCAACATCGGCGCCCAGTATGTCGTGACTGGTCAGGAGGAGAGCCTGGTCCGCGGCCTGGGATTGCTTGAAGGTCTTGATGAGCTCCGTCAGGTGCCTCTCCGTCCCGGGGACGGAACGGCGCTGTGTCTTGGCGACATCGCCGAGGTGCGCTATGGCCCGGAAACGCGCCGCGGCGTCGTGACTCTGGACGGCGAACGTGAAGTTGTTTCCGGCATTGTCTTGAAGCTGTATGGCGCCAACACCTCCGAGGTCATCGCCCGTTTGCGGGACCGGGTGCGGCAAGTGCAGGCGACGTTGCCTCCCGGTGTTGAGCTGGTGCCTTACTATGACCAGTCGGAGCTGGTGGACAAGGCGACCAGCACGGTCAAGACCGCGCTTTGGCAGGGCGCCCTGCTGGTTGTCGCCGTGTTGATTCTGTTTCTGGGGAGCTGGCGGGCGGCGTTCATCGTCGCCCTGTCTTTGCCGTTCAGTGCGGTCATTGCCGTTTTGGGCATAGGTTGGCAGGGCTTGTCCGCCAATCTGATGTCGTTGGGTGGGATTGCCATTGCCATCGGCATGCTGGGTGACGGCGCCATTGTCATGGTTGAAGCGATAACGCGCCGGCTCCGGAAAGAGTCGGCGGGCGTTTTGGACCAGCGTGCGGCCATAGCGGCGGCAGCGCACGAGGTCAGCCGCCCGATCGTCATGTCCACGGCCATCATCATCAGCGTGTTCCTGCCGATTTTCACGCTGGAGGGGGTTGAGGGCAAGATGTTTTCCCCGATGGCCTATGCGATAACCTACGCCCTGCTTGGCGCGCTGGCGGCGGCGCTGGTGATCTCGCCGGTGTTGTCGTGCTATGCTTTGTCTCCCGAGGCTGAGCGTGACCAGTTTCTGGTGCGCTGGCTGAAGCGCCTGTATGAGCCGCTGTTGCGTCTGGCCATGCGGCATCGCGGGCTGTTGTTGGCTGCCGGTCTGGCCGGGGTGCTGGGATGTACGCTGGTGGTTCCGCGCCTGGGCAGTGAATTCATCCCGACTTTGGACGAGGGGTCGATCCTGATCGGCGTCACCATGGCTCCGGCCATCGCGCTGGAGGCCGGCAAGGAGACGATCATGCGTCTGGAGCGTGAAATCGGGCGTTTTCCGGAAGTCACCCGCAGTGTCACGCGCATTGGTCGTCCGGAAGCCGGCAGCCATCCGCATCCGGTCAACACGGCGGAAATCCAGCTCACGCTGTCGCCGCTGTCGAGGTGGGAGCGTTTTCGCCGCAAGGAGGAGCTGGTGGCGGCTCTGGCCGAACGCCTGGGCCGGTATCCGGGGTTGCAGCTGAATTTCACGCAGCCCATTCAGAATGCCTTTGACGAATTGCTTTCCGGCAGCAAGGCGCAGCTGGCCATCAAGGTGCATGGCGAGGATTTCGCCGAGTTGCGGCGTCTGGCCGAAGCCGTGCGGCGGGCCATCGCGGCGGTGCCCGGGCTGGTCGATTTGTCAGTGGAGCAGAACAGCGGCCAGCCGCAAGTGCAGATCGTGGCGGATCGCGGCGCTTGCGCCCGCCATGGCGTCAGTGTTGATGATCTCCTGGAAACGGTTGAGCTGGCTGTCGGCGGCGAGGTCATTGATCACCTCTATCTCAATGCCCGGCGCCATGCCGTGCATTTGCGCTACCAGGAAGCCTTCCGGGCAGATCCCGAAGCCCTGGGCGAGGTCATGATTCCCGCCGGCCGTGGTGTCCTTCTCCCGCTGAAGATGTTGGCGCAAATCCGTTTGGCCGACGGCCCCATCCAGATCAACCGGGAGAATAACCAGCGTTATTGGCTTGTTCAAGGCAACATTCGCGGCCGCGATTTGGGCAGTGTGGTGGCTGATGTCCGGGAGCTTCTGGCTCGCGAGGTCCCCATGCCGACGGGATACATGATTGAATTCGGTGGTCAGTTTGAAAACCAGCAGCGGGCCATGCGGCGGTTGGCGCTGATCGTGCCGGCCGTGATTATGGCTGTTATGATTTTATTGTGGCTGGCCTTCGGGAGGGTGCGGCATGCGCTGATCATCATCGCCAACGTGCCGCTGGCCTTGTGCGGCGGGGTTGTCGGGCTGCTGTGGTCGGGCGAATATCTGTCCGTGCCGGCGGCAGTCGGTTTCATTGCCCTGTTTGGCATTGCCATGCAGAACGGCATTGTGCTGGTTTCCCACTACAACGACTTGCTCGCCGATGGCCTGTCGGTGAAGGACACGGTCGTGACCGGCTCCTTGCGGCGTCTGTGTCCCGTTTTGATGACCGCTTTGACGACCGTCCTGGGGCTGCTGCCTCTCCTGTTGGCGCGCGGCGTCGGTTCGGATGTGCAGCGTCCCCTGGCGATCGTCGTGGTCTTCGGACTGCTGACGTCGACGGCCCTGACGCTCTTTGTCATTCCGGCCGTTTTCAGCTTGGTTGAAGAACGGCAGGGCGGCAAGACCGCGCGCCGGTGCGGCGGCGGTGCGGCGGCGTCCGTGGCCTGAAGCCGGAAATGCTGAAACACCCTTGGCGCGGGCTGGACAGGCTTTGGCATCCCGGCCCGTGTCCAAGGGGGCTGATTGTTTGCTTCGCGGATCCGGTCCGGTCTGGTCCGGTCTGGCCGCCGTGTCTGGCGCCAGGGTGTGGCGGTCACGCCTTCAGTTGCGGTGTTGGGTCGTCGACCCTTCCGGCCGGGCGCTGGTTGGCGCCTTCGCGGTCCAGGTCGCCGAGGTCGTCGCGGGCGGTTTCGGCCAAGGCCAGGAGGCGCTGCACCACGTCTGGATGGCTGGCCGAGACTTCATGCTGTTCGCTGATGTCGTTGCGTACGTCATACAGCTCGGCCTGTGACGGCTGGGCGTCGTCCAGGCTGCCGTTCAGCCGCGTCATTTTTTTCTCCAGGGGCAGGTAGAGTTTCCAGGGTCCGGAACGCACCGCCTGCAGTTGTTCGCGATAGTAGTAGAAGAAGCCTTCGGCGTCGTGCGGGGAGACGGCGTCCGGGTCGTTTTTCAGGATGGGGAGGATGTCCCGGCCGTCGATGATGCGGTCGGCGGGCGGTTTTGTTCCGGCCAGTCCGGCCAGAGTCGGCAGGATGTCGATCATGCTGGTCAGGTCGTCGCGGCTGACGCCGGCCGGGATGACTCCGGGCCAGCGGGCCAGGAAGGGCACGCGCTGACCGCCCTCGGAGGTGTCGTAGCCCCAGCCGCGCAGCGGGGCGTTGCTGCCCTGGCGTGGCATCCAGCCGACGGCGCCGTTGTCGGAGGTGAAGATGACCAGGGTGTTGTCACGCAGGCCGAGTTCTTCGACCGTGGCCATGATCTGGCCGATGGACCAGTCGAGTTCCTCGACGGCGTCACCGTAGGGTCCATTGGCGGAGCGTCCCTGGAAGTCCGGGCTGGCAAAGGGCCGGTCCGTGCTGCCGGGCATGGCGTG
>CAYOUR010000044.1:0-21532 GCA_964407145.1 uncultured Lentisphaeraceae bacterium | reverse complement strand
GCGCGGGTTGTTAATGGCGTCATCGGGAATTATTTTATTGAGTTTATGAAAAAATACCAGCCGGGAGGGCGAAATATCCTCTTGGGGGAGATGCCGTCCAGGAGCCGACCAAAGCGGCGTCTGCCGCCGTCTTGCATGATTCGTCTGGTTCGCCACCTGGGTGGACCGGCAGGCAACGCCGGACCGGAACCCGGCAGCGGCGCGGGAACCGTCACTCCCACCGAAGCCCCGACCGGAACCCGGCGCCGGCCAAACGGCAGCCCCCGAAACCAGGCATGGATGACCGTACGACAAAAACAAGTCGCCAAACTGATCGAGAAAAGGACCAGGCATGCTGCTGCGAATTCAGACCTATGGCCGAGCCGGGCTTCTGGGCAATCCGTCCGATGGATATTTTGGCAAGACCATCGCTTTGGCGTTGGCGGCGTTTCCCGTCACCGTCACCATCTATGAAAGCCCCGAAATCCATATTGAGCCCAATGTGGAAGATAACAGCGACTACCGGAGCCTGGAGGCGATGGTGAGCGAAATCGACCGGTTCGGCTACTACGGCGGACTGCGCCTGGTCAAGGCCACCTGCCGGCAGTTCTTCAAGTACTGCCAGACGCATGACATCGCCATCCCGGAACGCAACTTCACCCTGCGCTACCAGTCAACCGTGCCGCAGCTGGTCGGCATGGGCGGCTCCAGCGCCATCTGCACCGGCGTGTTCAAGGCCCTGGTCGCCTTCTACGACGTAAACGCCATCCCGCTGGAAATCATGCCGACGCTGTGCTGGCGGGCCGAGGACGAACTCGGCATCAGCTGCGGCATGCAGGACCGGGTGATACAAATCTACAACGGACTGGTCTACATGGACTTCGATGAACAGTTCTTCACCTCGCACCAGTACGGCCGCTATGAACGCCTGGACCATGACCTGCTGCCGCCGCTCTACCTGGCCTACGACCCCAACCGGGCGGAATTCTCCGGCAACTATCACAAGAAACTGCGAGTCCTATACGATGCCCAAAAACAGGACCTGGCCGGCGCCATGCGGGAATTCGCGGACTTGGCCGAGCGCGGCAAACAAGCCTTGCTGGCCCGTAACCACTCCCGGCTGGCTGAATTGATCAATGCCAACTTCGACCTGCGCTGCCGCGTCCTGCCCGTGTCGGAAATGAACGCCAGAATGGTGTTCCAGGCCCGCAAATCCGGCGCCTCGGCCAAATTCACCGGCAGCGGCGGTGCCATTATCGGCACCTACGATTCGGAACTGATGTACGACAATCTGCGACACGACCTGGAGGAAATCGGCTGTGCCGTCATGAAGGTGAAAGTGGCGGGCTGCTGAAAAAGGCGCCGGCGGCAGCGCTGCCGCCGGCGCCAAGGACGGTCGGAAGCGGCGCGCCCGTCAGGCCCGCCGCCAAGAGGATGTCATGACAGAGACAACGGAACAGGACAACCAGACCCTGCCAGCCGGAACGATGGTCAATGGCTACCGCGTCGAGCGCGAACTCGGCCGCGGCGCCATGTCCGTGGTCTACCTCGCCCAGCAGCTTGACCTGCAACGGCCGGTGGCCCTCAAAGTCCTGGCGGCGGAACTGGCGGCCGACAAGGAATTCGTCCGCCGGTTCTTCAATGAAGCCAGGGCTGCGGCAGCCTTGTCACATCCGCATATCATCCAGGCTTATGACGCCGGCGTGGCCGAGGGCGCCATCTATTACTTCTGCATGGAATTTGTCGAAGGCGAGACGCTGCTCCAGCGCATCCAACGGGAAGGCCGCCTGCCCCTGGAGGAAAGCCTCAAACTCGCCATGGAGGTGGCCAGCGCCCTCGACTTCGGCTACCAGCGCTACAAATTCACGCATGGCGACATCAAGCCGGACAATATCATGCTGAACCAGTTCGGCCAAGCCAAGCTGGCCGACTTCGGCCTGGCCAAGGTCGAGGGCCATGATTTCGATGGCTCGGAGGTCATGCTGACTCCCCTATACGCCCCGCCGGAACTGATCCGCGGGGAACGGCGCCCCGGCGACTGCCGCGGGGACGTCTATGCCTTCGGCGCGACGCTGTATCATCTCATCGCCGGTTCACCGCCCTTTCCCGGCTCCAACGCCCAGGAAGTCATGGACCGGCACCTGCACGAAAATCCGGAGCCGTTGCGGCTGCGCTACCCCAAAGTGCCATTGGGCTTGTCGGAGTTCATCGGCCGCATGCTGGCCAAAGCCCCGGAACGCCGGCCGCAGTCCTGGCAGGAAGTCCTGGCCGGGCTGCGGCAGTGCCAATTCTACCTGGCCAACCTCGCTGGCAGTGGCAATTCCGGTTCCGGCAAGAAGCCTTTTCTGATCAAACCGGCACTGACGGCAGTGGATGGCGCGACCGCGATTCCCCCACGGCCAGCGGCGGCGGCGACGGCGGGCGGTGGCGACCGCCGGACCCGGCGCCTGACCCTGACGCTGGTCCTGGCGGTCCTGGCCTGCTGCCTCGGCCTGACGGCGCTGGTCGCCGGCCTGGTCCGGAACCAGCGGCGACCGCCCGCCGCTCCCCTGTCCACCCGCCTCGTGCCGACGGCGACGGCACCCTCGACCGTCAACGGGGCCGCAACCGCCGCCACGGACAGTCCAAGTGCCGTGAACCGCCAGCCCGTCAGCGGCGACGCCACCCAATCCACGGATGAAAGCGGCCAGGGACAACCCGGCCTGGCGGCTGGCCAGGCCACTCCGACAACCATGGGAAGCGCCACGGCGCCAATCACCCCCGCCGCCGGTTCCGGCGACGACAACGGCGACGGCGCCAACACCGAGGCCGGGGCCGGGGCCGGAGCCGAGGCCGGGGCCGGGGCCAAGACTGCCGCGGCGACGACTGGGACGGAGCCCCCCCAAAAAATACCTGAAGCCACCAGAACGGAAGACGACCCGGCCGCAACGCGACCGGCCTTCCGCCTCCGCCTCCCGCAGACAGCCATCGCCTTGGAGAGGCATCCCCACCAGCTTGACCAGGAAATCTGGATTGAGGCGGCTCAATGCCTGGGGCGCCTGCAGTACGACCTGGGCCAGGCCACTCCCGTCGAGCCCATGATGCAGACTGTCCAGGAATGGCTGTCCGCCCATCCCCGGAACAGCGAAGCGGCGGCCTTCATGCGGTTTGTCCACGACACGGCCCTGCCGGCTCTGGAAGAACTGAAGGCAAAGCTCGTCCAGAACAAGGATTCACTCTTGGGCCTGTCCCTGACGACGCGTCGCCGGCAGACCATCGTCCTCCATGACATCACCTTTGTCAGTATCGAAGTCGATGCGATGCTGCCCGGCGACCGGGGGAAATACCGGCAAGCGCTGCGTTGGAACCAGGCCAAAAGCGAAGGCCTGCTGGATGAGCTGTGCCGCCTGCTTTTCCTGCGCCCCGAGGCGGCGTTGGCGGACTTGCGCACCATGCTGGCCTTCATGGCGTTCACGGGCCGGACGTCCGAAATCAGCCGGCTGCTCCAATCCCGACCGGAAGAATCCCTGGAACGGCGCCACTGGGAAATGCTGCCCAAAATCGAGGCCTGGGCCGGAAAAACCGAGGCCGACGGCCTCAAAGCCTGGCAACGCCTGCTGCAGGCCTGCCAGGAAGGCAGCGCGGCGACCGCCTATGCCCTGGCCGCACGGCTCCGAAAAAGCGGCACGGTCATTGCGGGGTTGTACCGCGAACAGCTTGACGACCTGCTCAACCGCTGCCAGGCGGCGGTTCCGGAACAGCAGGGCGGCGAGTTGCTCCGTCAAGCTCAGGCGGCCATCCAGCAGGACCGCCATGCCGAGGCAATGCCGGCTCTGCTTCTGGCCCAGGCCCGTTTCGGGCTGGCCGACTTTCCCGAAAAAAACGGCCTGCCCCAACGCCTGCAGGCGGTCCAGTCAAAGCTGCCCTCCCGGGAATGGCTTGGCGAACAGGAGCTGAGGCAGATTGACCTGGCGCCTTTTGTGTTTCATCGTCCTTCCGCACCGTGGCCGGCCTGGTCTGCCATCGCCTGCCGGGAGGCCGCGGCCAGTGAACGGCGCGCCCTCAGCGAACACCCCGGCCTGGCTCAGATGACGGAGTGGTCACAACTGGAAATGGGCGACTGGGCCGGACCGCTGGCCAGCCTGGAAAAGAAACTGCTGCCCATCAGCAGCCTGGAGGACCAGACCCAAAAACTGGCGGCCACTTTCGGCGCAGGCCTGCTGCAGGAACGGTTTGGCGCCAGCCTTCGCCTGGCGGAAAACGCCCTGGGCCAGCTGACGGCCGGCGCCAGGCAGCCCGGCAACACCCGCCCGGTGGAAATCATGGCCCTGCCCGTCCGATACGCCCTGCTCACCCGCCTGACCGGCCGCCTGCAGCCGCGTGACTATGTGCTCTGGACGCCCGGACCGCCCCCCGACGGCGGCGCCAACGCCGTCCACACCTTTCTGCTGTTAGCCCTGACGGCGTTTCTGGAGGCCGGCGACCAGGACGCTGTCCAGGCAGCCCGGCAGTCGCTGAATCACCAGGCGGCGGCCGCCACCGACCTGAATCCCCAGTGGCTGCGGCAGCTGGCCACGACCCTGCAGCAGCTTGGCGAAACCAACCCGGAAATCAATTTCATGGCCTCCCCGCCCAACGGGGAAGGGTCCATTGCCTGGCTGCGCCTGCGGCTGGCCGCCACTGGCGAGCGCCGGCTGGCCGCAGCCGCCGACCAGCCCTTCATGACGCTGGTGGAGACGACCGGCGCCGGCTGGCCGTTGGAGGGCGGCGAACTGGTTTACACCTGGCTGCTGCGGCGCTGCGGCGACCTGATTGCCGTGGGTGACCTGGAAGGCGCCCGCCAACGGGTGGACTGGAGCCTGAAGCAGCCTTGGAGCTGCCTCTTCCCCTATTACGCCAGGCTGCACTTCCTGAAAGCCGGCATCGGGCTGCTGGGCGGCAGCCGCGGCCCCCTGGCTGACGGCGCCGTCTGCGTCAACGCCGCCACGGTGGCTTCGGAAGCCGAAAAATGGTTTCTGCAAGCCATGGCCAGACGCGAAGACCCAGCCGTCCTGCTGCCCCGCCTGCCCGCCGACCATCCGGTCCTGTTCTGGGGTCATTGGCTGAGCATCTGCCATACCCTGGCCGATCAGCCGGCACCAGCTCCCCTCCGGCTCGCGGCCTGGGCCGGCACCGCCCTGACCGGAGCTGAAAAGCACCTGTGCCGCACCATCGAAACCTTCCGGCTGGAAACAGAAAAAGCCGGCCCCTGATTCATCCCGGGCTTGACCCACACCCTGCCAGCCGTCCCCACTGGACGTCACCCCCGGCAAGCTCCTTTGCCACTCCGCAACGGCACGTTTCATCAAAACCAAGGACCCTTGCATGCTCTGCGACCACTGTCATAAAAACGAGGCCTGCATCTTCATCCAGGAGCAAAGCCCGGATGGCCAGAATACCATCAAACTCTGCCAGAAATGCGCCCTGAAGCAAATCCTGGACAACCGCAACGGCGAGCTGAAGCAAATCCTGGGCAGCATCGGCAAATTTCTGGCCGACATCAACCACCCCTCCAGAAACCGTTCGTTGCACGACCCGTCAGGGGCTTCCGGCGAACACCGGCAATGCCCGCACTGCGGCCGCAGCCAGTCCGAACTCGAGCAGGACTGGGAACTGGGCTGCGCCGAATGCGCCATTGCCTTCCGTGAGCCAATCGACCAGGAATGGCGCCGTAACGGCATTGCCTGGCCCGCGGCCGACAGCAAGCCCGCCCACGAACAGGCCAGGCCGGAAAGCCGCTCCCAGGAGATTGCCCGCCTGACGCTCAGGCTGCGCCAGGCTGTGCGCCGGGAAGACTACGAGCAGGCGGCCACGCTGCGCGACCAGCTGCGGGTCCTGAAGTCGGAAACCGAGGATTGAACCATGCAAGGCAACTGGCTTCATCTCTTTGCCCGGCGCCGGCCCCTCTGGCTGCCATCGGTCGACCGCTCGCCGCGGGTCATTCTCGCCTGCTGCGCCAACATTTCCCGGAATCTGCGCGGCATGCTGTTTCCGCCATTCGGCGGGCAGAGCGCCCAGGCCGAGACCGTCTGCCACATCCTGCACACGGAAATCAGCCGTCTGCCTGGCTGGGACAACGTCACCCAGTTTGAGCCGCGGCTGATGCCGCCCCTGCATCGTGCCTTCATGCGGGAACGCGGCCTGTTCCCGGCATCCTTCTGTACGATCGCCCACGACGGCCTGGCCCTGCTGCACCAGAACCAACAGGCGTGCTGCTATTTGAATGACCGCGATCACCTGCGGGTCGCCAGCTGGTCCGGGGACCTGTCCCTGCCCCCCCTGCTTGAAGACTGCCAGCGCGTCATTGACGCCCTGACCGGCCGACTCGATTTCTGCCGGGACGACTACTACGGGCACCTCTGCCGCGACGCGATGCGCTGCGGCGCCGGCGTCTCCATGGAAGTGGTCCTGCACCTTCCGGCCCTGGCTCTGACTCCGGCGCCGACCACGAAAAACCACCGGAAGCAGCTGTCGCAGATCATTGACGCGTGCCAGGAATCCGGCAACCGGCTGAAAGTGCATCCCAAGTATGAAGACGGCGCCCTCTATCTCCTGCAGAGCGGCCACATCCCCCGTCAAGGCGCCTTGGCCGCGGCGAAACGCCTGGCCGAACTGGCGGAACGCATCCGCGACTGCGAATTGAATGAGCGGCGGCGCCTGGCTCAGCAGGAACCCGTCAACATATGCGATCTCGCCGGCCGGGCATACGGCTTGGCCAGGAGCGCCCACCGCATCAGCGACCAGGAGATGCGCAACTGCCTGTCCGCTATCTGGCTGGGCCGTGAATGCGGCCTGTTTCGAGAAACGGACACCACGCCCCTGCAGGACCTCTTCGGCAACACGGGCCGCGCCTCCCTCGCCATGCTCTTCCCGGAACGGGCAGCGAGCCCGGACTGGCCGGAGGAACTCTGTGACCTGCTGCGCATCGGCCTGCTGCAAAAAGGACTTGGCCTGTGATGCGTGACCCAAGGCCGCCCGGGAATAAAAGGCCAGACGCGCGACCACACTCCGCCTTGAACTCGGACAAGGGGTTTCGCGCCGCGCCGTTGCCGGCCGCCGGAAAACCGCCGCCGACGCCCGTAAAACACCGCTTTCCCTCCCAGGAAGACACCTCAGAGGTCACCGCCGGCACCACCGCGGCGTGGCATTCGCAGGCTTCGGTGGCCTTAGCACGGGAAAGGCCTGCTCCGGGGAACCGGTCTGAACGGCAACGGTCAAAGACGGGGAACGCATCAGGCCTGCCCGAGCCGTCCTGCAGGCAAACGGCTGCCGCCGCGACGGACACGGGCTTCCCCCCCCGCCAAACCCGAGAATGAACCGCCGAAGGGCTTGCCGAAAACTGGCGAAAACATCTTGAACAGCATCAGGCACAAGCCGTTGCCGCATTGGCAAAACATCCCGTTCCAGCCGGTTTACCGAAGCTGTCCGGCTGGTCAAAACCAGGAACAGAGAGTATATTACATCCCAGCCGGCCGGCTTGTCTGAAGCCCGGGCGGATGCTGGCGTACAGAGAGCCAGGCAAACCAGCGGCGCCGAGACCGTCCCACCGGCTCGGCGCCGTGTCGGCCCGCCCGGAAAAAATATGGAGGAGAAGCCATGTCGGAATATGATGAAATACTGAAGAAGTTCACGCCACAGGCTCAGCAGGTGCTGGCCATGGCGCGCAAGGAAGCCAGGAACCTGGGCAATGACACCTTGGGCACCGAGCACCTCCTGCTCGGCCTGATTCAGCTTGGCCGCGGCGTGGCCGTTGCCGTCTTGCGCAAAATGGGCCTCAACCTCGACCTGGTCCGCCGGGAAATCGAAATGAACGGCCGCGGGCCGAACCAGGACCTGAAAGAGGCCGGCGACATGCCGATCTCGCCGCGCGTCCGGCGCGTCTATGCCCTGGCTGAAAAGGAGGCCCGCGCCCTGAACTACAATTTCATCGGCACCGAGCATCTGCTGCTGGCCCTGATGAGCGAACCTCAGTGCCAAGCCGCCAAGATCATGCATGAACTCGGCGTCGACATTGATAAGGTACGGCAGGAAATCATGAGCCAGCTGGACCCGAATTACCTGCCCCCGCCGCCCCTGTCGGAGGACGAATCCGCCCCTCCGCCGGAGAATGCCGACCAGGAACCCGACCCGCGCCGGCCAGGCGACGGCGAACCGGCCCGGGAGGCCGCCCCAGGAAACGGCACCCCGCCAGCCGAACGGATGCCGGCGCTCAAAACCTTCGGCCGCAACCTGAGCGAACTGGCCGCGGCCGGTCGCCTGGACCCGGTCATCGGCCGCCATCAGGAGATCGAACGCGTCATCCAGATCCTGTGCCGCCGGACCAAGAACAACCCGGTGCTGATCGGCGAAGCCGGCGTCGGCAAGACCGCCATTGTCGAAGGCCTGGCCCAGGCCATCCACGACCAGACCGTGCCGGAACTGCTGCGCAACCGCATCGTCATCGCCCTGGACATGACCCTGCTGGTCGCCGGCACCAAGTACCGGGGCCAGTTCGAGGAACGCCTGAAGGCCGTCATGGAGGAAATCCGCCAGTCCGGACGAATCATCCTGTTCCTGGATGAGCTGCACATCATCGTCGGCGCCGGCGGCGCCGAAGGCGCCATGGACGCGGCCAACATCCTCAAGCCGGCCCTGTCCCGCGGCGAAGTCCAATGCGTCGGGGCGACAACACTCAATGAGTATCGCAAGAACATCGAAAAGGACACAGCCCTGGAACGACGCTTCCAGTCCGTCATGGTCCACCCGCCCTCGCCCGAAGACGCCATCACCATCCTGCGAGGCCTGGCGCCACGCTACGAGGAGTTCCATCATGTCAAATACGACGACGAGGCCCTGAACGGCGCGGTCAACCTGTCCGAACGATACATCCCGGCCCGCTATCTGCCGGACAAGGCGATTGACGTCATCGACGAAGCCGGCGCCAGGATGCACCTGGCTGACACCAAACGCCCCCAGAACATTGCCGAACTGGAAGATGAACTGGCCCGCATCACCCGGCAGAAGGTCGATGCCGTCCAAAAACAGCTGTTCGAGGAGGCGGCCGCGTTGCGCGACCAGGAGAAAAAGCTGAAAGACAAGATTGAGGCGGCCCAGGCCGCCTGGCAGCAGGAACGCGAGCAGGTCGTCCATGTCATCACCGGCGAGGAAATCCGCTCCGTGGTCGCCAGCATGACCGGCATCCCGCTGACCAGAATGGCCGAAGGCGAGACCGAACGGCTCCTGAACATGGAAAAGGAAATCTGCCGGCAGGTCGTCGGCCAGCCGGAAGCCGTCCGGACCATCAGCCGGGCCCTGCGGCGTTCCCGCGCCGAACTCAAGGACCCGCGCCGGCCCATCGGCTCCTTCATCTTCCTGGGCCCCACCGGCGTCGGCAAGACCTTCCTGGCCAAGGCCCTGGCTGAATTCATGTTCGGCGACCCGGAAGCCCTGATCCGCCTCGACATGTCCGAGTACATGGAGAAATTCAATGTCAGCCGCCTGGTCGGCTCACCGCCCGGCTATGTCGGTTACGACGAAGGCGGCCAGCTGACCGAACGGGTCCGGCGCCGGCCATACGCGGTGATCCTGTTTGACGAGATCGAGAAGGCCCATCCCGATGTCAGCAACATGCTGCTGCAGATTCTGGAGGAAGGTCAGCTGACCGACAGCCTCGGCCATCAGATCAGCTTCCGCAACACCATCGTGGTCATGACCTCGAACCTGGGCGCCGAACAGCTTGGCAAGCCGATGTCCCTCGGCTTCGGCGGCGGCGGCGAAGTCATGTCTGACAACGACTACGCCAAAATGTGCGACCGCCTCCAGGAAAGCGCCAAAAAGCACTTCCGGCCGGAATTCCTCAACCGGGTCGATGAAATCGTCATCTTCCGGCAGCTGGGCCGGGAGGAGCTGTCCCAGATCATCGGCCTGGAAATCGGCAAGATTTCCGCCCGCCTCCGCCTGAAGGGCGGCACGCTGCGCCTCACCCCGGCCGCGGAAAAACTGCTGCTGGAACGGGGCTTCAAGCCGGAGTTCGGCGCCCGCCAGCTGCGCCGGACCGTGGAACAGATGGTCGAAGACCCCCTGGCGGAACAGCTGCTGCGACAGCCGATGCCGCCGTCCTTCCTGGCCGAGGCCGACCTGAACTCCGCCGGCGATGCGCTTGCCATCACCATCCGGCCACGACCGGAAAAAGATGACGCGGACACCAAGGACACCGCCCGGACGGCTCGCCAAGGCAAAAACGACGATAATGAGAATGACGATGACGATGACGGGACTGAGCCGCTGCTGCCGCCACCGGACCCGAAAACCACGTTGACCACAACCAGCCCGGCCACAGCCCGTACTGCCCGAAAACGCAAAAACGACTGACGGCCAGGCCTGGACCGGCCGGCATGGGAAGACCTGAACGGCCGCCACGCCACCCAGGAGCGCGGCGGGCCGGCCGTCAGGCCCTCCCCGCGCCAGCGAGATGGACCGCGGCGGCAGCCAGCCGAATCGCCTCTTCCCGTTGCCGCCACGCCGCCGCAACCGCCCCGTCAGAAACTCATCCACCATGGCAATACAGGCACAATTTGTCATCCTTGACCAGCAGGACACCGGCGAGGCCCTGCTTCGGAGGCACCGCGTCTGGCAACCCGAAAGCCTGCCGGCAACGGCCGGCGACGACGACTGCGATTGCGCGCTGCCTGGAGCGACGGGGCAACTGTTCCGGCTGACGACCAGTACGGCTGGTCAGATGACGCTGACCCCGGCGCCAGGGGCGGCTCTCCGCGTCAACGACGACTCCTGCCCGCCGTCCGGGTGGATTCTCCGCAGCGGCGACCGCATCCAGGCCGGAACCGCATGCCTGAACTATCACACCATCCGCGAACCCGAAAAGCCCGCCGCGGCCAGCTTATGGCTGGCTCATGTGACCAAGGCGCTCGTGGTCCTCTTTCTGCTGGCGCAATTCTGGGTGCTCTTCCTGTTGCCGGGACAGATCAAAAACCACCAGCTTTGGGAACGCGCCGCCGACAAGCAGCGAATCGGCGGCCTGCTGGACCAGCTGCGCCATGACGTCCGCCGCCTGGAAACGGCCGACGCCGGCCAGGAGGCCCTGCAGGACGCCCTGCTGGCCGAATTGAATGCCAGGGCGAACTATCTGCGCCAGCATGAAGATCGCATGTCACGTTCGCAGCGCCGGGCCATGCTCGCCGACCTGCGGCAGCTTCAGGGCCTGGCTGAACGCCTGCAATCAGGGCAGGTCATCACCCCCCTGCCACCACTGGAAATCGACCAGGCCATTGAGGCCATTTCGGGAAAAACGCCTTGACCCGCATCCCGAGTCGGATTTTGGAAGGAGAGCCGCACGCCATGTCAGGTGGCCATTTGTCACGTTATGTCCCGCTGTTCAAACAGTGCCGTGTCGCCGTTCTCGGCGATCTGATGCTGGACCGTTATGTCTGGGGGCGTGCGACCAGGATTTCCCAGGAGGCGCCGGTCCCGGTCGTCGCCGTACAACGCCAAAGCGCCGTCCCCGGCGGCGCCGCCAACGTCGCCCGCAACCTGCGTACGCTTGGCGCCGAGGTCGATGTCCTCGGCGTGGTCGGCGACGACCCCGAGGGCCGGGAACTGTTACGCCTCCTGTCAGAAGCCCAAGCCGATGTCACCCACGTCGAAACCGATGCCAGCCGCCCGACCACCGTCAAGACCCGCGTCCTGGCCGGCAACCAGCAAGTCGTCCGCATTGACTTTGAACAGACCCGAGACGTCCTGGCGGACGTGCGCCGGGCGCTTCTGCGGCGCCTGGAAAGACTGTTGACCGGCGGCGCCATCGGCGCCCTGATCCTGGAGGATTATGCCAAAGGCCTGTTCGGCCGGCAGTTCATGCGCCAGGTGATTGCCCTGGCCCAATCCCGCGGCGTCATGACCACCCTCGACCCACACCCATCCAACAATTTCAATGCCAAGGGGTTGCATCTAATGACCCCGAATCGGGCCGAGGCGTTCGCCCTGGCCGGCCTTCCCTACCAGGGCGGCACTGGCGCCCCCCGTTCCGACCGCCCCCTGCTCCGGGCTGGCCAGCGCCTGCGGCAAAAATGGCAGCCCGAGCACCTGCTGGTGACCCTGGGGGCCGAAGGCATGGCGCTGTTTTCCGGCGACGCCCCCCTGCCCGTGCACATCCCGACCCAGGCGAAACAAGTCTTTGACGTCTCCGGCGCCGGCGACACCGTCATGGCGACCATGGTGCTGGCCATCCTGGCCGGCGCTTCCCTGCCCGAAGCGGCTGAGATCGCCAATCACGCCGCCGGCGTGGTGGTCGGGCTGGTCGGCACCGCTGCCATTGACGCCGAAACCCTGGTCGCCGCCATGAACTGATGCCGCAACCGCCGCCCGCGCCGGCCGCGCCTTCCTCCGGCCGGCCGCCCCATCACCGACTGAAACACGACCGCACGGGTCACCTCTGGCGCCCCGCCCCGAACCAGCCATTTTCCCCTTCATGACCAGCATGCAACCGCACAGGAGACGACCTCATGACCGAACGGACAATCGCGGTGATTCCGGCACGATATGGCAGCACGCGCTTTCCCGGCAAACCGCTGGCCATGATCGCCGGCAAGCCCATGATTCAGTGGTGCTATGAATCGGTTTGCCGCTGCCCGCTGTTCGCGGAAGTGCTGGTGGCCACCGATGACGAACGCATCAGCGCGGCCGTCGCCGCCTTCGGCGGCCTGGCGGTCATGACCGACTCCGCCCACCAGACCGGAACCGACCGCATCGCCGAGGCCATCGCCGGCCGCCAGGCCGACCTGGTCGTCAACGTCCAAGGCGATGAGCCGCTGATGTCCGCCGCGGTCCTGGAACGGCTCATTGCCCGCATGCGCGAAACCGGCGCCGAAATGGGCACGGCCGCAGTCCCTTTCGCCAACACCGGCCGCGACCCGGCCGACCCGAATGCCGTCAAGGTCGTGGTGGACCGCCGTGGTTTTGCGCTTTACTTCAGCCGCTCGCTCATTCCGTTTCCGCGCCAGGGCGGCGCGGTGGCCCCGCCGCTCCTGCACTGGGGCCTGTACGCCTATCGCCGTGATTTCCTGGAACAATTCGTCACCTGGGAGCGCGGCCGCCTCGAGGGCTGTGAAATGCTTGAGCAACTCCGCGCCCTCGAACATGGCGCCCGCATCCTGGTCATCGAAACCGCCGAAAGCAGCGCCGGCGTCGACGTCCCCGACGACATCAAGCTGATCGAAAGGCAGCTGCGCCAAGCCGGCCGCCGGTAACGCGCCACCGGGCGGACGGCGGCCTTCAGGCTTGTCGCCCACCGTCACGCACGGCCCGATGGACCGGCGCCAGACCCGGCGGGCGCTTGCACCGCACCCGACAGCCCGCCATCCCACCAAGGAGAAACCCCATGGCTCTCGCCTTTACCCTGTCCCCGGAAATCAGCATCGGTTCCGGGCATTTGCCAGTCATCATCGCCGGCCCCTGCGTCATCGAGGCGGAGGACATTTGCCGCCGAATCGCGGACGCGGCCCTGACAGCCTGCTCCTCGCTCGGCCTGCCGTACCTGTTCAAGGCCTCCTTTGACAAAGCCAACCGCACCAGCCTCAACGGCTTCCGGGGACTCGGCATGGACCAGGGCCTGCAGACCCTGGCCATGATCAAACGCGAATTCGGCTGCCCCGTCCTCACCGATGTCCATGCTCCAGAGCAGTGCGCGGCGGTGGCGGAAGTCGCCGATGTCCTTCAGATTCCGGCCTTCCTCTGCCGCCAGACCGACCTGCTGCTGGCCGCCGGCGCCACCGGCCGGCCGGTCAACGTCAAAAAAGGACAGTTTCTGGCGCCGGAAGACATGAAGCCAGTCGCGCAGAAAGTGGCCTCCACCGGCAACCGCCGAATCATGCTGACCGAACGCGGCGCCAGCTTCGGCTATCACAACCTGGTCGTGGACATGCGCGGCCTGGTGGTGATGCGCGAGCTGGGCTGGCCGGTCATCTTCGACGCCACCCACGCCGTGCAAATCCCCGGCGGCCAGGGCACCTGCTCCGGGGGCAACCGCGCCTTCGTCGCCCCCCTGGCGCGCGCCGCCGCCGCCGTGGGCATTGACGGCCTGTTCCTGGAAACCCACCCGAATCCGGACCAGGCCCTGTCCGACGGCCCCAATTCCCTGCCCCTGCACGAACTCCCCAAGCTGCTGCAAACCGTCAAGGAAATCCATGAACTGGTCAACAAAGGCGCATGACATCAAGGTCGTGGTCATGGACATCGACGGCGTGCTGACCGACGGCCGCATCGGCTATGGCCTCGGCCATGACCAGGAAATCAAGTTCTTCGACGTACACGACGGCACCGGCATCCAGCTGGCCCGGCGAGCCGGCCTGAAGGCCGGCGTCCTGAGCGGCCGCCGCAGCCTGGCCAACCAGCGCCGGGCCGGCGAACTGAAGCTGGACTTTATCCACGAGGACATCCATGTCAAGGCCGAAGGCCTGATGCGCCTGTGCGCCGATCTCGCCATCGAGCCGCGCCAATGCCTGTACATCGGCGATGACCTGATCGACCTCCCGCCGATGCGCCTGTCCGGCATCAGCGCGGCGGTTGGCGACGCCGCCGAAGAAGTCCGGCGCGCGGCCGACTGGGTGGCGACCCGCCCCGGCGGCCGCGGCGCCGTCCGCGAAATTCTCGAACGGCTGCTCCGCTTGCAGGGGCACTGGGAACAATTGCTGAAACGCTATGTTTAACTGGGCAGGGATTCACCCTGCCGGCCGCCACGGCCTCTTCCCGGGGATGCGCCTGGCCAGTCACCCGCGGACCCGGAATCGGCCGACCCTGAGACCAGGTCTAACAAGCTTTTCCCCGGGCAGGCCTCTGACGGTGAACGGTTAACCCGTTCATGACGACATTTTCCTGATGATCGGTTTAGAAGCCGCGATTCGAGGTCAGCCATCCATGACAGCCAGACTCAGCCCCATGCCAACGTTTCCGCCCAGCCGGCGCCTGGGGGTGGTATACCGCCGCCGCCCGGCGGCGTTTCTGCTGCTGCTCATCCTGGCGCTGCTGGCGCCGCTGCCGGGCGCCGGGCAGTCCGGCGCCCTGTTCGGCAACGGCAATGTCACCGTTGACGGCTTTCAGACACGCGGCCTGAACCAGGATGGCGCCGTCGAATGGGAACTTTTTGGCAGCCAGGCCAAAGTCAAAGGAACCATCACCGAATTGAATGAGTTCAAAATCAATCTGATGCAGGACAGCACCCGGCCCATAGAACTGACCTCACCGCGCTGCCGCTACTATCACCGCCAGGCCGAGGTCAGAAGCGACGCGCCGGTCCAGCTGAAAAGCGACGGCATCACGATTACCGGCCTGGGCTATGACGTCTTTCTCGACCGAAAAGTCGTCCTCGTCCGGTCAACCGTTCATATCACCCTGAAAGGCCGGAACAACAAGCTGGAGGCCATCCGAAAAGTCCAGCCATGACGCCCGCAACCCGGGCGGTCATGGCCGCAAAGCGGCAACGGCCCGGACCGGGACACAACCTCGCCACCGCCTTGAAACAGTCACGTTGCCAGCTGCCCTCCGCAGCGAACCAGGACAGACATCGAACCGGCTGACGCGCCATGTGTCAGCCACCAGCCCAGCCACGCGGGGGCAATCACGAACAGCCGCCACCGGCAAGGAAAGTCAACGCCATGAACACAAAACATCTGATTGCCCTCCTGACATTTTGCCTCAGCCTAAGCCTGATTGGCGCCGGCGACCCGGTCGACCAGGACGCCACCGGCGCCGCCGTGAAATCGCCGGTCGCGGCAGAGGCGGCGAAAACCGCCCCCGCCGCCGCGCCCGAGGAGGAAGAGGCCGAGATGACCATCAGCGCCGACCGCATGGAAATGCAAATGGACCAACATGTCATCGAATTGACCGGCAATGTCCTGATTGAGGACAGCACCATGAAGCTGACAGCCCAAAAAATGACGGTGTTCCTTGACAATGACAACAAGATGGAGCATATTGAAGCAGAAGGCGGCGTCACGGTCAGAAAACTTGACAGTTCCGAAAGCGCGGTTGGTGACCGCGGCGACTACGACGCCAAGGCGGATGTCATCGTCCTCACCGGCAACTGCACCATCCTGCAAGGCAAAAACGCCATGAAAGGGGACAAGGTGGTCTATGACCGGAAAAACCAGAAAATCAACCTGCACGGCGCAACCGTCACCATCCCCCTCAGAAAGGGGGACGGCGATACCGGCAAAGGAGCCATGGGGAACCTGTTTGGCGGCGGCAACCAAGATGACAAGACCGCCGCGCCAGACCAGAACCCGGAAAACAACGGCAAGAACGCCCCGGAACAGAAGCCTGCTGAAAACCGGAAAGGCGATGGCAAGTAATGGCTGACAAGGGCGATATCCTGCTGCAGACGAAAAACCTGGTCAAGGTCTATCAAAGCCGCTGTGTAGTCAACAAGGTCTCCCTGTCCGTGAAACCGGGTGAAGTCGTCGGGCTCCTGGGTCCCAATGGCGCCGGCAAGACCACGACGTTCTACATGATCGTCGGCCTGATCAAACCGGACGACGGGCAGATCGAATTCGAAGGCCACGACGTCTCCAGGCTGGCCATGTTCGAACGAGCCCGGCGCGGCATGGGCTACCTGGCCCAGGAACCGTCCGTGTTCCGCAAGCTGACCGTCGAGGATAACATCCTGTCCATCCTGGAAACCCTGGCCATGACCAGAAAAGAACGCCAGGAACGGCTGGAAGAGCTGCTCAACGAACTGCAGCTTGGCCACCTGCGCGGACAACTGGCCATGACCCTCAGCGGCGGCGAACGGCGACGCCTGGAGATCACCCGAGCCCTGGCCACCAACCCGAGCTTCATCATGCTCGACGAACCGTTCGGCGGCGTCGATCCGATCAATGTCTTCGAAGTGCAGAAAATCGTGGCCAGTCTTCGCGACCGTGGCCTGGGGGTGCTCATCACCGACCATAATGTCCGCGAAACCCTGGCCATCGTCGACCGGGCTTACCTGATCTGCAACGGCGAAATCCTTTTCACCGGCGACAGCAACGCCCTGCTTAATGACGAGAAAGCCCGCCAAGTCTACCTGGGACCCGGCTTCAACACCTGAGCCACGCCCCACACGGACAACAGGCTGGCACAACCCAAGGAGGCACCACATGGAAGTCATCATCAGCGCCAAACACTATGAAACTGACGATGCCTTGAAGGCCCTGGCCGAGGAGCTGGCGGACAAGCTGTCAGAATCCTATAAGAACCAGAAGCTCACTTCAATCCGCTTCGTGTTCTCGCTGGAGCGGAACTGGCAGATTGCCGATGCGCTTCTGAACGCCAAGCACCTGACCCTGCATGCCACGGCCCGCACCAATGACATGCGCATCTCGCTGGCCAATGTGGTCGACAAGCTCGACAAGCAGCTCCGCCGGTACCTGGAACGAATCCAGGACAATGCCATCAAGCCCGATCCGGTGGCCAAGCAGAAAATCTGGACGTCGGACGAACTCCGTGAAGCCGGTGACGACGACGATCTGGAAGCCGGCTACTACGACCGCGCCGACCAGGCCTGAACCGGCCTGACGGCAGCCCCGGCCGGCCCGTGCGGCAACACCGCCGGCCGTTTCGCCCCCAACCCCAACCCGCGCCGGACCCGGCCTCCGCCGGCCCGGCGCCTGGCCGGACACACCCATCTCCTGCAACCGAGCCGCCATGAACATAGACCTTGTCAAACCGTCCGGAGACGCGGCCCCCCGTCCAACCTGGGACGAATACTTCCTGAAGCTGGCGATGCTGGCGTCCGAACGGGCGACCTGCCCCCGGATGCATTGCGGCTGCGTGCTGGTCCGGGACCGCTACGTGCTGTCCACCGGCTACAATGGCTCGCTGCCGGGGACGCCGCACTGCACCACGCACGGCTGCCTGGTCGTCAACAACCACTGCGTGCGCACCAACCATGCCGAGATCAACGCCATCTGCCAGGCGACCCGACACGGCATCACCCTGGCCGGCGGCACGGCCTACGTCACCAACATGCCCTGCACCAACTGCGCCAAGGCCCTGATCGCAGCCGGAATTGTCCGCGTCGTCATCTTTTCCGACTATCATGACACCCTGGCCGAGATGTTCTTCCAGGAAGCCGGAGTCGAGCTCGAACGCCATCCCATGCCGGAACTGAACATCCACTATGACCTGGCCAAGTACAGCTCCGCCATAGCCCGGGAACGCGGAGCGGAAAACGGCCCGGCCGACCAGCACGGGTGAACAGCCGGAAGGACAGAACCGGCCAGGCCAAGGGGCCAAGGGGCCAATGCCAGTCAGCCCCGGACGAGAGCCGGACAGGCCCTGGCTCGGACTCAGCCCGGTTCGCGCTCCCGGGTCTGCAGCCGCCTTCGCCAGGCCAGTTCATTGCGGCCGTGCTGGCGCCAGCGGCGGGCGCACTGCATCAGCACCAGGGCGATTTCCGCCCGCCGCCGTGTGGCCGGCCAATCAACGCGGGCTTCGGCATACGCGTGCAGAAACCACTCCGGCAACGGTGAATCACCGCTGCCGTCCACGAGCATCACGTTGTAGCAGAACTGCGCCAGATTGCGGCGCTGCCGGAAAAACGGCGGGCGGAATGGCCACCGGCGGGAGCGGTCATTGTCCAAAAAATACAAGGCGCCGGCCGCGACGTCAACGCAGGCATTGCGCGGCAGAAAATCGCCATGCACAAAACGGTCCCGGTGAAACCGCGCCAGCTCCTCGGCGGACAGCTGCAGCAGGCGCCGCTGTTCGTCGCGGCCGGAAGCCTGGACCAGACACTCCTCCAGCGTGGGCAGAAGCAGCTCACGACTGACAAACAGTTCGCGCGGATAGCCCCAGCGCCCGCGGCAACGAACTCCGAGCACCGGCACAGGACAACGGTGTCCGTGGGCGAGCATCGCCGCCGACACTTTCAGGACATGCTCGCCCCGCGAGGGCAGCAGAGTCCATTTCAACCAGCTGAACACCTCCCGGTTGCGGAGCGCCCCGTCGTTCCGGCCACGCATCAGCTTGGCATAGACCGGTCCGAACGCCGTTTCCCGGCGACTGACGGTGCGGCAGGGCAACTCCAGGACAACGGCCTGGTCCGGGGACTGCAGCCAGCCGTCCAGGTCAGACCATTCCGGCAACTGCTGCCAGCCGTCAAGAATCCACCCCTGCCAGCCATTCCGCCGGTACCGGGAAAAACTGATTTTCTCACCCTCTGGCCTCTCGTCGTTCATGCGTCATCCTGTTCTGACTTATCGGCGGCCAAGGCGTGCCTGACTGCCTTCACCGCCTCGGCCAGGCGCTGCTGCTGGCGCGCCCGAACGTCCCGGTTGAGTCTTTGAAAAACCTCTGGCGCCGTGTTCAGCGCCTGTTCCACGGCCGCGGCCAGCCGTCCCGCCTCACAGCAGTCCACGCTGCCGATGGCCCGCTGACCATATTCGGCCAGGAAATTGTCAATCTTGCTGCCGCGCGAAATGCCCAGAAAGGGCGTTCCCGCATTGGCCGCCAAAAACAACAGGTGCAGACGGCTGCTGATGACCAGACGACAGCAGCCCGCCACCGCCTGGACGACTTCCGGCGCGACGCAGCCTGCCAAAACGCCCGTCCTTGCCCGAAACTGCAGCCCGGCCCGGAAATCGCGCATCCACGCCAGGTCAGTCACCGGGTTCATCGGAATGAACAGCAGACGCCGGTCGTCTCCGGCCGCCAGAACCGCGGCAAAGGCCGTCCGGAGGGCGGCAGGCGCACTGGGCGCCTGCTGGGCGGACAGGCACACGCCGATGACGGTGCGTCCCTGCCAGTCGCGCAGCAGCCCCGGCAGCTGCCAGGCGGCGGCGCCGGGCAGTTCAATGGCACTGTCAGCGCCCACCAGGGCGCCGGCAAATCCGCTCCGCCGCAGCCGTTCCCGGGAGGGCTCGTCCCGGACCACCACGACGGCACATCGACGCAACGCCCTGACCAGCCTGGCCTCCATCCGGCGCGCGAGCCAGTCCTCATAGACGGCCACCGCGTCCACCCGGCCGCCGCTCAGGCGCCCGAACAGCCGCAGCAAGGCCAGACGCCGCCCCCGGGCCTGGAAAAAAGCCGGATTGAACTTTTCGTTCATGCCGACATTCCAAACCACGGTCCGCCGGCCGGCCTGATGCGCCAGCTCAAGCAGCCTGACCGCCACCGCCGGATAGTCGGAAAGACCGGTGGCGCCGGCCCACACAAACAAATCAAAGTCGGCGACGGCGGCCGCAAAGCCGCGGAACGACGGCTTCCCGCCAAAACCGTACAGGGGCAGACCCCTGACCGACAGCAGCGCCGCGGCCTCCTCCGGCCGAGCCGTGCTGACGGCCAGCTCGGCGTCCGGAAACATCGCCCGGAAACGGCGAACCACGCAGGCGATGATGGCCTCGTCACCAATGTTGTCACAGCCCAGCGGAATGCCCCCCAGGAGAATCTTCATGCTCATGCTCATGCTCACCTGCCGGCGACGACTCACAACGAATCAATCAGAATCTTGCTGATGTAGCCCAGCACATCCTTGCGGGCGTCCTGGGACAGCAACCTGAAATCGGTCAGCAGCTTTTTCTCCCACTGGTCCTTGGCGTTGAACTCCAGGTCCGCGATTTCATAGAAGAACCCGGTCTTGTCCTCCACGTAGCCGCTGATCAGTTGCCGCCGAAGGTCCACCGGGATGTGGCGGCTGGTGAGGTACTCCAGAATCTTGTTCATCTGGGTGCGGTTCGGCATGCTGATGCCGCAGAGGAATTTGGACACGTACTGCGAGGTCACGCCCAGCACGTCGGCCAGCTCCGCGTTACGAATGCCATGCCGGCTGAAAATGCGTTTCAGCAAGGCTGGGAACTTCTTGGCGTCGTTGTCTTCCGGAATCTCTTTCATGGCTGCATCTCCTGTCTATGATGAATGCTCAGCAAGAATGTGGCGTGGCCGGGCATACCGGCGCTGGCTCCGCTGGCGGCGGTCACGGTGAATCGCCGACATGGCCGCGACAATGGCAAAAAACATCATCAGCTCGTAAAAGGACGGCGACTGCTTCAACACCCACTCCAGGACGGACTGGCCATAATTGTTGAGCAGCCCGCCGGCAATGCCGGCCGGCAGATAGGCGATGACCCCATGCCGGTAGTGAATCCAATTGACCAGGTTGAGGCCAAAAAAGTACAGCAGAAAAAGCAGCAGGGCGCCCAGCCCCCACCAGCCGCATTCCGCGGCCACCAGCATGTAGATCGTCTCCACCACGCCATCCTTGAAGTCCTCATCATAAATCTTCCCGACCCGGTGTTCGGCGTATTCATACGGCGGGTTGATTTTGATGCCCCAGTTGTTGATGCCGACGCCGAGAACCTTGTCATTGGCCATGTTCCGGGCGGCGATGGCCAGGTTGACCCGGGTGTTGCCCGAGGATTCCGGCGCATGCAGAAACCGGTCGATGATCGTCCCGCCCATCTTGAGCACGCCCACCACCCCGACCAGGCCAAGCACCAGGATGATCTTCATCTTCCTGGTGTTCCAACGCCGGAACAACGTCACGGCGACCACCGGCAGGCAACCGACC
>CAYOUR010000043.1:0-21616 GCA_964407145.1 uncultured Lentisphaeraceae bacterium | reverse complement strand
TGGGCCAGGCGGTCGAGGGTTTCGCCGACTTCGCGTCGCCAGGCGTCGACTTCGGGTTGCGACTCCTGGGCCAGGACCTGCTTCAGGCGTTCTCCGACCAGTTGTTCGGCGGCGGTCAGGTCGCGGCCGGGATTTTGGCCGCGGGCGGCGGCGATGGCCTGTTTGAGCAGGTGGATATAGGCCACGTCTTCGAGGCCTTCGCGGACGGCTTCCAGGCGTTTGGTGGTGACGGGCGTCTTGTCCAGGCCGCGCCAGGTGATGCCGTCGTCATAGCCGTCGCGATGGTCGAAGCCGTCGTCGCCTTTGGCGGAGAATGACGACCAGAAGGCGATGCCGTCGAGGTTGTTCTGGTAGCCGAGCCAGGGGAAGAGCCGGTAGTAGCTGAGCACGGGCAGCGTCTGCATGTTGGTGTTGCAGCGGTAGGCCCAGAGCGTGCAGCCGCGCGATTTGAAGTATTCGATGGCTTCCGGGCCGGTTTTCGGGTTGAGCAGGCGTCCGGAGATGACGGACCAGACTTTGAAGTATTCCGGCAGGCCGGCGGCGGTCAAGTCGTCGAGGCTGGCGCCGGAGGGCGGCGGCGTGCTCAGGTAGGTCGCCATGAAGCGCCAGCCGGGATTGGCCTCGGCGATGCGCTGGCGCAGTTCGGCGGTTTTGGGGATGTCCAGGAGGCTGAATTCATCGCGGAGGGTGCCGTGGAAGATGAAGTCGTCGTAGGTGAAGCCCATGTCCAGGAGTCTTTGGGCCATGGCCTGGTGCCATTCGACGTCTCCGGCGGTGCCCCAGGCGAAGACGATTTTCATGTTCAGCCGTCGTGCCTCCTCGAAGAAGTCCTGGTTGGCGTGCAGGAGTCGTTCGCGGTCGTAGCCGGGGCCGTCCTTAGGTTTGGGGCCGATCCAGCGGCGGTCGTTGACAAAGCCGTTTTTGTAGTGGTGCGATTCGGTCATGGTCCATTTGACGTGGTAGTCATGCATCAGCCGGAGCAGCGCGGTTTCGTCAAGCGGCGTCATCTGTCCAGTCCAGAAGAAGCAGTCCAGGGGCCAGTCCCGGGTTTCGGGCAGGGTGAAGTTCCAGACGGTCGCCAGCACGGGTATGCTGACATTGGGGATGGTGTAGTCGTGCAGGGGCTTGAGCGTCAGTTCGGTGGCGTATTCGCCGGGTTCGACGGCGCGGGAGTTGAATACGACCCAGACGCGGACGGAGCTGCCGGGGGTCACGGTCACGATGTTGCCCGGGGCGCGAATCAGCGGCGCGGTGATTTTTTCGCCGTTGTGGTCCACGAAGGGCTCGACATAGACTTCGAAGTTGTCGCAGGAGAGGAACGGCTTGCCCTTGACCAGGCTGGATTGCGGGACGACGCGCAGGTCGAGGCGCGGGCCGCAGAGCAGTCCGCTGATGATGAAGCAGGCTGGTTCGCGTTCATTACCGGCCTGCCGGAAACGCAGGGTCAGGTCGCCGTGTCGGTAGTTCATGGGCGGCAGGGCGTCCGGCTGGCCGATTTCCCAGGGCGAGGTTTCCCAGAGCAGGTAGCGGTAGCTGTCGAGGAAAAGGCGGAAGCCGTTGATGTTGGCGGCGACGGCCTCGGTGTCGGCGGCCGGCACGACGTGCTGCTGGGCGAGGGCGGCTCGCAGGGTTTGTTCGTAGGCGCTGATTTCCGCGGTGATTTGAGTCAGGGCCTGTGTTGCGCCCAGGTGGACGTGGTGCTTGCTGGTCCGGAGCCGTCCGAGGGTGTTTTGCAGTTCGTGGATGTTTTCGCGCATGGCGGCCAGTCCCGGGGCGGTGTTGGGAAAGGCGCGGTCAAGCAGAGCGCTGGTCAGGATATTGCCGTCGCTGTCGGTCAGGCCGAGCACGACCCGGGCCGTGCGGTCGTCGGCGACCGTCACGGGCAGGGCGAAGGTGATCTTGCCGTCGACCGGGGCGGGCAGGGCGGCGTCTTGGGTGTCGAGGCGGAAATTGCTGTCGTCAAACAGCATGGTGCGGATGCCCAGGCCGGTGTCTGGCAGTTCGCCGGTCACGGTGAGGCGGATTTGATTGCAGCCCATCTGGAAGCCGCGGTCGTGCAGGTCCAGAATGACTTTTCCGGCCGCGGCGGCCGGGGTGAAATGGAGTTTGCCGAGGAAGGCGCGCTGGCTGTAGCCGCCGCTTTCGACGATGGGGGCGGCCGAGAGTTCCTTGGGGACGTGGTGGCGTTCGCGGCAGAGCCTCAGGCCCCAGTATTCGCCGATCTGTGGTTGTGGCAGTTTCAGGTCGGCGTAGGGGATGAGCATTTCGATGATCCAGCGGTCCTGGTGTCGGCTGGCGCTGGTTTTGATGCCGGCGCCATTCCAGCGTTTGTCGCCGTTTCTGGCGTCATAGAGGGAGCCGAGGGCGTTGATGCAGAGGTGGTAGAAAGTCTCCTTGCTGCCGGATGTGTCGAGGAGGATTTCGAGGCAGTCGTCATTGTAGATGTTCAGGTCGCGCTGGTCGTACAGGGCGACCAGGTTGGCCATGTCGGGTTCGTGCATGACGGCGCCGAGGTAGAGTCCGGCCGGGCCGTGCAGGAGTCGGACTTCGGTGTCCGCCTGGGGCGGGGTGCCATTTCTTTGGCGCAGTGGCGGTGCGATTGGGGCGTCGGCCCATTCCGGTTCGTCCAGGGCGCCGTCGAGGGTGAGTTCGCGGGCGATGCGCGGGGCGTTGAAGTCCAGGTCGACCAGGCTGGCGGCAAAGCCGGTGGGGGCCGGCGGCGGCGGTATGGGCCGGTAGGTCGGGAGTTCGGGGACGGCGGCGTCAGGCGTGGGGAATTCACGGCCGGCGAGGAGGGCGAGGGCGTCTTGTCTGATTTCTTCGGCGCTGAGGGCGCGGCGGAGGATTCGGACTTCGTCAATCAGACTTTGGCCGTTCCAGGTTTTCGGTGCGCCGAGGGTGAATTCGACCGGTGCGGCCGTCATTTTCAGGAATTTGGCGGTTCCGGCCAGATCGCCATTGACGTAGAAGGCGGCCTGTTCGGCGTCGGCGTCCCAGGTCACAGCGACCTGGTACCAGGTTTCGGTGGCCAGGGGGATGTCTTTGCTGATTCTGCCGGCGCTGGAGTTGCCGTTCTGGAAGAAGGTCAGGCTTTCGCCTTGTGGCGGTTTTTGAATGACAAAGGAGTTGGGTCCGGCCCATTCGAGGGCATCGCGTTTGGCGCTGTCGAAGACGAGTTTGAACAGGACGCAGTGGTTGTAGCCGCTGGCGCGCCATTGCGGTTTGACCATGAACTGGAGCGTGCCGCGTTCCGGACGGAAATTGCGTTCGGCGGGGAAGGCGACATATTTGCCGTCGCGGCAGACATCGAGGGCTTCGGGGCGCGGCACGCTGTCGGCGAACGGGTACCCCGAGGTCCCGGCCGTGATTTGGGCCTGGTTGGCGATCATGCCGTCGGCGTGGCCGAGGTCGGGGGCGACTTCGGCATTGAAATGCGCCAGGAACAGGATGTCTTCCTGGGCGACGCGGGCAAAATCCGGGGCGGCGGCGAAGATGCCGGCGGCCCCGGCGGCGGCCAGGAGCAGCATGATGCGTTTGAACATGGCGGGTCTGCCTGGGGGATTTCAGGTGATGTGACGCTGACTTGGGGGTCGGTCGGCGGCTGGGTTGGCTGGCCGCCGGCCGGCTGACGCGGGCGCGCTGGTTGCGGCCAGGGGCGTTTCAGTTCCAGAGGTTCTGGGCTTCGTCGTAGCCGCGGATGAAGACGGAGGACCGTGCTTCGCCGCGGTTGACGCTGCCGACATGGCCGTCATGATAGGCGACATTGCCGCGGCCGCCGTGACGCAGGTGCAGCTGGCCGCCGTCCGAGGCGGCGACGTGGTAGTAGATGGCGGACGACTGGGAGATGATGTTTTTGTTTTTCCAGGCGCTGTTACTCATGGAGTCGACCAGCACGGGCATGGCTGATGGGCCGAGGTCATAGAGGCCGCTGGTGGTGCCGTAGCCGGCGAGTTTTTTCTGCAGGCCGTAGTGCATGTAGGTCCCGCTCACGCCGATGAGGATGCCATAGGTCTGTCCATAGCGGTCTCGGTCGGTGCCCCAGCCGCCGGCTTCCGGCTTGAAGCCCAGTTCGGGGCACATGAAGCTCTGGTAGCTCGGATAGGCCAGCGCGGCGGCCTTGCCCCAGACGAAGTAGGTCCAGGGGCGGTCCGAGGCGTAGTATTTCGGCAGTTCGCCCTCGTTGTCATCGGAGTAGATCTGGATTTCGAGCATGGATTGCTTGAGGTTGTTGACGCAGCTGATGGCGCGGGCCTTGGCGCGGGCCTTGCTGAGGGCCGGCAGCAGCATCGCCGCCAAAATGGCGATGATGGCGATGACCACCAGCAGTTCAATCAGTGTGAAAGACACGATTTTTCTGAACATGGCGAGGTTCCTGGGTTCTGAGGTTGAAAACACTTGGCTGGTGGCACGACAATGGACCCGGAAAGACGGTTCAGGCCAGGTCTGGCGTATCCCTGGCCGGGCCGACGGATGGGCGGAGCAGGAATTGCGTCGGGATGGTGCGATGGAACGCATCGCCGGCATAGCCGGTGCGCGACAGTTCGGCGATGATATTGACGGTTTCCGCGCTCATGGCAAAGCGGGAATGGTTGATGGTGCTCAGGCGTCGGGCCGGGTCGGTGTCGTCATAGCCGATCAGCGAGACGTCGTCGGGGACGCGGAGGCCGCGTTGGAGGAGCTCGGCCTCGACCCGGAAGGCCAGGGCGTCATTGTGGCAGAAAATGGCGCTGGGCTGCCAGTCACTGGTGAAGAGACTGTCGAGTGCGGCGGCGATGTCGCTGGGTTTCGGCGGCGAGCCGATTTTGACGAGGCGCGGGGTCAGCCCCTCGTCGGCGGTCTTGGCGGCTACGACCTCGCAACGGCGGCGGGCGCCATAGTCGAAGAGGTCTGTCTTCATGTTCTTGTCGATGACGCCGAGGCGGCGGTGTCCGGCGCGCAGCAGGGTCAGAGACATCTCCCGCGCCCCCTCGGCGGCGTCGGCCGTGACAGTGCTGACGTGCGGGCGGTCGCTTTGGCCGTCCATGAATACCTGGGGCAGGAAGTCGCAGTCAAGCAGGGCCTCGAAAACCGGGTCCGGGTGGTCGGCGCGTTGCCCCAGGACGATGACGCCGAGAGAGTCAGGCACAAACGAGTCCAGCCACTGCGAAATCTGGGCGGCCGGCAGAAACGGCGAGGGCAACGACAGGATGTTGACCGAAATATGCAGCTCGGCCGCGCGGTCCATGACCCCGCCAATCATTTCCAGGCTGCGACGGTTTGAAATCGCCAGCTGTTCCGACATTTTCAGCGGAAGCACGAAATTCAAAAAAGGAAAAGTCGTCCGGCAGTGGGACAGGATTTCGCGGGAGATGGCCAAGCCGCCCCCGCGCGTCCCCGTGACACTGAGCAGCCCCTCCGACAGCAAGGCCTCAAAGGCCTGGTGTACCGTGTTGCGGTTGACCCCAAGCTGCTCAGCCAGGCGACGCTCCGAGATGACGCGTGTCCCAGGACGCGGACGACGACGGATGATTGACTGGCGGCATTGGTCGCTGATCTGAACATGCAGCGGCACCGATGAACGGCGGTCAAGCACGACCTCAGGATGGATGTACTGGCGGGACATGCTGCTCCATATCTTGAAATTGATATAATGTATTATACCACTTTGGATTCTCAAAAACAAATTCAATCCGTGAAAAAAGGTTAATGTGCGACGTGTGGGTTAATGTGCCGAATGTGGTGCTGGACGCTTCGGGCCACAGTCCGTGGAGACCATGCGTTTCCAAGTGGCGCCCTGCTGGCGCGGCGGTGGGGTTTCCTCGCCCTCCCGGGGCGAAGGTCCGAATGCTTGAACCACAGATGGACACCGACGCACACAGATGAATTAAAAGTACCGAGCCAAACGACCCCAGTCAAGGGTTGCCGGGATGAGCCCGGCGTGCAGTCCCGACCTTCTCATCATCAGATGTGTTTCTTCCTTGCAGAATCATCGGTGTTCCTCTGTGTTCATCGGTGGTTCTCACCTGGATAAGACGCAGATACCCCTTATCAGGCAGCTTTTCCCATCACCACATGGTGCGCGCTAACCACGATCAAGGCTGCTGGTGTTTCGGGCAGGCATTTCGGACGGTCTTTCGGCGAGGTGATGATGTTTTTCGTGCAAGGCATCGAGTCCGCGGCTATATTTATGGTTGGCGGCTGGGAATTTCAGGGATATTGTGCCGTTTCCGTTGAAGTTGCCTGCGGCGGAAGGAGGCGAAGTGGTTTTTTCAGGTCGTCTGGGAATAGGTCCGTGGGTCGGCGGGCCGGCGTTCGTGTACTTGCTGCTGGCCGGTTATCCGTGCTGGCACTGGTATGAGTACGTACGGGTGCCGGCGCCGTGGCGGTGGGCAGCGGTTCCTGGCGCCGTCCTGCTTGTTGTTGGGTTGTGGCTGTATTGCTGGAGCCTGCGGGCGCTGATGAAGGCCTGGAAGTCCGGCGCCTTGGCGAAGACCGGTCCCTATGCCCTGGTCAGGCATCCGGCCTATGCCGCCTGGGTGCTGCTGATTTTGCCGGGGGGTGTCCTGTTGAGCGGCGTTTGGCCTCTTTTCCTGGCGCCGGTCCTGGCGCTGCACGGTTTCTGCCGGCATATCGGACACGAGGAGGCGCGGGACCGGGCGCGCTTTGGCGAGGAATACGCCCGCTATTGCCGCGACGTGCCCGGACGCCTGGTGCCGCGGCGGGGGGGTGGCTGAGTTGCCGATGACGCCATTGCCGTCCGTGATGTGACAAAGCCGTCATGACGTGCTATGGTAAAGTATAACACGACATGTCAAGGGTTGTTTGTTGTCGGGGGCTGGCGGATATGCTGAGCAAAACCAGAACAACGGACGTGCACGAGCGGGATTTTTTCAAGGTCCTGCTGGAAGACCTTGTGTGTCATGATCATCCCCTGGTGCAGCTGGCCAGGGCGGTCGACTGGGGTCGTTTTGAAGCGCTTCTGGCGGGGTTGTTCTGTCCGGGCCAGGGGCGTTATTCGTGTCCGGCGCGCCTGATGGTTGGCCTGGTGATACTCAAAGAATTGAGCGGCATCGGCAGCAAGGCTGTTTTCGCCCAATGGGCGGAAAACCCCTACTGGCAGTATTTCACAGGCGGGGTTTATTTCGAGCACCGGGTTCCGGCGGGATTGCGCAGTCTGTTTCGCTGGCAGCACCGTCTGAGGCATTGCGGGGGCGAAACGCTGTTGGCCGAAATGCTTGGCGACAGCCGTAGCCGGAGGGCACTGACGCCCGCCTGGGCGGTCAGGCACGTGCGTGAGCCCAGGGAAAAGACGGCAGCGACCCCGGCGAGGTCGAGGCGTCACGCCCGAACCACCGATGAACGCGGATGAACACCGATTCGGTGTTCATCCGCGTTCATCGGTGGTTCGGTCAGGAAAAGCCGTTCAGGGCAGTTTTTCCGCGGCGACTTCGCTCAGCCGGACTTTGGCGTCGTGGCCGTCGGCGACGAATTGCAGGCTGGCATTGGCTTTGGGGCGCAGTCGCAGGCGGAAGGTGAAGTCGGCCGGTGTCTCCGACAACGCGAACGGCCCGAACGTCGTCGGTTCGGCCTGTTCCGTGGCCGTGGCGATGATTTTCAGGGCGCCGGTTCCGCTGGCCCGGACGGTGAATTGGTAGTCGCCGGCGCGGGTTGGCGGCTGCAGTTCTGTCGTGACGGCGCCGGTGAATTCGAGGTGGTTGCGGTGGTCGGGGGTGGTGTCCAGGGTCGCCTGGGGGCCCTGCCAGAACCGCGGCAGGGCCGGCGCGGCGCCGGGTTCGGCCAGGTCGCGGAATTCACCGTTGCGCACCGGCGAGGGGCCGTGGTGTCGCCGTTCGTCCTGGTATTTGCCGACATCGTCGCGTTGGACGAGCAGGTTGGCCGGCGCGGTGGCCAGGATCGGCAGGCAGGGGGCGGCCAGGCGGACGAACAGCTTGGAGGCGTTGAACCGCAGGCTCCAGATTTCCGGTTGGCCGGGCTGGGCGCGGTTGGCGGTGAGCAGCTTGCCGCCGGCCAGGCGGAGTCCGGAATCGACCACGTCGCCATGCTGATTCTGCAGCCAGGCGCTCGATTCCTCGCGCAGGGAGCCGCTGACTTCGACCAGGACTTTTTCGGCGCCGGCGGGCACGGCGAAGAACAGTGTCCCGGAGCATCCGAACAGATACAGGCGGTCGCTGGAGGCGACGCCCTGGCCCGGGGCGGCGCAGGCTATCCGGACCGTCTGGATGCCGGCATTGACCTCGAATTTGTACACGCCGAGTTCTTCGGCCCGCAGCTGGAACCGGTGCGGTTCATCGTAGGGTATATTGAAGCGCACGGCGTTGGGCACGGTTGGGGTGGACATCACGACCGGGATCGGCTTCTGATGGAAGGCATGGACGTGCTGGTAGGTGAAGTCGATGTCGATGGCGTCTCCGGGCCGGGCATGGACATAGTAGTCGAAACTGCCCCGGAAGCGGATGTTGGCGCCGGCCGGTTCGCCCTTCGGGAAGGCCGGCCGGTACAGGCCGCGCTCGACCGCGGCAACGCGCATGGCCTTGGCTTCCGGATTGGGGGCGCTGGCGCGGACAAAGGCGTCCACGTCAAACGGCCAGGTCTCGCCCTGCGAATTTTGGCGGACGACCCGGGTGATTTTCGGGTTGACGAGGGCGTTGGCGTAGCGGCTGCTGAAGACGATCGGCGGCCGGTCCTGGTCGTCGATGACGGTCAGGTTGTCGATTTCGATGCCATGGACGTCTTTCGGACTGTCGCTGGACAGGAAGACGGCGCTGTTGCTGGCCTGGCGGTTGTCAATGGTGCAGTCCTTGAAGATGATCTTGAGATTGGGCACGATGTGTTCCCCCATGGTCACGGAGGAATGGCGGTGCCCGCTGACAACGCAGTTGATGAACTGGATGAATCCCGGCTGCGCGGGGTTGCCCTTGGCCGTATGGCCCAGGCTGATGCCGGAGCCGCCATTGTCGCGGATGACGCAGTCGCGGAAGGTGATCGTGGTCGGCTGTTCGCTGTTGTTGCTGATCTGGATGCCGGCCAGTTGGTTGCGGCTGAACTCGCAGTTTTCGAAGACGATGTTTTCGGAGCCGGTGCCGTCCGGGTAGTTCGGTTCGATGTCGAGACCGCATTGCGGCATGGTTCCGGCCGTGTCGTTGAACTGGCAGTCCTTGACCATCAGGTTGCGGACGCCGGTGACGCTGATGCCTTGCCGCCAGCCGTCGCGGCAGCGCAGGTTTTCCAGGTGGATGTCATGGCAGTCGCGGGAGCCGACGTAGACGCAGTCGCCGCTGGCCGGGCCGATGTCGAAGTTGATGACCGACACGTGCGAGCTGTCGAGGATGTGCACCAGGTGCATCTGGCCGTGCTTCTCGTCGTCCGGCTTGGTCAGCTTGACCGTGCCGAGGCCGCGCAGGGTGACATTCTTCTGCTTCTGGATTTCAAACAGGCGTCGGCGGTAGTGTTTTTTGCCGGGGTCCTCAAAGCGCCCGGTGATGCCTTGGACGACGACGCCGTCGTTGAAGACGACTTCGATGTCGGAGGGGAAGACGATGGGGCCGACGTTCCAGGCGGCGCCGGTGTTGTCGACGACGACCTTTTTCGCCCCGGAGTCCAGGGCTTGCTGCAGGCATTCGGTGGCGTCTTCCGGGTTGAATCCCCACCAGATGGCGTGCGCGTCGGCGCGGGCGCCATTTTTGACGGCGGCGATTTCGTCTTTGAAGTCGGCGGCGAGCAGGCTGCCGGCCAGCGTCAGGCCGCTCAGGGCCATGGTCATGATGAAGCGCGTCATGGGGACCTCCACGGAGTTGTTTAGGCGCCGGCTCGGAAGCGGGATCAGCTGCAGGTGAAGTCGGCTTTGGGGATGACGGCACATTAGAAGGCTCGAAGTACGGCGGCCTGACGGCCTGGCTGTTCAGGCGGCTGGCGCATCATGGTTCGGGCTGTTTGGGCGGCGTCGGCGCTGGCGTTGGGCGGGGTGGTCCTGGCCGGGGAACGCCGGGCGGAGCCTGTCCCGGCGTCAGGCGGCGCTGGGGCGTCCGTGCCGGCTGGGGTTGGCGTTGCCGGGCGGCCGCCTGGGCGGCCGTCCGCTGGAGAAAGTTCGTGACCAGTCGCCGGGTCATGTCGTTCTGGCAGGTCTCCAGGTAGTTTTCCAGGGCGGTGACGATTTCGGGCGGGGGGAGGGGCGTGCGGGCCAGTCCGCGGGCGGCGGCATCGCGGATGTCCTGGTTGGAGTCGTTCAGGCTGGCCAGGAGGATGTCCTGCCAGCCGTCAGGCCGGAAGGTCGCGATCTGGAGCAGGGCCTGCTGGCGGACGCCGGCATCGGCGTCCAGGCAGGCGTCGAGCAGCATTTCACCGCGCTGCGGTTCCGGCAGCGCCGAGCAGACGCGCAGCGCCAGCAGGCGCCCTTCTGGCGCCTTGCCCGTCATCAGCGCCTGAATCTGTTCTGTGGTCAATTCCTGGCGTCGCCGGATGATGGTCATGGACGCCATTTGCCGGACCGAGGCCGACGGTGACTGCAGGAACGGCAGGAAGAAGTCGAGGTTGCGTTGGTTGTCCTGGCTGGCGCCGAGGGCGCGGATGGCTTCGGCCTGCAGTTCCGGCGGCCCTTCGGTCAGGAGTTTTTCATAGACTGGCGCGGAGCGGTCGGGGAAAACCCGGAGCAGGTGGAGCAGGGATTGGCGCAGGTCGGCCGGGAGCTGTTGGTCGAGGAGCATGTCGCGCAGGGGCTCGAAGGCCTCGGCGTCAAGCTGGCCGGCGAATTGGCGGACGGCTTCGGCGCGGACGGCGAGGTCCTGGTCCTTGAGCAGGGCTTTGAGGATGGGCGTCCCGGCGCCGCCCAGGCGGGCGGCGGTCCTGGCCAGTTCCTGGCGCACGGCCGGGGCCTGGTCCTGCAGCAGGGGCTGCAGGCGTTCGGCCCGTTCGGCCTCCTGGCCGATCACCTGCGCGTAGGCGATCAGCGCCAGAGACCGCACTTCCGCCGCCGGGTCGCCAAAGAAGGCCTCGATTCGGGACGGCTCCAGTGCCTTCGGGAAGAATCTGGCGCCGTTGAGGACATTGCGGCGGACGGACGGGTCTTCGTCGCCCAGTGCGTGGTTCAGGCAGGCCAGTGCTTCTTCGGTCTCCTGCTCCGAACGGCCGCCGCCGGTGCGGATGGTGATGTTGCCGGTGATGGCCACCGGCCCGCCGAGGGACACGCCGCTCGCCTCCGGAATCAGGGCCGAGGCGATGCGGCGGAGGTGGACGTCGGGGTCGCGAAGCAGCCGGAACACCGGCATGCGGGCCGCCGCCGGGAAGCGGCGGTCTTCAGTCAGGGAGACGAGTGCGCTTTGGCGCACCATCGCGTCCTCGTCGGACAGGCAGTCGATCACGGCCTGTTCGGCTTCGGGAGTGCGATATTTGCCGATGACCATGGCGGCGCGTCGCCGGTCTTCGACGGCGGGGCTTTTCAGGTCGCGCAGGCACTTGGCGATCGTTTCCCGCTCCGTTTCGGCCAGCTGTCCGGCCGGATCGGCGCCTGTCGGCCCGCCCGGGCGGGTCGGCAGGGGGCGTGCTCCCGGAAAAGCCGGCGCCGCCGGTCTGGGCGTGGGTGCCGGTTGGCCGAGCGTGGCCTGAACCAGAAGAATGGCCAGACCGAGAACGGGGAGGCGGACGGGGAAGGCGTTTCGCCAGGCCGATTGGCCGCCGCGGGCGCCGCGGCCGCCAGGGCCGCCGAGCGGTGCACGGGTGGTGTGGTGGCCCCTGGCGGTGGCGGTGGCGGGGGTGGGGTTCGTGGTCTGGCGCATGGTGCAGGTCCTTTCCCGAACGGCCCGGTTCGGACTGGAGCTTACTTGAAGAAGCGTTTGGCCTTGTCGATGAAGGCGCGCAGGCGTGGATGGACGCTGTCGCTGCAGGCGTCGGCAAAGGCCTTCAGCTTCTCCTTCTGGTCGCGGGTCAAGTTGGTCGGCACTTCGACCACGACTTTGACGTATTGGTCGCCGCGCTGGCGTCCTTTGAGCAGTGAGGGTGCGCCGCGGCCTTTCAGGCGCAGCTCGGTGCCGGTCTGGATGCCGGCCGGGATGGTCAGTTCGGCCTTGCCGTTGATGGTGGGCACTTCGATGTTTCCGCCCAGGGCGGCGACATGGAAGGGAATGGGCACTTCGCAGTGCAGGTCGTTCCCCTCCCGGGCGAAGATGTCATGCTGGCGCACATGCAGGCGGACAAAGAGGTCGCCGGCCGGCCCCCCGCGCAGGCCGGCCTCGCCTTCGCCGGACAGGCGCAGGCGTGAGCCGGTGTCGACGCCGGCCGGGATGTGGACGGTGAGGGTTTTGCGTTTCCGGACGCTGCCCTGGCCCTGGCAGGTGCGGCAGGGCTTGTCGATGACGCTGCCCTGGCCCTGGCAGTAGGAGCAGGGCTGGCGGATGCTGAAGAAGCCCTGGGACATGGTCACCTGGCCGCGGCCGTTGCAGTGGGGGCAGGTCCGTTTGGACGTGCCCGGCTCGCAGCCGCTGCCCTGGCAGGCGCCGCAGGTTTCGGAGCGGGGTATTTCGATCTTTCGGTCCACCCCGAACATGGCGTCTTCGAATTCGATCTGCAGTTCGTAGAGCAGGTCGTCGCCCTTTTCCGGGGCATTGGGCGAACGCCGGGCGCCGCCGCCGAACAGGTTGCTGAAGAAGTCAGCTCCGCCGAAGGCCTGGGCGAAGATGTCTTCGGCGCTCATGCCGCCCATGCCGCCGCGTCCGCCGCGGGTGTACATGTCATGGCCGAGCTGGTCGTACTGGCGGCGCTTGGCCTCGTCGCTGAGCACTTCATAGGCGACCGAGATCGACTTGAATTTCTCTTCGGCCTCTTTGTCGCCCGGGTTGCGGTCCGGGTGGTATTTCATGGCCAGTTTGCGGTAGGCCTTCTTGATTTCATCCTGGGTGGCGTTGCGGCCGACTTCCAGAATGGCGTAGTAGTCTTCGGAGGAAGGTGACATGGTGGTAGTCGAGGGTGTTTAGGGGTAGGTTGTTCAGTGGCTGGTTTCAGGGGTGGCGCCGGCTTCGTCGTCGTTGACGGCCTCCGTGGCCGGGGGCTTCGGCGGTCCGGAGCTGACCACGACGGTGGCCGGCCGGATGAGGGTCTCGCCCAGTCGGAAACCAGTCTTCCATTGCCGGAGGACATGGCCTTCGGGCGAAGCCTCGTCCGGCTCCTGGGAGACGGCTTCGTGCCATTTGGCGTCGAATTCCTGGCCGATGGCGTTGATTTCCTGTGCGCCGAGGTTGTCGAAGGCGCGTTTGAATTCGGTCAGGATCATCTGCATGCCTTGTTTCAGGGCATTGAAGTCGGCGTTCTGTTCGGCGTGGGCCACGGCCAGCTGGAAGTAGTCGTACACCGGCAGGAAGTCGCCGATGACGGCGATTTTGGCTTTTTCGCGGACATCGTGGTATTCGCGGGCGATGCGTTTCCGGTAGTTGTCGAAGTCGGCGTGGAGGCGGAGCAGTTTTTCCTTGGCTTCGGCCAGTTCGGCGGCCAGGTCGGGCTCCGGCGTGCTGTCGGCCGTTGCGGTCTCGCCGGCGCCGGGCTGGGCGCCCGCGTCTGTGGCGCCGTCATTTTTCCGCGGGAAGATTTTGCCGAAGAAGCCGTCCTTCTTGTGGTGGTCGGATTTGTCGGCGTGATGTTGTTCGGGGGCGGGTGTCTTGGCGGTGTTGGCGTCGCCTCCCGTCTGGTCGTTGACGGGCTGTTTCGGGGCCTCGGGGGCGTTGCCGCCGGGTTGGGGCGGGACATCGTCGGGTGTTTTTTTGGTGAAGTCGTCCATGTGGTTGCAGTCCTCAGCGTCGAGCGTGAAAGCCGCCCTGTTGAATCAGGGCAAGCAAAAACAGGCCGTTGCCTGAAGAGGCACGGCTGGCGGAGATGGCAGCGCCGTCGCCCGCCGGCAATTTGGGAGCCGCCGGGCGACGGGCGGGATGGTCACAGCTTGATCTGGGAGAAGAGGTCACCCAGGCTGCCGAAATCTTTCCCGGCACTGTCCTTGACATCCAGGTTGGTGTCTTGTTCCCGCTCCTGCTCGAGAATTTCCGGCAGGGTGAGGGAAATCCGGTTGCCGTTGACTTCGCGGATGACGACTTCGACCTTGCGGTGGATGGGATAGGCTTTGTAGAGGGCGCGCACCTGCAGGTTGCCGATGCCGCCGAGGTTGGTCTGGCTGATGTGGAGCAGGCCGGTCTGGCCATTGGGAAGCGTGATGAACACGCCGAACGGCTTGACGCTTTCGACCTCGCCTTCGAGGACTTCGCCGGCGCTGACCTTGGCGACCTCCAGTTCCTGCTCGGGCGTCAGCTCCGCCGGTTTTTCCTCCTTGACCTTGGGTTCGCCGATGCACAGGGCGATGCGGCGGCGGTCGGGCTCGACGGCCAGGACGGTCACGTCCACCTCGGCGCCTTCGGTCAGCACTTCGGACGGATGGTTGACGTGCTGGTCGACGCCGAGCTGGGAGACGTGGGCCAGGCCGTCAACGCCGGGTTCCAGGGCGATGAACGCCCCGAAGTCGGCCAGGCGGGCGACCCTGCCGTGGTGGCGCGAGCCGACCGCGTAGGCATTGCCGGCCAGGACGCGTTCCCACGGATCGGTTTCCGCCTGTTTCAGGCTCAGAGAGAGGCGTTCGCGCTGGCCGCCTTCACCCCAGTCCAGGTCGAGCACCTTGACTTGGACCGGCTGGCCTTCCTGGACGACGTCCTCGGGTTTCAGGCCGCGGTTCCAGCCCAGTTCGCTGACATGGACCAGGCCTTCGACGCCGCCGAGGTCGACGAACGCGCCGAACGGCATGATTCTGGTGACCACGCCGGCGACGATGTCACCGACCTGCAGCGATTCCTTCAGGGCAGCCAGCTGCTGGGCGGCCTCCTGCTCCAGAATCTTCCGGCGGGAGAGGACGATGTTGCGGCCTTCCTCGCCGTATTCCGTGATCAGAAAGGAGAATTTTTCGCCGATGTAGGCGGCGGGTTCCTTTTTGACGCCTCGGCCGTCCATCTGGGAGAACGGGCAGAAGGCTTCGGCGTTGGTGACCTGGACGGTGAATCCGCCTTTGCGCTCGCCGGTGACCTTGCCTTCGACGGGCATGCCGGCGTGGAAGGCGTCCTCGATGGAGGAGTCGACCATGTCGCCGCTCATTTTGACGGCGAGCTTGATGCCCTCGTCGGTCCAGGCCATGCAGAAGGCCTCGATGGTGTCGCCCTCCTTGATTTTCAACTGGCCGTCGGCGTCGAGGAGGTCCTTCTTGTCGATCAGGCCATCGGCGCGGGTGCCGAGGTTGACGAAGACGGTGCTCTTGCCGATCATGGTCACTTTGCCTTTGACCTTTTCACCGGTGCGGATGGTCGTTCTCAGGTTGCCCAGTCCGGCTTCGAACTGGCGGGCGAAATCGTTGTGGTCGGATGTCATGATGTCAATGCCTGATGGTGATGATTGAGGAACACAATATGGGGAGGGGCGAGAGGATGTCGGGTGGTTGGTGGTCAGGTGGCGCCGGCGGGGGCGGGGGCGCCATGTTGTTGCCGCGGCCTGGCCAGGACGGTCATGGTGTCTTGGGCCAGTGGGCGGATATGGCCGCCGGCGAGGGCGGCCGGGGCGAGCCAGGCGCTGCCGCGGGGGGCGGGCTGTTCCTGGTGGCCGTGCGCGGCGAGGCCGGCCGTGCCGGACAGGATCAGGAGCAGGGCCGGTCCGGGCGGGCTGTTGTCCAGGGTCAGGCAGGCGTTGTTCAGGGTTTCGACCTGGAACTCCGGCGCCGGCGTCTGGTAGCACAGGTGTCCGGGCTGGTTTCCGGCCGGGCGGACCGGCATCGGGCCGTCCGGGGTGAAGTCGACCGTGTCGAGCAGGGCGGCCTGGTCGATGCGCTTGCCGGTCAGTCCGGCGCGGATGACATTGTCCGAGCAGGTCATGCCTTCAATGCCCTGGCCGTGCAGGTAGGCGTGGGGGGTGTTGGGCGGGATATACAGGGCCTCGCCCGGCTGCAGGGTGACCTGGCGCAGGAGGTAGGCGAAGAGGACGCCGCGGTCATGCGGGCGCTGCCGCAGCAGGTCGGCGCAGAGCGCGTCGGCCGGTGTCGGCGTCAGGTCGGCGCTGATTTCCGCGGCCAGCTGGTCGAGCAGGGCGGGCAGTGTGGTGGCCGGCAGGGCGAACATGGTTTCGCAGAGCTGCCGGAGCGACGGCGCGTCTGGCCATTGCCGGCGCCAGGGAGCCAGGGCGTCGCGTCGGCTGAGGTCGGCGGCGGCGTCCCGGGCCGGCCGGAATCCGGCCATGGCGTGGAAAGGCGAAAGGGCGATGATGATTTCCGGCTTGGGGTTCGGGTCGGGATAGGCTGCCGGGCAGGTCGCGTGCAGGCGCCGTGCCTGGTTGCGGTCCGGGTGGCTTTGCAGGGAAAGCACCTGTTCGCAGCAGAGCAGCTTCAGCAGGAACGGCAGGGTGTTCGCCTGGGCGCCGGGGCCGAGGATCTGGTCCGGGAACGCGGCCGTCAGTTCCAGCAGGGACTGGTCGCCGGCCGGCAGGCGGGCCGTGGCGCTGGCCGACGGGTGGGCGCCGACCCAGAGTTCCGCCCAGGGCGTGGTGTTATCCGCGGCCGCGCCGGTCAGGTCGGCGATCAGCGGCGCCGTGGCGCCATGCCGGCGTTCGCCCCAGGGATAGTGGCGAACCGGACAGGACAGCGGGATGAATCGGGAAAAGTCGTGCATGGGGATTACGGGAAGTCGAATTGGCCGATCAGTTCGACGATGGCGGCTTCTGGTTCGGCATTGGCGCCCCAGGGTTCGCAGCCGTATTTGCCGAGAACCTGGGCGGGGACCCATTCCGGACCTGGGGCGAAGTCGGTTGCCAGCCAGTTGGCCGGGGCCTGTTCGGTGCAGACGGCCGACTGGTCCGAGACGATTCGGGTGACCCTGCCTTGCTGGTCGGTGAGGCGGAGGGCGAAGAGGGCCGCGCAGGGCGGCTGGCCGGCGTCGGCGGCATGGAAGGCCAGGCGGTTGCGGCCCGGGCGGATGAAGTCGGTCACTTTGCGGACGGAGATGACGCCGTGGCCGTTGAAGCGGTTGTGTTCGAGGACGAGCTGGCCGTTCAGGTAGGCGCGGAACCGGTCGTCGGCCGTGCCGTGCAGTTCGACTTCCGCTCCTTCGGGGACATCGAAGTCGCGGATAAAGCAGCTGACGTGACCGGGCGTCCGGTTGCGTCCGGGATACCATATCCAGGAGGCTTCCTGGTGGTCGTTGGTGGATTGGAAGCGGGCGCCGGGAGTGGCGCGGCCGTCCGGCATGGGCAGCGGCGGCGGCAGGGCGTCGGCGTCGGTGTAGACGTGGGTGTCATACGGGGCGAAGCGGTCGCTGAAGGCGCCATCGGCGGCGACCGTCAGCCGGCGTTCTTCGGTCAGCACGGTCAGGGTGCCGGCCGCCGCGCCGCGGAAAGCCACCTCCAGCGGCTCGCCGCTTTCATTCTGGACGATGTAGAAGTTCCGGTTGTCGCAGGTCTTGTGCAGGATGGCGATTTCGGGCCGGTCGGCGCCGAGGCCGGGCGGGGTGACGGTCGGCGAGGTCAGCACGGTGGACATGGCGTTCAGTTCGCGGATGGTGCGGCCCAGTTCGGCGATGAAGTCCCAGTTTTCCAGACCCCAGTTGAAGCCCCAGTAGAACAGCCCGGTGGCGCCGTGGACGATGGCGTTGTAGGCCATGAAGCGGTTTTCGGCATGGTTGGGGTAGACCAGGTTCTGGTTGTTGGGCGGCTCGTTCCACTGCCGCCAGGCGAAGCCCTGCAGGGTCATCCAGATCGGTTTGCGATGCCAGGTCACTTCCTCGCAGATGTCGGTGTATTTGCCGACGCTGGTCATCATCTTGTCCGCCAGTTCGGAATGTGAATTCGGGCTGGGGATGGGATAGATGTCCACGCCATAGGCGTCGCTGGCCAGGGCATAGGGGCGCAGGTCCTCGACTTTGCCGCGCGGGGCTTCGTTGAGGAAAATGGGCCGGTACGGATCAAGGGTTCGGACAAAGTGGTACGCCTCCTGAATCGGCTGATACGGTTTGCCGCCCCAGGCCGGCTCGTCGATGTTGAAGTAACCGATCACCGCCGGATGCGACATGGTCTCGTGCAGTTTTCTGGTGAAGAAGACCTCCCAGGTTTCCCGTTGCGTCTGGTCCTTGAATTCAGGCAGCTTGTTGGGCACGGAGGCAATGGCCAGGAGGCCGGCCTGAGCATAGATGTCAACCTGGCTGGGGCCGCATTTGCCGACGTTGAAGCCGGCGGCGGCCATGCGCTTCAGCTTTTCCTCCAGGGGCTGTTCGCCGCGGACGCTCCAGCAGCCGAGCGGGAAGAAGGGCTGGCCGTCGATGAGCATGACGCGGTCTTCCCGGAAGGTGATCTGGCGGTGCGGCGAGGCTGGGAAGACCTGGAAGTCGAGGGCGGCTGCGGCGATTTCCGCGCCATTGGCATCCAGGCCGGTCGCGGTCAGGGGATATTTGCCGACGGGGAGCGGGCGCGGCAGGGTGAAGGCGGTGACGCGGCCGCTGCTTCTGACGTCGGCGCTTTGGCCGGCCAGACGCAGGCGGTAGGTGCTGACCGGCAGGTCGGAGACCAGGATGCCGGAGAGCGTCTGGCGGTCGGCATGGGCCGGGAAGGCGGCGTTGCCGAAGGCGAAGGGCAGGTCCAGGCAGATTTCCAGGGGCGGGATTTCCGAGGTGCATTCCTCCAGGGTGATGTTGTCAAAGCGGACCGTGCCGGGGTGTTGCAGTTCGGCGACGACGTCAATGGTGGCCTCCCGCGGGAGGCTGAAGGTCAGGCGCTTGGTCTGCCATGAGGAGAAGGAGTCGCGCCAGGCGCCGGTGTCGCCGATCGGCTGGCCGTCGAGCTGCGGGGTGATGCGGAACCAGGTCGCGCCTTGGGAGTCCGTGTACTTCTTGTCGGCGCCGCCGCTGACGTCATAGGTCAGGCGGTAGAGCTGGTCGGCCTTGACGGCGATGCCGGCCTGGACGGCTTTGGCGGGGCCGTTGGGGTTGGTCAGTTCCAGGACGTTGCCGCGGGCGCTGTCGGCGGCGGCGACGACGGCGCCGCCGCCGATTTCCCAGCGCACGTCACCGAGCTCGAAGTCGCCATTGCGGAAACGGGTGAGGTCGAGGAAGAGGGTCGGCTCGGTGAAGCAGACCCGTCCGGCGGTGCGGATGCGGAACACGGCGTAGGGCGCCTTGTCGACTTGCGGGAAATTGGCCCGCAGCTCCATTTCCTGCCATTCCCCCGTGCAGGTCGCGGGCGTGGCGGAGAAGGTCTTCCAGGGGCCGCTGCATTCCAGGTAGACCTGGAAGACGGTCTTGGGTTCGCCCTTGAATTTGGTTTTCAGGACATAGTCGTGGTTGGGCAGCAGTTTCAGGCCGTGCTGGATGAAGAAGGCGATGCCGTCCTGGTCGTTCGACAGTTCGAGGGCGTATTCGGCTTGGACGCCTTCCGGGGCCTGGATGCGGCGGCCGGCGCCGACGTTGTTCCGGCCCCAGCCCGCCGGCAGGGCTTCGCCCTCGGCGGCGAAGGCCGGATTGGCCAGCAGGTTGGCGGGTGCTGCCGGCGGCTGGCCCTGGGCGAGGGCGAGGGCGCCGGTCGTCAGGGCGGCGCCGAGCAGGGCGCTTAGCGCGGCATGTGCGGAAGCTGTTTTCAACATGATGATAGCCTTTCGCGGATGTCGTTGAAGCCGGGAGGCGATGCGTCCCGTCCTGCCGTTGCCGTGGTCTGGTGCTGGTTTCGCCGCGTCCGGCCGGAACGCGTGCGTCGGGGCAAGGCCGGCGGGTGGAAGCAGATACCATAGCACCCGGTTGGTCACGCTGCCATTGGCGGCTGGTCGCTTTTCAGGGGAGATGCCTTGGCGCCGCCAGTCGGTCGCCGGTTCGGCTGGTGCCGTTGCGGGGGGGGCGGCGGCCGCGTGTTTTCAGCAGTCGAACACCTCGTTCAGGGACCATGGCGAGGGGCGTTCCAGGCCGCGGTTGATCCATTTGCCGTTGGTGAAGTCAGGGAAGGCCACGGGCATGCTGCCCAGGGCGATGGACTGTTCGGACAGGCAGGTCAGGCTCATCCAGGCCGCGCAGTCGTAGACGTCGATCGGCGGCTGGGTGTGGTTGCGGACCGCGTCGGCCAAGGCCCGAAGCATCAGGGAGTCCATGCCGCCATGCGCCTCGTTGTCGTTCTTCTTGAAGCGCTTCCAGAGCGGATGGTCGTATTTTTCATAGAATTCGTCGACCTTCGACCATTGGTGGACGGTGTAGGGGTTGCCGGCGACGTCGATCTTGGTGAGGCTGGGGCTGAGCCCTTCGATGAAGATGCCGTTGGTGTCCTCCATCCAGATGCCTTTGGTGCCCTGGACGCGGCTGTTGCGGGAGTAGGGTCGCGGCAGGGTGACGGCGTGGGTGGCGGTGATCGTTTCGCCGCCGGCGCATTTGATGACGGTGGTGATGACGTCGCCCTCGTTGAAGACCAGCCGGTTGCCGTTTTCGTCCTTCAGGCCCAGTTCCTCGGCCTTGTTGGTCAGGCCGCGGGCTTTGGAGGCGGTCGAGGTCAGGGACATGAACCGGTTGCCGCGGTTGATGCGCAAGATCTTGGCGGTCGGCCCCAGCTGGTGGGTGGGGTAGAGGTCGCAGTTGCGGTAGCGGTTGTGGATGGCGCGTTCAATGCCTTCGGTGTATTCCCTGGCCATGCGGAGCATGTCGTGCTCGTAGCCGCAGGCGCAGTGGATCAGCTCGCCGAACAGGCCCTGGCGGACCATGTTGAGGATCATCAGTTCGTTGCGGCCATAGCAGCAGTTTTCGAGCATCATGCAGGAGACGCCGGTGGCTTCCGAGGCATGGACCAGCTGCCACAGTTCCTCGACCGAGGACGCGCCGCCGACTTCGATGGCGACGCATTTGCCGGCCCGCATCACGTTGCCCGCGATCGCCAGGTGCGAATTCCAGGAGGTGGCGACCAGCACCACCTCGATTTCCGGCCGTTTCAGCATCTCGCGGTAGTCCCGGAAAACCGCCGGCTGGCGGAGGCCGCGCTGGCTAAACAGGCCGAGGATTTTTTCGATCTTGGCATCCACGATGTCGCAGACGGCGACGACGTCCATTTCGCCGGGGATGTTGAAGATGGAGGCCAGCAGGGTTTCGGCGCGCGGACCGAGGCCGATCAGGGCGGTTTTGACTGGGGCGTAGTCGCTCATGGCATTCCTCTTGCGGTGGATGAAAAATGGGGGACGGGACCGGGGGGCGTCGGATAAACGGCCGGCTCGTCAAAAAAGGGGGCCAGCGGCCGGCAGGCAGCAAACCGCCGGCAGACATCAACCAGCAAACTATAATATAATGCCGGCCGCCGGTTTTGGCACGGCGTCGGCCGGGATTGCCCCGGGCGTCCGTAACCGGCCACCGATTGATAATGACGGCCAAAGTGCAAAAGATAGCAAGCGCTTGATTTCAGCCTGCCGTATGTAATCTCGCCTTCAGCCTGCCGTATGTAATCTCGCCTTCAGCCTGCCGTATTTATTCCCGCCTTCAGCCTGCCGTATGTAGTTCAGCCTCATTTGCCGGGCATCGTGTCAGGACCACGAGACCAGACCATGGCGCAATTCTCAATCGGTGGCCGGTTACGGGCGTCCGGCAATCGGTCACCGATTGGGAACAGGGCT
>CAYOUR010000042.1:12051-21653 GCA_964407145.1 uncultured Lentisphaeraceae bacterium | reverse complement strand
TCGGGTTGGCTTCGCCTTGGCCAGTAGCTCAGGTAAGCTGCGCAAAGCACCGGTGCAGATTTTTATCGCCGTAGCGGTCATTGGGCTGGTTCAGGTCGGTTTCCGAGTAGCCTGACCGGATGGCGGTGACCCATACTTGGCGCTGCTTGGCGTTGCAGGTGAAGTCAGCGCGCCAGGTGCGATAGGCCAGAGTCGCGCCCCCGGCAGTACGGTTTTCCAGCCGATGCCGGCGGGGATTGAGCGGTTCGGCTTCAAGGCGGTCGCGGATGAAGTCACGCAGGCAGGATACGCCATGGGCTTCCAGCCAGGCGAGTCGCGTTTCGGCTGCATCCGTCAAGATGACGTCATACTGCCGTTCCTGGTCGGCGGCGGTCCAGCCGGCGGTGGCATCGGGCCGGGCGTCGGCATACGGCAGATAGGGCTTGAGGTCAAGAACCGGCGTTCCATCGAGCAGGTCGTGTCCGGCAATGTGGAGGCAATGGCCATCAATCGCGGTCAGCCGCACACAGGACAGGCCGAGCGGATTTGGCCGGTACGGTGAACGGGAGGCGAAGACGCCGACTTTCTGTTCACGGTGCCTCGGCGGGCAGACCAGCGGTCGCCAGGTGGTGTTGCGATGGAACCAGAAGATGACCCAGAGATGGGAAAAACCGCCCAGTTCGGTCAGCGCCAGGCGCATGGACGGCGTGTCCAGCAGCTCGATGACGCCGGCTTTCTCCGGCGCCAGCACGCCTTGGCGGGGAACATCGTAGGGATAGCGTTCCGGGCCGTGGTAAAAGCCGATGGGGGACAGTGTCAGCTGGGTGGGTTCGGTGGTCATGGGCGGCTTTATGGTCGTGACTTGGCGCCGAGGGTGTCGGGCGCGCCCGGGTAAGTTTTCCAGGTGACGAGAAACGCGCTGGCGGCGGTGATGGCGCCGAGGGTGTCGGCCAGCATGTCTTTTTGGGCGTCCCATGGATCGCCCTGCGAACCCAGGAAGGCCTGGCCGGTCTGGCCACCGTCGGCGACGGCGTACAGCCATTCGACGATTTCCCAGCCGGCAGCCATGGCCATGACCAGACAGACACCGGCCGCGGCCGCGAGCAGCGGCGTGGCGACCCATCGCCGACGCCACAGATATTCGGCGGCCAGGAAGGCATTGAGGCCGACGACGTAATGGGCCAGCCGGTCGTAATGGTTGCGTTCAAAGGCAAACAGGTCGGTGACCAACCCGAACGGGACTTTTTCAAAGGTGTAGTGCGCCCCGATGGCATGCATGATCAGCCATAACGAGACCGTGGCGTAGCTGGCGTTGGAGAAGCGGAACCAGCGGAATGTGATGGCCAGGATGGCCGTCACCAGGAAGACCGAAGACATCTCCACCCACCAGACTGCCCGGTCAGAGGGCTGCCAGCCGGACCAGGCATAGACGACAGCAACGGCCAGGACGTTGAACAGCAAAACCAGGTTTCTTGGTGACATGTGGTGGTTTCCGGTTGGTGTTTCTGGCCGTTGTCGGCGGCTGTCCCCCGGTCATGGCAGCCTGGTTCCAGCGGGGCAGCGGCCATGGGCGGCTGGCTTTCAGTGTCTTTTGCCGCTTGTGGCACGACCCTGGGGGAGCGGTGCGCGGCACGCATTTCTGGCGCAGCACGGCACGCAGCCGTTTCGGGCTGCCGCGTGCCATGCGTTCATTGTCAGACGTCGCCAGTCATTTTTTCGACGGGGATTTGGAAGGCCTTGACGCCTTCGTGGGTGCCGATTTCATCGCGCAGTTTTTGGATGGCTGCCATCAGCCTGGCGGCCTCATCTTCGGTGACCACGGTGATCATGGCGGAGTTGGCGCCGGGCCAGATGTTGTCATCGAGCTTGGGGCCGGTGGTCTTGCCTTTGCCGAGGACGCGTGGCCAGCGGGTGTAGCAGGTGACGCCGAGGCCCTGTACGGCCTCCAGGACTTCTTCCTGGATGGAGATATTGAAGACGATCATGATCATTTTCAGTGACATGGTAATGTCTCCCGGTCTGGATGACTTCAGGCGGTGGCAGTGACGGCGGCGGATTTTCTGGCTTTGGCGACCAGACTGTAGAGGATCGGGATGAAGACCAGCGTCACCAGCGTGGAGATGCTCAGGCCGCCGATGATGGCGACGCTCAGCGGCGACCACAGCTCCGAGCCGGTCGCCTGCGACACCGCCATCGGCAGCATGCCGAAAATCGTGGTCAAGCTGGTCATCATCACCGGCCGCAGGCGCTGCCGGCCGGCCATCATGATCGCCTGCGTCACCGAATAGCCGCGCGCCAGCAGGATGTTGATGTAGTCGATCAGGACAATCGCGTTGTTCACGACCGTGCCGACCAGCATGATCAGCCCGATGAACGACATGATGTTCAGGGTCTTGCCCGTCAGCGCCAGCGCGAAGATCGAGCCGGAAAAGGCAAACGGGATGGAGAACATGACGATGAACGGCGCCATGTACGATTCGAACTGAGCGGCCATGACCATGTAGACCAGCAGGATGCCGAGAACCAGCATCAGGGTCAGGTCACTGAAGGCCTTGCCCTGTTCCTTGATCTGGCCGTCGAAGTCGATCGCGATGCCCGGCGGCAGGATGATGTGGTCGGCGATCGCCTTTTTCAGGTCGGCGCCGACCTCGCCCAGCGAACGGTCGTAGACGTCGATGTTCAGGTAGATGACGCGCTCCTGGCCGGTACGGTTGATCGTCACCGGGCCGAGCTCCTCGGTGATGCTGGCAAACGAGTCCAAACGGACTCGCCGGCCATTGACCGTGATCTCGCTGTTGACCAAGTCCGAGACATCGCGGCGCTCCGTCTCGGCCAGCTGGACGAAAATCTCGTATTCGTCTTCGCCCTCGCGGAACTGGCTGGCCTCATTGCCATAGAACAGGGTGCGGATCGACGAGACGATGTTGTCGACATTGACGCCGAGCACGGCCGCGGCTTCGCGGTCGATGTTGATGACGATTTCGCGGTTGCCGTTGTCGAAGGTGACGATCGGGTCACGCACGCCGGGGATGTCCAGGGCCAGTTCGCGGATGCGGTTGGCGATGCCGTTGGTCACCTCCAGGTCGTAGCCCAGGACCTTGACGACGATCGGCTTCTCGTTGCTGCCGCCCATGATGCGTGACATCAGCCGGTTGGACGTGTCCAGGTAGACGCGGGCCAGTTCCGGCCAGGAGCGCAGTTCCGACAGGACGAGGTCGCCCAGTTCGGCCGTGCCGTAGGGGCGTTCCTCCACCGGCAGGAATTTGATGTTGAGCTGTCCGATGTGCGAGCCGCGGTTGCCCCAGCCGGAGGAGGCGCGTCCGGCCCGCCAGTTGTTGAAGCGGATGGCGCTTTGGCGCGGATTGCCGTGTTCATCGGGCGCGATGCCCCGGCCTTTCCGGTTGAGCAGCTCCTGTTCCTTGGCATAAGTCAGTTCCACGATCTTGCGGCTGATGCCGGCCGTCAGTTCGGCGCGGGTGGAGACCGGCAGCTGGAAGCGGATGGTCATGTCGCCGGTGTCCTGGTCCGGCGTGAATTCGGTGCCGACGAAGGGTATGGTCATGATGGAGAGGCCGACCACGGCCGTGGCCGCGATGATGACCAGCGCCCGCCGTTGCAGGCAGAGACCGAGAAAACGGCCATAGAAGTTCTCCACGGCCAGGAAGCATGTTTCGGAGAGGCCATAGACGGCCTTGCTGAAGCTGCGTTTTTGGGCGGCTTGTTCCAGTTCCTTTTTGGTTCGCGGCATGGTTTTGAGGAGTTTGGAGCTGAGCATGGGGGTGAGCATCAGGGCGCAGACGAGGCTGGCCAGGAGAGTCGCGGTGACCAGCCCGCCCAGTTGCCGGAACATGATGCCGGAAGCGCCCTGGACAAAGATCAGCGGCAAAAACACGCAGATGGTGGTGGCGGTCGAGGCCAGCAGGGACAGCCCGACCTCGGAGGCCGCGAACATCGACGCTTCCCGCACCTTGACCCCGCGGTTGACCTGGCTGGTGATGTTCTCCAAAACGACAATCGCGTTGTCGACCACCATGCCGATGGCGATGGCCAGTGCGGACAGGCTGATCATGTTGATCGTCCAGCCCATGAAGTACATATAGCAGAAGGCGATGATCAGGGAGAACGGGATGGTCAGCACGATGACCATGGAAGTGCGGATGTTGCGCAGGAACACGTACGAGACCAGGATCACGAACAGGCCGCCCCAGTACACGGAGTTGCGGACATTGTTGATCGACTGGGTGATGAAGGTCGAGGAGTCGTTGACGATGAAGAACTGGATGTCCCTGGGCACGACGGTTTCGAGGCGATTGAGCTCCTTGCGGACGGCTTCGCAGACCGCGACCGTGTTGGCGCCGGTGCGCTTCTGCACGATCATCAGCATGCCGTCCCGGCCCATGGTCTCGACGTACTGGGTGATTTCCTCGAACGAGTCGTGAATTTCGGCCACGTCCTTGAGGCGGATGATGGCGCCGTCCTTCTGCAGCAGCGGGATGTCCCTGATCTGCTCGGGATTGACATATTCTCCCAGAACGCGGATCGTGTATTCGATGATGCCGATCTTGAGGTTGCCGGCCGGCAGCGTCTTGTTTTCCGCCGCGATGGCCCCTTCGATGTCGGAGAGGGTCAGGCCGTAGCCGGCCAGGCGTTCGCGGGAGAGGGTGACGTTGATCTGCCTCTGCAGGCCGCCAAAGGCGTCGACCGAGCCTACGCCTTCGATGCGCTGCAGAGGCTGGAAGACCTCGTCGTCAATGATGTCATACAGCTTCTCGATGCTTTCGCGGGCGGTGACCCCGATCAGCATCACCGGCATGCTCGCCGAGTCGAATTTCAGGATGAGCGGGTCGTCGATGTCATCGGGCAGGGCGCGTTTGGCTCGGTCGACGCGGGCGCGGATGTCGTTGCTGGCCTCGTCGATGTTGGTGCCCCAGGTGAACGTGCACGCAATCGTCGAACGGCCTTCAGACGTGCTGGAGCGGATTTCATCAAGGTTGGAGACTGAGCCGAGGCTTTTTTCCAGGACTCGGGTGACCTTGGTTTCGACGTCCTCGCAGGAGGCTCCCTGCCAGGTGGTCACCACCGTGACCCGGGTGGGCTCAATCTCCGGAGTGAGGTCTATGCCGAGTTTGATGAAACAGATGACGCCCAGGGTCAGGACGGCCAGGAACAACATGGCGGTGGCGGCCGGGCGGTTGACGCCGAATTCAGGTAGTTTCATAACGGGTCAGGGCTTCGCAAAGGGTTGAGTGGCTTGGAACGGACAACGTGCCGTCCGCAGCGGTGGCGGAGTGGCTGAGGGGCACGCGCTTCAGAAATCAAGCTTGTTGCCCGGCAGGCGTTTGATGAGGGCGCCGTCAGTCAGCCGATGCTGGCCGACCACGACGACTTCGTCGCCTTCCTTCAGGCCTTCCAGTACTTCGATCTTGTTTTCAAAACGGGTGCCGAGCTTGACGTCGACCGCCGTCACCTGGTCCTGGCCATTGGCGACATAGACGATGTTCCTGGTCAGGTTGCGGATGGGCAGGGCCGAGTCGATGGCGACGACGCCCTCGCGGCTTTCGATGAGGACTTCGACCGTGGCGTACATGCCTGGTTTGAGCTTGTAGCTGCCATAGTCGTTAAGGCGGTTCTGGACGCGCAACTCGACCTGGGCGGTGCGGGTGGTGATGTCAATCGCCGGATAGACCTTGGCGACGCTGCCGGCGATGACCTCGCCGGGCAGCGACGGCGTGCGCATGCGCGCCTGGGTTCGGCCGGGCATGATGCGCGGCAGGTGGTTGACCGGAATCGACAGCAGAACCTTGACTTCCTGCATGGCCATGATGGTGACGATCGTGGTGGTCGGCGAGACCATAGAGCCCGGGTCGGTGTACTTGCGCGTGACCATGCCGTCCATCGGCGCGAACAGCTCGGTTTCCGAAAGGACGACTTCGGCTTGCAGCTGGCTGGCCAGCGCCTGCTGGTGGGCGGCCTGGGCCTCCTGGACGCTGGCCCGGCTGCGCTCCAGGGCGGCTTCGGCCTGGAGGATGGCGGCCTCGGCCGACTTGACCTGGGCGGCCGCGGCATTTTCGCTGGCGACGGCCTGGTTGAACGCGGCGACGGCCTGGTCGTAGGCGGTGAGGGCCTGGTCGTAGTTCTGCTGCGTGGTGGCCTGGTTGGCCAGGAGGTTCTGCTGGCGGCCAAGTTCGCGTTCCTTGTCGACCTGGGCGGCGCGCGCCGAGGCCGTGGCGGCCTCGGTGCTGGCCTTGGCGGCCAGGCGTTGCTCGAGGGTGGCCTTGGCGTTGAGGATGCCGGCCTGGTAGCTGGCGATGTCGGCCTGGACGGCGGCCAGCGCGGCCTCGGTGGCGGCGACGGCGGCATGGGCATTGGCCAGCTGGGCCTTCAGTTCACGGTCGTCAAACCGGGCGATCAGTTCGCCTTTCTTCACCCGGGTGCCTTCTTCGACCTGGGTGCCGTCAGCCAGGGCCAGGGTCAGCAGACGACCGGATATTTTGGGCTGGAGGTCGACCGCGTGCATGGCCTGGATGTCGCCGTTGAAGGTGAGCACTTCATCGATGCGGTGGCGCTGTACGGTGCCGGTCTGGACGGTGACGGCGAGATCCCGGGGGCCGGCTTTCTTTTTCTGCGCCTCCTTGTATTTGTCCTGAATGACGAACATGGCGAAAACGCTGCCGGCCAGGAGGGCGGCAACGACCAGAACAGTGGCGACAGCAAGAAGTTTGTTTTTCATGGTGATGGTCGGGTGGATGGTGGCCGGTCGCCGTCGGGCGCCGGAGGCTGCGGGTCGGGTGATGCGGCTTCACTGGCCGTTAATGGCTCTGTTGGCGGGATGGAGAGGCCGGGAAGAGGGAACCGTCTTTGGCCGCTTTGACTTTCCTGAGCCGCGTCGGTTCCGTTTCCGCCGGGTTATTCCTGTTCTTCGAGGAGGAGGATGCGTCCGGTGCTGGCGCCGAGCAGCTCCAGGCTGTAGAAGACTTGGATGTAGGCCTGGGAGCGGGCGGCGGCGCTGATGGTGACATCGGTCTGGACCTCGTTCAGCCGCGTAATCGTCGTCGTTCCGCCGAGATACTCCTGGTGCACCAGGTCGCGAATCTCCTTGGCCGTCGCCAGGATGCTTTCCTGCAGGGCGAGCTGTCGGCGGCTTGACTCCAGGGCCAGGTGATTCTGTCGGATTTCGGACTCGATGGCCAGTTCGAGTTCCTTTTGGCTTTGCCGGGCGGCCGCCAGTTCGGCCTCGGCGCGGTTCAGCAGCGCCTGTGTTCTGAAACCCTCGAAAAGATTCCAGGAGGCCGACAGTCCGAAACTGACTTCGCGGTCGAGGTTTTCATTGAAATGCAGGGAGTCGGCTCTTTCATAGCCATAATCGGCAAAGAGTCTCAGGCTGGGATACCAGCTGCTGCGGGCGGCCTGGATGGCCGTGTTTGCCGCCAGGATGTCGTTCTGGACTCTGGCCAGGTCAGGCCGGTGCTGCCGGGCGTAGGCCAGCAGTTCGGACAATTCGACCGTCTGGCTGAGCAGGTCGTCGGCCGGCGGCGTCAGCACGATTGACTCCCAGATGTCATCCTGGGTGATGGCCAGGAGTTCCCCCAGGGCGACAATGGCGATGCGCCAGGCTTTTTCCGCCGCGATGTAGTCGACTTCGGCATTGCCGACCTGCAGTTGGAAGTTGAGCACTTCGCTGGCCGTGGCGATGCCGCCTTCCTGGCGTTTGCGGGCGTCGGCGTGCAGCACCCGGTTGAATTCGGCATCTTCCTTGGCGATGTCCATGCTGTCCTGGGCCAGGATGGCCGAGTAGAAGGCGGCGGACACGGCCTGCAGCAGGAGGCGCTGGGCGTCAACGTTGTTGGCCAGGGCGGTGGCGTGGTCGAATTCCGCGAGCAGCCGGGTGAAGCGGCGTTGAAAGCCGTCAAAGAGCAGCCAGTCGGCGGACAGGCCGAGATGGTACCTGGTGTTTTGGTCATAGGCGCGCAGGGGCCTGGTGGCGCGGTCCTGATTGCGGGTGGCGCCGAAGGACACGTCAAGCGTCGGCCAGTACGACGACTTGGCCTCGGCGACGCGGGCCGCCGCGCCGTCAATGCGGGCCTTGGCCAGGGCCAGGGTCGGACTCTGCTGCAGGGCGAGTTTCTTGGCCTCCAGGAGCGTCAGGCGGATTTTGCTGTCTGGTGGTTTGGTTCTGGCCTGGTGTTCGGCGGCCGGCGCCGGTTTCGGAGGTGCGGCGGCAGGCTGGCCATGGGCGGCCAGAAGGGCGGCGAAACCTGCCGCCAGGCCAAGAAGTCGTTGCTTTCCGGTCATTCTGGGAATGGGGAAGCGGCGGTGTGAAAGGGGAAGGTGGGTCATGTTTTTTCCACTGCGGCTTGGGTTTTCAGGTCGGCGACCGTGCGTCGCACGATGTTGAAGATAAAGTCGGCGAGAAACGAACGGTCATGCGCGGCGGTGATGCTGAACCGGGCCTGGCCTTTGAAAATCCGCTCTTCGATATGGGTCTGGATTGGCAGGAACAGGCACAGGCTGTAGTAGGTGTATCGCACCAGGGCGATGTTGGTCGGCGTGGCGGCTGTCTCCAGGATGGCCGACAACAGCCGGCTGATTCGCTCCTCATACTGCTGTCGGCCGGCCTCCAGGTCCCGGTAAGGCGGAAAGACGGCGTCGGGATGCGTTGATTCAATCAGTTCGCGCATGCGGAACCAGTTGATTCGCGACATGGTGCTGTCAAACGTCTGCTCCAAGAGAATTTCAATGTGCGTGCGCACGGCCTGCCATGGATCAGACTCGGCGATCGACCAGCAGCGGCGCATTGCCTGGACATGGGCGTCGCGGGCATACTCGCGCACGGCCTGGTAAAATCCGACCTTGTCGCCGAAATAATAGTTGATCGCCGCGATATTGCCGCCGGCTTCGTCGCAGATTTCCCGCACGGTCGCACCGCTGAAGCCTTTTTCCGCAAAAACCTTCAGACCAGCGTCAAGCAGACGAGCGCGGATTTCTAGTTTGTCATCTTTCGACATGCCTAACCCTTTGCAGGGAGGTGAACGGATAAGGTGCGAGCCAGCGGCGTCGACCATGGCAGCAGGCCCGTGTCAGTGAGATAAACGCCGTTTTCAAATATTTATTTGAAAAAGGTGTTTAGTTTTCTGCGCCATGCCCTGGTTCTTGGTTGGTGAAGTCGTGTGTCAGCGTGGTTCAGGCAGTGATTCGTCTGCCGTGCCGGTCGGTCTTTTGGGGCGGTCTGAACTGGTTTTGGCCAGGACTTGCGGTTTGTCCTGAACGCATTACAGTAAGTGCAGAACACTTGCATTGCACCTTGGTCAAGCTCAACACTCTTCACCGACGAGGACATTGCCATGACAAACTTCAGAAAACTCATCACCATGGATGTTCTACGGGAATTGGTCGAGAATGAAGACAGGTTCGATCATGGTCTCGCGTTGGCTGACAGTGGCGCGGTCAAAGACTTAACGGTTGACGAAGACGGCATTACCGCGACGGTCGTCGGGGAACAGAAGTATCTGGTCGAGCTGTTTTCAGAAGACGACGAGGCTTTGTCCGGAAACTGCACCTGCGACGCCGGGGAGCAGGGCGACTTCTGCGAACATCAGACCGCAACCGGCGTCGCCTTCCTGAAT
>CAYOUR010000042.1:0-11951 GCA_964407145.1 uncultured Lentisphaeraceae bacterium | reverse complement strand
GAACAGGAAGACTTTGTCCATGCCGTGGCCGGCCCACCGGAAACGTCGACGTCGACGGCTTTCAACTGGAAGGCGTTCCTGCGACAGCAGTCGCGACAACAGCTGATCAGCATGTTGGAGCTGGTAGCCGAACAATACCCCGGAATCGTCGAGGCCTATAGCCAGGCGCAGAACCGGAAGAAGCCGTAAAAGTGCCGGGGAAGGATCGGAGCCATGCCCGGCAGGTCCGCTTCACTCCTGGCTGGACCGATGGGACCATGGAACCTGTTTCCCGTCCCATAAGGCCCTTGTGGACAGAGTTGCTCTGCAGTGACGACAATCACTCCCATAGGCCCCGGTCGTCGCGGCCGTGCGGGAACAGACCATGAAGTTTTTGCCGCAATCGGTCACCCATTGATACTCGTTGTTCCAGCAAGCCACGAGGCCAGGCGCTCGGCTCCGGGTCAGGCGTTTTAGGGGACTGTGGACGTCAGGGGACGATGGACCGGTGGGCGGTAGGCGACAGTGAAGACACACGGAACTGTGGCAGGGCTTCGCTATCAATGGCTGACCGGTTGAGTTTTTTTCAATAAATACTTAAGTAATCAACTTGACATACTACACATAGCGTGATATGATATGTGATGACGAGTTGATGCGTGCCATGTAGGGTGAGCCGTGTTGGGGGCAGAGGAGGGTTGTAATGCTGGTATCGACGAAGGGTCGCTATGGTTTGCGTCTGATGGTATCTCTGGCGAGTCGTCACGGGTCGGGTCCTGTCGGGGTTGAGGTGATGTCTCGCGAGCAGGGAATCAGCGGCAACTACATCCATGTTCTCTTGGGCGCCTTAAAGGTATCAGGATTGTTGCGTTCGGTCCGCGGCCGTGATGGAGGCTATGAGTTGACGCGGGCGCCGTCGGCGATCACGGCCTATGATGTGGTCGTGGCCTTGGAGGGGCCGGAGAAGCTGGTCGAATGTGTGGGTGACGCGTCGGTGTGCCGTCGGTCAGGCCATTGTCGGACTCGTGGGCTTTGGTGCAGGATAGCGGAGTCGATAGACGGCATCCTGCGCGGCGTCACCCTGCAGGATTTGGTTGACGATGTTTCCATCCAGGAGGGGATTGTGGATTACTGTATATAGGCGCTGGCTGACGCCTGGGCATCATCCGGCGCCCAAACGGTCGGCCCGGCAGCGGGGGCCTTGTCCAACCGGCGAGTTTTCCACCATGATTTCAGTTCAGGAAAGGGTACAGACCATGACGAACATCAAAAACAGCATCCTTGAGACGATCGGCGACACGCCGCTGATCAGAATTGGCAAAATGAATACGGGCCAGGCCGAGATTCTGGTGAAGATGGAGTATTTCAATCCAGGCGGCAGTGTCAAGGACAGGATAGCCCTGGCCATGGTCGAGGACGCCGAGGCGCGAGGCCTGCTGGGGCCCGGGTCTGTGATCATTGAGCCCACCAGTGGCAACACCGGCATTGGCCTGGCCTTGGTGGCGGCCGTCAAAGGATACCGGCTGATTCTGACCATGCCGGAGACCATGAGCATTGAACGCCGGAAGATTCTCGGTGCCTACGGCGCCGAGATCGTTCTGACCGAAGGCGCCAAGGGCATGAAAGGCGCCATTGCCAAGGCCCAGGAAATGCACCGGGAGCTGGAGGGGTCCATGATGCCGCAACAATTCGACAATCAGGCCAATCCCTTGGTCCATCGGCTGACCACCGCGGAGGAAATCTGGCGCGACACGGACGGTGTTGTGGACGTGTTGGTGGCGGGGGTCGGCACGGGCGGCACCCTGACCGGGGTGGCTGGCGTGCTGAAGGAACGCAACCCCAAGGTCAAGGTCGTGGCGGTGGAGCCCGACACCAGCCCGGTGCTGTCAGGTGGCGAGGCCGGGCCGCATAAAATCCAAGGCATTGGCGCCGGATTCGTGCCCTCTGTCCTGGATACTGGCCTGATCGATGAAATCATCCAGGTCACGGCGGAGGAATCTGGAAAAACCGCCCGGGCCGCGGCCAAGGAGGAAGGCCTTCTGATTGGCATTTCATCCGGGGCGGCACTTTCCGTTGCCTTGGAGATGAGCCGGCGCCCGGAAATGGCCGGCAAACGGATTGTCGCCGTGCTCCCCGACAATGGCGAGCGTTATCTTTCCACCTGGCTGTTTGAATAGGAACAGAAATGAGGAGGTGTGTCTTCACCTGATGAGCATCCTGTATGAGTCGAAGGAGTTGATGACCAGACCCGGGACGGCAGGGCTTGGGTTAACAGAAAAAGTTTTCGTTCTTCCTGTCCCGGGCCGTGACCACGTCGAGTTTTCCCACTCTCCTCCGGGCGACGGTCAAGGCGCCGGGAGTGAGGCAAGATTGTGACCATCATGCAGGAGACTACCCCCATGAGCGATAGAACATACCACCTTGAGACGCTGGCCTTGCATGCCGGCCAGGTTCCCGACCCGTCCACGCTCAGCCGGGCCGTGCCGGTTTACCGGACCACGGCCTATAACTTTCGCGACTCCAAGCACGGGGCGGACTTGTTCGCCCTGAAGGAGCTGGGAAACATCTATTCACGGCTGATGAACCCAACCAACGATGTCCTGGAAAAACGTCTGGCCGCCCTTGAGGGAGGAGCCGCGGCCCTGACCCTTTCCAGTGGCACGGCCGCGATTTATTTCGCCATCACCAATATCCTGCGCCAGGGCGACGAGCTCGTATCGACGGCCAACGTGTATGGCGGCACCTTTACCCAGTTTGACGCCATTCTGCCCCAGCAGGGCATCCAGGTGCGCTTTACGCCGGTCAATGACTTTGCCGCGGTCGAGAACGCCATCACCTCCAGGACCAGGGCGATCTTTCTGGAAGCGGTCGGCAATCCCGGCCTGGACGTGGCCGACTTGGCAGGCTATGCCGCCATCGCCCGCCGGCATCACCTGCCCCTGATCGTCGATTCCACCTTTACGCCGCCGACGCTGCTGCGGCCGATAGAGCACGGCGCCAACATCGTCATCCACTCCCTGTCCAAGTGGATCGGCGGCCATGGCACCGGCATTGGCGGCGCCGTCATTGATGCCGGCAACTTCGACTGGACCGACCCGAAATTCGCGCTGTTCAACGAGCCGGACCGCGGCTATCACGGCCTGCGTTTCGCCCATGACCTCGGCGACCTGAATCAGCTGGCGTTCATTCTGCGGCTGCGGACTGTCGGCCTGCGCAACCAGGGACCCACCCTGGCGCCGGATGCCGCCTGGATTTTCCTGCAGGGTGTGGAAACGCTGGCCTTACGCATGCGCCAGCACAGCGAGAACGCCTTGCGCACGGCTCAGTTCCTGGTGAAGCATCCCAAGGTCGCCTGGGTGCGCTACCCCGGCCTGCCGGGAGACCCGGGACACGGTCTGGCGCAAAAGTACCTGCCGCATGGTTATGGCGGCATGGTCGTCTTCGGCGTCAAGGGCGGGCGGGATGAAGGCGCCCGTCTGGTGGACACGATCACGCTGTTCAGCCACCTCGCCAACGTCGGCGACGCCAAGAGCCTGATCATCCATCCGGCCAGCACCACCCATTCACAGCTGGGCGAGGACGCGCAGCTGGCCGCCGGTATCAGGCCGGAGATGCTTCGCCTCTCCATTGGTTTGGAGCACATCGACGACATCCTGGGCGCACTCGATGACGCCCTGCTGGCGGTGTGAGTGATGAGGTTGACGCCGACGACGCCGACGCTCACCGGGGCGGGGCTTGCATGGGGAACAACAGAGAGAGACCGTTAGGACGTATAGGACGTATAGGACGTATAGGACGTATAGGACGTATAGGACGTATAGGACGGCAAATAGGACAATGGGACGAATGCGCTATAGGACATACTTTCCCCCCGGGCGTCGCGGGCTTGAGGCCGCTTGCCCTGGGCTTTCATGTTGTGGCCCAGCGGGCTGCCCGCCGGTGGACCTTGCCGGTTTCAGGGTGGTTTTGTTCAAAAAACCTGGAAGTCCAGAGCTTTTGCGTCACGCCCCGGCGAGCCGTCCATCGGCGAGGCACGGCCTATTCCAAGTCCAGACCTTTCGGGCGGTCTCTGATTGACTGCAAGGCAACGCCCGGAGCCGGGAGTCTCCTGCCTGCTTCGGGCGTGGTCATTTCCGCGTCACGGCGCCGATTTCAGTTCCAGGCCATGTTGCCGAGCAGTCCCTCGGCAAAGAAGACCGGCTTGGCGCCGTGTTCCGTGGTCAGCCGGGCGGCCAGTTCGATGCGTTGCAAGTGATCCGGGATGTAGTTTTTGTAATAGGGGAAAGTGTATTGTTCGTGCGAGGCCAGGCAGAAGGTCTCGTTACCGAAGGGGGCGTTGAACGCCAGCTTCAGGTTGGCGGCGATCTGCGCCTGGGTGTACATGTTGCAGCAGGCGCCGCTGCCGGAAAAGAACAGGGCCCCGATCTTGAAGTCGTACAGCTTCTTATAGCAGTACAGGTAAATGGCGTCGTCCATGGTGCGGAAATAGGAAATGTCGCTGATGGCGGCGCGGTCCAGCTCCGTCACGGCTTCGACCGGATTGAGACCCTGGGCGATCGCCTTCTCGCAGGCCTCCCTGACGCCGCGGATGCCGGTGCTGAAGGCGCGCATGCCGTTCCTGGCCAAGGCCGCGACGCCCTCCCGGCTGGTGACCGCCCAGTGCACGACGACCGGCTGGATGAAGGTCTCCGCCCCGGCGAAACGCGTGATTTCACGTTGCAGCAGGGCAAAATCCGCCATCAGCCTGGTCGGGTCCTGGTCCGTGTAGGGCCGGTCCGGAAATTCGCTGTAGGCGTGGAAGGACAGTCGCAGCCAGTCGCGGTTGTCAAGCCATTCCTGCCGGTAGCTGTCCGGGAAATCTTTCAGCTCAAACGGGTGATGGTCGTTGCGGTAAAAGAGGTTGAGGGTGAATTTCGTGCCAAGTTGGCGGTGGATGGCGCGCAGGCCGCCGAGATAGAAGTGGTCGAACAGCGATTTCGGGCGCGCCTTGGCGATGTCGGTCAAGAAGAAGGAATGGTCGTCAAGATAGAAGTTGTACCGCGGAAAGGACTGCTTGTCCCAGACGACCCGGATTTCCTGTGAGCACGGCTTGCCGCCGTCCTCAGCCGTGACGGTGATGGTGTTGAACTTGCTCTTCAGGTCGACATCGGCGCTGAAGGCCTGGCCCTGGCGCCCGGCGGGGACGCCGTTGACGAGAACCGGGGCTGGGGAGGGGCAGGTGCCGGTCACCGTGATGCGCAGGGCTTCAGCCGTTTCCGCACCTTGATTGCGGTTCAGCACGGCGCCTTCTCGTGGATACGTGATTTTCAGCATGACGGGTTCCTTGGGGGTTGGGGTGGAATCTCACCTGCTTCCGGGCCGTTCCGGGTTGACGTCCGTGTAGGCATAGTCGGCCGGGATGCCGAGTGAACGCTCGATCTCGGGCAGGGCGCGGTGGACATCGTCGGCGAGTTGCTCGAAATAGTTGCGGCCAGCGGCGTCAATGGCGACGAAGAAGGGGCCGAACTGGTCGACTTCATAGACCCAGGTGGCCTCGGTCTTGCCCAGTTCATCCAGGAAGAAGACTTCCCGCACTGCCTTGATCTGGTCACGCAGGGCATTGCCGCTGAGCCCGATTTTGGACAGATAGACGCCGCCGACCTCCTTCAGGGCCTGGGCGGTGCACGGCCCCATGGTCGTCTTGCCGATCAGGGTCCGCAGCTGGAATTTTCGGACCACGGCAGCACCGTACCGTTCAAAGCGGATGCTGGAGGTCGGTTCACAGCTGACGACTTCCCAGCCGGCCGGCGTGGCGCGCATGACCGGCCCGACATGGAAGAAGCAGTTGACGGCCTGAAAGTCAAGCGGCGGAAAGATGTTTTCGGTGATGGCCCGGATATGAAAGCGGCTGCGGCCGGTAAACAGCGGGCCGCTGACCGTGACCATCTCACCGAGCCGGAGGCTGCGGGCCGTGTCTTCTGACATGGGCAGGGCGATGTTTTTCATGCGATGTCTCCGGTATAGGTGATGGCCTGGTCGGCCGTGATGACTGCGGTCCAGCGCCGTCCGACCAGGCATTGGGCGTTGAAGGCGACGGGCAGGGCGGCCGTGTGGGTGACGGCCGTCTCAATATTGAGGGCGATGACCGCGTTGATGCCGCGCGAACCCATCGGGCCGATACCGAGGCAACGGGAGGCCGCCAGGAGCTCCTGCTCCAGCCCGGCAACCATCGGGTCTTGGTGATGGACGCCGATCCGGCGCAGCAGGGCGGCCTTCTTCGCCAGGCTCATGCACAAGTCGGCCGTGCCGCCGATGCCCACGCCGACTATCGCCGGCGGGCAGACTTTGCCGGCGTAGCACGACGTCATGATCGACTCGATGACGAATTTCTTGATGCCGGCGACGCCGTCGGCGGGAAAGAGCATCTTGTAGAAGGTGCCGAAGATTTCCGAGCCGCCGCCCTTGGGCGCGGCGACGACGCGGAGGCCGTCGCCCGGTCCGGAGAAGGTCAGTTCGACCTTGGGCATCCCCGGGCCGAGGTTGTTGCCCGGGTTGCTGCGACGGAGTGGGTCGACCATGGTCGGCCTGAGGAAGCAGTCCTCGGTCGCCCGAGCCGTGGCCTTGGCGGCGGCCTGGTAGACGCTAGCAAAGCCGCCTTCGACCGTGGTGCCGGCGCCGGCTTCGACAAAGAAGAGGGGGAAGCCGGTATCGGCGCAGACCAGTCCCTTGCCGGCCAGGGCCAGGTCGGCGTTCTGCAGGCTGACCTCGAGATGCCTTTGGGCCATCGGGTCGGTTTCTTCGTGTCCGGCCCGTTCCAGGGCGGCGCGGACATCGGGGGGCATCTGCACCGCCGCCAGGCGCATGGCGGTGTACATGGCTTCTTCAAGGGTGGTTCGCAAAATCATGGGCAGTCTCGTCATTGGGGTGGGGGAGGGGGCAGGGGGGGGGAAGTCAGTTTGGCTTTAAGCCGGGTGGGCACGGTCACCGGCGGGACTTGTCGGGGCAGGGACCGATCAGTGGAAATCGGCTTGATGTGTCTTCGCGGTCATCCTTGCCTGGCCGCCGCGTCTCAGAGCCGGTCGTTCCAGGCGTCCAGATGTTCGATGCCGATGCCGCCGGGCGGCGCCGGGAAGTCGCAGTCACGCAACGTCAGGTTTTTGACATTGGCGGTCAGCAGCCCATGGGACCAGGGGCCTTTCAGGTCGCCCCAGGCCAGGCGGACCCGGTTGAGCTGCACCCCGTCGATGTTGGCCAGGTACATGCCATACGGCCGATGCCCGGCAAAACGATGGGTGCAGTTTTCGCCGTCCTGGAGCAGGCGGATCTGTTCGCCGCCGCTGTACTCCAGGTCGATGTCCGTCAGGCTCAGGTGGCGCAGGTTCAGGTCGTGGTTGCCCTGGAAGAGCGAGGTCTGGCCGCCATAGCCGCGCACCCCACGGATGGTGATGTTGCGCAGCAGCCTGGACGAATGGTGCTGCGGCGCCTCGTGGTGGTTGGCAACCAGGTCGAAGGGCATCCTGGCCTGCATGAAAACATTGTCGACCAGAACGTCCGACACCTCGGTGCCGGCATTGCCGTCCGGATAGTCGCGGGGACGGACGGAACGGTCGCTCTGGCTGGAGTCGCGATAGGTCGAGAGTATGTCAATGCCGACGCCGGCGCCGCGGATGCACAGGTTGCTCAGGCAGCAACGCCGGATGCTGCCATTGCCCACGCCCAGACGGACGGCGGCCTGGTTGGTCATGAGAATGCAGTTGCTGACCGCGATGTCCTCGCAGACGCGGGTCGGGTCTTTCAGGCGGCGCGGATTGCCACGGATGGCGATGGCATCGTCCGCCCCGGTGATGTTGCAGTCGCTGACCGTGACGCGCCGGCAGGCGTCAAGGTCGAGGCCGTCGCTGTTCCAGGCTTTCATGTCATTGACGATGGTCAGGCCATGCAGGGCAGCGTCTTCGCAGCCATGCAGAAAGCAGGTCCAGTAGGGCGAGTTGGTCAATTCGAGGTTTTCGACGCGGATGTTCCTGGATTCGCAGAAAAAGAGCATCTGCGCCGGCCGGGTGCCGGGAAAATCGGCGCGCGTGCAGGCATAGGGGTCGAAGAAGGCGGCGCGGTTGCCGTCAATGCGGCCGCCGCCCCGGAGGGTGACGTGATGGACCTCGACCGCGGCGACCAGGTGGGCGCCATTCGTTTTTTCAATGACGCTGGACCAGTTCTGCGGGCAGAAGTCCGGGGTGTTATAGTCGGCGATGTCCGGACTGGCCTGGAGAACGGCCCCGGGTTGGATGTCAAGGCAGACGTGGTCTTTCAGGTAGATGGTTCCGGCCAGGAAGGTCCCGGCGTCAAGGCAGACCACGCCGCCGCCCTGGCGGCTGCAGTCGTCAATCGCGGCCTGAATGGCGTGGTGGTCCTTGGTCTGGCCGTCACCCTTGGCGCCGTAGGTCCGGACATCGTAGATCATAGTGCTGCTCCCGGTGGGGGTGGAGGGGCCGAACAGGACTGGAGGCTTCAGTCCGTCGAAAATATCTTGCGCAGGGCGGTCCGTAGTTTCCATTCGTTTTTCTGGCGTGTGCCGCTCAGCTCGGCATGAAAGGCCCACGTCAGCGGCTTCAGGACAAACGACAGGATGCTGACCTCCTTCAGGGCCTCGCCGCTGACCTGGAAGAAAAGCCGGTCCTTTTCCCAGGAGTACTCGCCTTCCCCGGAAAGGGCGATAATGGTGCCATCGGTGGAGAACTGCGGCACGGACAGGCGGCTGCCCAGGAACTCCAAGTCCGCGTCCAGGCTGGTGATTTTTCCCAGGCCGCCTTCCTGTCTTTGCCGCAGCCAGCTGAAGGTCGTCAGCTCCAGCAGGTATCCCAGCTTGCTGAAGAGGGGAACCTCCCAGAGTTCCGCCTGGCGGACCGAGACATGGCCATACCCCTCGACGTGGAAGGGACGGCCAGCCCAATTGTGCAGCATGTCCAGACGACACTCGGCGTGGACAACGCCAGGCACCGGCGGCGCGCCCGCGGCCTTCTCGGACAGCCCCAGCTTGGCTGAAAACCTGTCCAGTGAGACATTATGGGCGATGATGAGGGCGTTTCCGGCTTTGGCTTCGAGGTCGTACAGCCCCGTGGTCTTCAAGTCGCCGCCCAAGTAGGAGGCGTTGGTCACGTTCCAGCGCACCTGGCCGGAACTGAGCGTCCAGTTGGCTGTCACCTGTTCCGCGGTCCAGTCCCGGAACGAACATTGCGGCGTATCAATCGTCCCACGCAGCCGCAGCAGCGGTTCGCCGCTGAGGAAGAACGACCCTTCGCAGGTGACCTTGGTCTGGGGCGAAAACGTGATCGGCTCCAGAAAGGACATCCACTCCGGGTTGATGGCGAGAAGGATTTGCCTGGGGTCGACGGAACCGTCGGACTTGACGATTTTGAGGTCGCACTGGGGGACTCCGGCAAAGGTCATGGCGAATTCGGCCGTGACATCGCCGTCAGGCCGGGTCAAGACGACGGGCGCGACCCGCAGGTTGCCGGGCAGGTTGAGATGCACCTCCAGGTTGACTTCGTCCAGGCGGTTGTCGCGATAGCTGGCGTTCTTGACCTGCAAGGAAGAGGCCATGGTCAGCTGCCAGTCGTTGTCCGTGCTGCCGGACTGATAGACCAGGGCGGGGACGGTTATGAGCGCCGGGTGGTCCTGGTCCCAGCGCACATGTTCCCAAATCTGGAGGTAGATGCTGTGGGCCAGCTCGGGCAGGATGAAGGCTTCGGCTATCTCCGGTCTGCCGGTCAGGGAGATGTCTTTCAGAGTCAGGATAAAGGGGTCGTATTGGATATGGATGTCAAGCGCCATGGGTTCGCCGGCAGCCGTGGTTCCCTTCAGATTGAGAAAGCGTGTTTCCCGGGTGGTGATTTCCAGTTGGCAGCTGGCCTCGGCGATGTCAAGCGGCCCGAAGCCGCCATTTTTACCCTGGAGTTCGGCGCGGACGATCCAGCTTGGCCGGTCATGGAGTTCGGTGTCGGGCACCTGCAGCGTGAAGGTCACGGGGTCCCGGGGGCAGCGCAGGCGAGCGAGGATGTCGCTGGCCGGCAGGTGCAGCGGTCCCTGGTAGGTTTGATAAAGACGGTCCGGATAGGCGGCGCCGCGGCTGTCCAGGCGGAGCCGTTGCTGCTCAGGGGTGTAGACGGCCTCGCCCTGCCACTCAAAGGCGGAGGCCATGGCGGCGCCCGGCGCATCGGCAACCGGGGCCAGGACCTGGGCGGTGAAGGCGACGGTCGTCGGCTGACGGCCGACCAGGCTGGCCAGGTCGGCCTGGGCCGTAAGCCGCAGGACGTCAGCCGGCAGTCCCGGCAGTCCGGCCGTCGCTTCGGTCATGCTCAGGACGGCACGGTTGAGCTCCAGACTGAGCCGCGGTTCTTTGAAGGCGATGTCCCGAATCGGCAGCTCGCGGGCGCTGACCGTCGCGGTGGCCTGCCATTGCCGCCAGGAGCTGATCGGCGATTCCGCCAGTTTGAGCTGAAGCCGGACATTGCGTTTTTCCGAGCCGAACCAGGCCGCGGGCACCTGCAGGCCGAACTGGCGGGCAAGGTGGAGCACGGGCAGTTCACCGTCCAGGTCAGCGGCCATGGTTTTGGACTCCAGGTTGCATGACAGCTCGCCGGCGACCCATTCCGTGTTCGCCGGATTGAGCTGGAGGTACAGTTCTGACAGGGTGACGTGCCGCTCCTGGGATGTCAGCACGAAACGGCCGCGGTGGACATTGACGCCGTACAAGGTCATCGCATCAAAGCGGCAATCCAGTCGCGGCGTCAGTTTCCGCCATTCCCAGGGGGCGCTTGGCAGCCTGGCGGTAAAATGGATTGGCGTGGTCATGGCCGTGACCTGGGAAAGGCTGCCATTTTCGGCTCCGGCCAGATGCAGCAAGGTGGCAGGGAACAAACGGCCTTGCAGGGCGGCCTCAACCGTCTTGGCGTTCAGGTCAAAGGCGATGTCGCCCTGGACGATTTCGCTGCGACTCAGAAACCACTGCAGGCGCGACAGGGCGAGCCGGCCATGCGCCAGCGAGAAGTCGCCCCGCAGCTTGGTGATGACGATCTGGCCGAGCAGGGCATGGCCGAGGCTGAAATTGCCGGACAGTGCCGACTTCCCTGGCGCCAGGCAGTCAAACGATGCATCCACATTGACAAAGGCGTCATTTTCACTCCAGCGGCATTGCTGCAGCAGCCCGGTCAGATGGCTGACGGCGGCGTGGGCCGACGGGCTGAAGGCGGCCGGAGGACGCTCCTGGTCGGCGGCGAGCATGGCCGGGAACTGGCTGAAGTTGTCCAAGGTGGACGTACCGGTGAGCGTGACGCCTTCGCAGACCGCCTTGAACTGCAGATGGCAACGGTCATCGCTCCCGCGATGACCCTGCAGCATGCTGACGCTCACCTGCAGGCTCGGTGTCGGGGGCGGCGCCAGGGCGGTCACCAGGGCGTTGCTGACGGCAAACCGGTCGATGACCATCCGGCCCCGGAACGCCTGCCGGAGATTCGGACGGCAGAGGATTTCGCTGGCCTCCAAGCGCACGGGGCCGGCCGAGGTGTCGGCCAAAAAGACGGGGTTGAGGAAGACGAAGCCATGGACAACACCCGCCCGCAGGTGGGTGAAGGACCCGCGCATACCGGCATGCTGCAGAAACGCCTTGACATGCGGGTGCCAGGCGGCCGGAAGGCCGCTGGTTTCAAACCAGAAATCCAGGGCGGCGGCCAGCACGGCTGCTGCCAGCAGCGGGCGGAGCAGGGCGCGCCGGTATATCTTGCTGATCAGCTTCATGGGAGGCGATACGCAGGTGGTGGTGGGCTTGGGCTGGTCGGGGGACGAGAGACCCCCAAGGCCGGATAAGGCCGAAAGCAGATGAAAACATAACGCCGCATCCATCGATTTGCCAGAGGGCGCCTTTCACTTTGTCCGCGGGGCAGCCACCGGTCACCGATTGAGAATAGGCGGTCAAAGTGCGAAATGCGGTGGCAAACGCT
>CAYOUR010000041.1:0-21688 GCA_964407145.1 uncultured Lentisphaeraceae bacterium | reverse complement strand
TTATGTTTGTCCCGCCCTCCGGGCGGTCATAGGCAGTCCAGCCTTCAGCCTGCCGTATGTAGTTCAGGCTTCAGGCTGCCACAGGTAGTCGAGGCTTCAGGCTGCCGTATGTAGTTCAGGCTTTAGCCTGCCGCAGGTAGTCCAGCCTCATTTGCCGGGCATCGTGCCAGGACGACGACACCATACCATGGCGCAATTCTCAATGGGTGACCGGTTACTGTTTTTTGGGGTGGTTGTGGCCGCGCTGTTTGAATTCCAAATAAAAACCATTAAATTTTACAACTTGGTCGTCTGCAGCATTGACAGTTGCTGGCGCGTCGCGCACCACCGTTTCAAACCGTGGAGACCTACCTTGATGGACCCTCTGGCCCAAGCCTTGAATGAACGCATCCAAGCCGCCAATCCCCATGTCTATGCGATGTTGTCCGAACTGGGGAAACGGATTTACTTCCCCAGCAAAGGCATTCTGAGCCAGTCGGGCGAGGCCAAGAAGTTGGCGAAGAAGTACAATGCGACCATCGGCACGGCCATGGAGGGCGGTCATGCGATGCATCTGCCGTGTCTGATGGGGCAGCTGCCGGGCGTGTCGCCGGACGACGCGCTCCTGTATGCCCCGTCCCCGGGGTTGCCGGCGCTGCGGGAGGCCTGGCGTGAGAAGACGCTGCGCGACAACCCGTCCCTGCGGGGCCAGGCGTGCAGCCTGCCGATCGTCACCACCGGTTTGTCGCATGGCCTGTCCATGGTGGCCGACATGTGGATCGACGCCGGTGACCGGCTGCTCCTGCCGGACATGAACTGGGACAACTACCACCTCAATTTCGTGGTCCGCAAAGGGGCCGAGCCGTTCCTGTTCCCGTTTTTCAAGGACGGCGGCTTTGCCATTGACGCCTTCCGCGACGCCCTGTCGAAGGCCAGCGCCGGCCGCGAGAAGCTGGTCGTGCTGCTGAATTTCCCGAACAACCCGAGCGGCTATACGCCGACCGAGGCCGAGGGCCAGGAGATTGCCGAGGCGTTGCTGGCGACGGCGGAGCGCGGGGTGAATCTCGTGGTGCTGGTTGACGACGCCTATTTCGGGCTTTTCTTTGACGACGCGGTCATGCGCCAGTCACTGTTTGCCAAGCTGGCCGGTCGGCATCCGCGGCTGCTGGCGGTGAAGGCCGACGCCGCGACCAAGGAGGTCTTTGTCTGGGGGCTCCGGGTCGGGTTTCTCAGCGTATCGGTCGGCGGCGCCACGACAGATTTATACGAGGCGCTTAACGACAAGCTCGGCGGCCTGGTCCGGAGCGTGGTCAGCAACGCCTCGGCCCTGTCGCAGAAGCTCGTCCTTGACGCGCTGCGTTCGCCGTCGTTCACGGCCGAGCACGCCGCCAAGGTCGAAGTCATGCGGGCCAGGGCCATGCGGGTCCGGGAAGTGCTGGACAATCCGGCGTATGCGGCGGCGTGGACGCCGTATCCCTTCAACAGCGGCTACTTCATGTGCCTGCGCATCAACCGGGTCAACGCCGAAACCCTGCGGCGCCATCTGTTGGAGAAGTACGGCGTCGGAGCCATCTCCATTACGGCAACGGACCTGCGCATCGCCTTCAGCTGCCTCGAAGTCGGGCAGATTCAGGATTTGTTCGACCTCGTGCTTCTGGCCTGGAACGATCTGGCGAAATGACCGTACGGCGGGGGAGGGCGGCATTCGTCGCTCTCCCTTTTCGCTGCCGAGGCAATTCGAGTCCGCCCGTTATCGTCCATCGAATTGAAGCTGTTTGGGCGCGGCGTTTGTTCGGCTATTTGATGGCGCCGAGGGTCATGAGCACGTAGCTGGTGGTCAGTTCCGGCAGGCTTTCCATCCAGCGGCCGCTTTTGTCATTGGCCCAGGAACCGTCGTCCTTCTGCCGGGCGGCGATGGTATTGACCAGTTCGGTGCGCCAGTCATGTTGATTGCCCTTGGCGTCGGTGACCGTTGCCAGGTCGAACAGGTCCAGGGTCTTGCCGAAGGTATGCAGGTAGTAGTAGTACCCCGAATCGCCGATGCCGGGATTCTCCGCCAGCGTGTAGAAGCGTTGGATCCATTCCAGGGCGGACTTGACGCGGACGTCATCCTTGCTCACCTTGGCGTAGATCAGGCTTTTCAGGCCCGAGTAGGTCATGCTGCCGTAGGACCGCAGGGCCTGCGGGGTGGCGTCCTCCTTCAGGGCTTCCGCCGGGCTGTAGATGAAGCCGCCTTTGTCTTCGGGCGGGGCGGATTTCAGCCAGGCGCTCTGGTGCGTGTCCGACAGATTCTGGCAGTGGGTCAGGAACTGCAGCGCCTTGCCCCAGGCCAGATCGGCCTTTTTCGCCTGCTCGGGGTTCTGGCTGAACGGTTCGCGGTCAAGGTGGTCGGTCAGGTAGAGTGCTTCCAAGGCCCAGGCCGTGTTGTTGAGGTCGGCGCGCGTTTTCCGGCCATAGCCGATGCCGGCCGCGGCGCCGCCGGTCGCGTCGGAGACCGCGTCGTCGCTGAGCAGGTAGTCGCGGGCGCGGCGGATGACGGCCTGGTCTCCGGGACGGTTGAACCTGGTCAGGGCGATCAGGCAGATCGAGGTGGTGTACACCGGATAGCTGCGCCGGTCGCGCGGGTCGGTCAGCGAACCGTCCGGCTGCGCGGCCTGGACGATGAAGTCGAGCGCCATGGTGATTTTTTCCTTGACCTCGGGCCGGTCGTATTCCGGCGCGTCGGCAATGCCCATGACCGCCAGGGCGGTGATGGCCGGGTGGTGCATCCAGGCGCCGTCCGGCTGCTGGCGCGACAGCAGGAAAGACGCGCCGCGCGATTGCGCCGCGGTCAGTTTCGCCCGGGCGGTTTCGTTGAGCTGCGCCGTTGCCGGCAGCGTGGCGAGGGCGGCGAGCATCATCATGGCCAGCAGAAATCTTGACATGGTGTGTCCTTGGCAGCGGGTTGTTGTTGTTACAGGCCGGTCGGCGCGTCGAGGAAGACGCCTTCCAGGCCGAGGTCGGCCTGCAGGCGCCGCATGACCAGCTTGACGCCGACGGTCTCGGTGGCATAATGGCCGCCCGCGATGACGGCGACGCCGCTTTCCCGGGCTTCGTGGTAGAATTTGTGCTCCATCTCGCCGGTGACCAGGCAGTCGAGCCCGAGCTCCCGGCATTCGGCAATGGCGTCGCCCCCGCCGCCGGAGACGACGCCGACGCGGCGAACCGGGCCGGTGTTGCCAGCGGGGAAGAGGCGGCAGGTCGTGGGCAGGGCGTGGTTCAGGATGTCGGCCAGCGCCTCGATGGAGGCGGGGGCGGCCAGGTCGCCGTACAGGCCAATCGGGCCGCCGCCGTACTGGAAGAAGGGCTGCGGCTCCTGCAGGCCCAGCATGGCCGCCAGGCCGGCATTGTTGCCCAGCGTCGGGTGCGCGTCAAACGGCAGGTGGCAGGCGTACATGGAGACGCCGCTGCGGAACAGCTGCGCCAGGCGCCAGCCGGTGCAGCCGCTGAAGCGGCGGACGCCGCCCCCCCAGCTGAGGCCGTGATGCACGACCAGCAGCTCGGCGCCGGCCGCGGCCGCCTGCTGGAAAGTCGCCAGGCACGCATCCACGGCAAAGGCCACCTTTGTGACCGCCGAAGACGCCTCCACCTGCAGGCCGTTGTTCGAACAGTCGTCAAAATGCAGGTCGGCAAAATATGCTTCGAGGTGGGCGCAAAGGTCGTGCAGGCGCATGGTCGTGCTCCTTACTGGCGAAAGGGTGGTGGTCAAGTGCTCGTGGGAAGTTAAGCAGGTATCATGCCAGGGCGGTCGTCTGGCAGGCGCCAGCCGCGGCGCCCCTGGCGGGATGCCTGGAATCGGGGCGCGGTGGCACGGTTTCGGGGCGGCGGAGGAATCCCGGTTTTTCCGGAAAGAACCACCGATGGACACCGATGGACACGGATGATCATTCAAGGAGGAAACGAATCATGCCAGGAGAAAGGTCAGATTCTGAACTGCCTGAGAATTACGGGGCTTCATGTCGGCCGGCCTTGAGGCGGGGGTTATTGGGACGGGGTTCAGGTCAGGTGCGTTGCGCGCGGGTTCGGGCCGAGAAAAGTCTGGCCGCGAGAGAGAGCATCATCAGCGCGGCGCCGAAGAGCAGGATGGCGCCCAGGAGCACAAAGGCCAGGTCGTGCCGGCCGGCCTTGAAGATCGGTGCGATGACGAACGGATTGGCGATGCAGCCCAGGGAGCCGACGCTGATGGTGATGCCGGCGGCCGTGCCGCTGTCTTCGAGATTGCGGTAGGACGCCATGCTGACGATCATGGGCCAGGTGCCGGCAAAGGCCAGGCCGGTCAGCGTGAACAGGGCCATGCTCGCCTGCCAGGTCTGGACCAGTGACTGCGCGACGCAGCTCAGGCCGGCCAGCAGCAGGAGGGCGCCGATGACATGCTCATAGGCCTGTTTCTGGGGCAGGAACGCGCACGCGATGCGGCCGATGATCATGGCCGACCAGAACAGTGACAGGCTGAGGATGGTCATGCTTTCCGGCGCCTGCAGCTGAGCCAGGCGCTCCCCCAGGAATCCGGCCGTGGCCATTTCCGAGAAGACGTAGCAGAAGATGCAGATGCATGGTACGGCGACTGACGGCAGGAGGCGCAGGGCGCAGCGCAGGTTGCCATGCTGGCGGCTGCCCTCGCTGGACTTGGCCAGGGTGACGCCCAGGTACATCACGCCCAGGAAGACCGCGACCAGGGCATTGCCGAAGAAGAACCACCGCCAGGACAGCCCCAGCGGCATCAGGACGGCCATCAGGGCGGGGGCGCCGATGGCGCCGAGGCAGTAGGCGGCCTGGGACAGGTTCATGAAGAATTTGCTGCGTTCCGGGTGGAGGTCGGTCAGGATGGCGGCGCCGATGGTTTCCAGGATGCCGCCGCCCATGCCGAGGACAAAGGCGCCGAGGTAGGCGATGCGCAGCCCGGGCGCCGCGGTCCACCCCAGGGCGCCCAGCATGGTCAGGAGGCAGCCGATCAGCATGACGCGTTTTTTGCCGAAGCGGTCCGAAGCCATGCCGCCGATCAGGCAGGTGAGGAAGAAGCCGCTGAATTGCACCGAGATGATGGGGGTGAAGTCCTCGAAGCTGACCCCGAAGGTCTGGCTGGCCTGTCGCAGGCAGGCGAACATGATGTTCGAGGAACAGGCGAAGATGAACATCGAGATGAGGACGGCGTAGGTGGCGCGGGCGTAGGGAAGTTTGTTCATGGTGCGGGTGGGGAGGCGAACAGAATGGGGATGGGGTGGAGTGTCGGCGGAACAAAGGACAGGAGGCTTCTCTCGGCCCGCGTCATGGGGTAGGGTCCGTCAGGGAAGCAGACGGCCATCCGGACGGCATGGCAGAGGAGCAGGGCGGCCAGCAGGGACAGCCAGAACCGGCGGCTTTGCCAGCAGGCCTGGCCAAGCCCGGCGTGGCGTCCAGCCCAGGCCAGGACCGCGGGGACAGCCAGCGCAAAACACGGGTGGCACTGGAATGCCAGCCGGAAATGCCCGGACAGGAAGGCGGCCCAGGCGTGCGTCATGCCGCAGGTGAGGCAGGGCAGGCCGGTCAGCATCCGGAAGGGGCAGATCGTCCAGCCGCCGGCCCAGAGCAGCAGCGCGGTCGCCGCCACGAATACCGCCGGCCAGGCGGCCGGCTGCCAGCGAATGTTGAAAAAAGGACGTGTGGTCATGCGGATGACTGGCGCGGGGAATCGTGGGCCGGGCGGATTTAGGGAGGGACAAGGCGGTTGGCGTCGGCGGCTGGCCGACCTGAGCCGCCAGTCCAGCTTGAGCAGCTTGGCCAACACTTCCGCTGCGCGGCAGGAGAGAAATAATGTATTGGTTCAAAGCCAGTTTGCAAACCTGAAGCAGGCCCGAGGCGATTTCGCCAGGTAACCGGTCACCCGTTGAGAATTGCGCCATGGTATGGTGTCGTCGTCCTTGCACGATGCCCGGCAAATGAGGCTGGACGGTTTGCGGCAGGCTAAAGCCTGTACTACATACGGCAGGCTAAAGCCTGTTCTACATAGAGGCCATCCGGAAAGTCCCCGGCCTGGCGCTTTGTGCTTCTTCAAGGACACGGCACCGGCGCCCCAGTCGCGATGACGACCGGCAACCACCCCTTCATTTCATCCGCAGATGTCGCAGATGTTCGCGGATTTTCAAGGCGTGCAAACAAGGCGCGCCAGGAAAACCCGCGCCATCTGCGTTCATCCGCGCCATCTGCGGATGAATCTTTCGACGAAGGCTCCGATGAAACCCAAGCTCGGATGCCGACCAGGATGAATGGCAAGACGGCAAACCGCTGACGGCAAGAAAAACGCCGCTCAAGGTAAGTTTCATCGCTCTTGATGCCGCGTCCAGTGCGGCGTAAACAACTTTCCGGACGGGCTCTTGATAGACATCGCCTATGGTTGCGTGGGCGACAGGACATACGGTTCGCCAAGAGGACGGAACCATGCAATATTTCCCCATTTCATGCGTCTTTTGTATATGGCTATCGGTCGTGTTGCCGCTTTCTTTTACCGGGCGGACGCATGCCGTTTCATCGTGAGCGCTTGCCCCGCCACCGTGAGCGGTTGCCGTCGTATGACATTTTTCGCTAAACTGCTTATGGAATTTTGCTTTTTGCATATGAGTTTTGTATATTGTAGCAAAGAGCGTGAGAGTACATGTCCCGGTCCGCCTGAGTCATCCGCGGGATTCAGGCGTGACTACCGAATGCCAGCCAGGCGGCCGGTCCGGGGATGGTTTTGGCCTTCGTCATGGTATGCGCATTCAGTCTAAGGAAGAAGAGGAGGTTACTTCGTGCTTTTGGGACAGAACAACCAGAATCCCCCCCCGCCGGGGAAGAGAAACAGGATTTACGACGGCCATGGTCTTTATCCTATGGCGGTCAGCGGCCAGAGAATCCTACGGTTTGGTTTTTTCACGCTGATCGAGCTGCTGGTGGTGATTGCGATCATCGCGATCCTGGCGGCCATGCTGTTGCCAGCGTTGAGCAAGGCGCGGGCCAAGGCGCACGCGATCAGTTGCGTCAACAACTTCAAGCAGATCGGCTTGGCCCAGGCATTGTACAGCGATGACAGCGACGAGTGGATCGTGCCGGCCAAGACCACGCCCACGGCCCGGTTCTGGGCGCCTATTCTCGCCGGGTACAGTGGCTATTCATCGGGCTACGGGGTGATTTTCTCGGGGCAGAACACGGCCGTCGGCAATTTTGTCTGCCCGGGCGAACCGGTCAGTTTCGGCAGCTACCAGGCTCCGCACTATAAGTTCTCCTACACTCATTATGGTATCAATGTCCTGTTGAGCGGGCTGTTTGACGGCGACGGCAAAACCGGAGTCACCAACCGCTGGCGGCGGCTGGCCTGCCTGACCACGCCGTCCGAAGCCATGCTGACAACGGATTCCGCCGTTAAGAATACTTATGCCATTCAATGGACATCGTACATCTCCTATCGCCATTTGGGCAAGGCGAATTTTCAGATGATGGACGGCCATGTGGCCAGCATGTACCAGCCGGAATTCAACAACCGGCCGACGTTGCACACCAGCAGTTCGCAAAAGACCTTCTATGCCGGATTTGACTGGAACAATTTTGTCTATGCGACCCGATGAACACGGACATCGGCAATTTTCCCTGAGGAAGTGGGCATCGGTGTGTCCCGCCTCTCCGTCCGGGGCGGCATTTGTGGGCCGGCGCCGCGAGCCCGCCGGCGGCATGAAGGCCGGGAAAGGACATTTTGGCCAGGGGCTGTCGGACCGCATCCGGATGGTCCAGCAGCAAAGATCGGCAGTTTGAATCTGTTTCAGCATACCTTGACGGGAAGATCATTTCGAGGACATTGCAACACAGAGGAGGACGAATATGAAGTTGTTCAGCCGGCATTACGCGAAGAGTAACATTATGGCTTTGGGCCGTCGATTGGGTCGTCGTGTTCAATGCCGGCGATGTCCTTCGCCGTTATGCTTCACGTTGATCGAGCTGCTGGTGGTGATTGCGATCATTGCGATCCTGGCGGCCATGCTGTTGCCGGCGTTGAGCAAAGCGCGGGCCAAGGCGCACGCGATCAGCTGCGTCAACAACTTCAAGCAGATCGGCCTGGCCCAGGCGTTGTACAGTGATGACAACGACGAGTGGATCGTGCCGGCCAAGACCACGTCCACGGCCCGGTTCTGGGCGCCCATTCTCGCCGGATACAACGGCTATTCGTCCGGCTACGGGGTAATCTTCTCCGGGCAGAACACGGCGGTCGGCAATTTTGTCTGCCCGGGAGAACCGGTCGGTTTCGGCAGCTACCAGGACCCGCATTTCAAGTTTTACTACACCCACTACGGGGTCAATACCCTGTTGACCGGGCTGTTTGACGGCGACGGCAAAACCGGAGTCACCAACCGCTGGCGGCGTCTGGCCTGCCTGACCACGCCGTCCGAAGCCATGCTGGCGGCTGATTTCAAAAACAAAAACACCTATTCGCTGCAATGGACGCCGCATGTCTCCTACCGCCATTTGGGCAAGGCGAATTTTCAGATGATGGACGGCCATGTGGCCAGCATGTACCAGCCGGAATTCGACAACCGGCCGACGTTGCACACCAGCAGTTCGCAGAAGACCTTCTACGCCGGATTTGACTGGAACAATTTTGTCTATGCGACCCGCTGAACCCGGACTGGCGTGAAATCCCAGTGGGGATGAGGTCTTCCGGCAGGGAAAAAATCAACTGGCCGTATCGAGAAATGGACGGCGGCCGGGCTTGCCGGAAAAGGGGTCAGGCCCGCTCCAGGCAGGGTGGATGGGGACCGCGAAAGGATTGAATAACGACAGGAGACGGATGGGCGGGAAACGCCTTTGACAGCACGGGCAGGGAAGAACATCCCCGGACTTCGCAGCACAGGAGGTCGAGCATGAAATTCTTCAGTCGACATCATGGACAGGGCGCCGTCTTGGCTTGGATCGGTCGATTTGGTCGTCGTGGCCCCTATATTCGATGGCCTGTCCCGATATGTTTCACCCTGATCGAGCTGCTGGTGGTGATCGCGATCATCGCGATCCTGGCGGCCATGCTGCTGCCGGCGTTGGGTAAGGCCCGGGCCAAGGCGCACGCGATCAGCTGCGTCAACAACCACAAGCAGATCGGTCTGGCCCAGGCGCTGTACAGCGATGATTTCGATGAATGGATTGTGCCGTCGAAGGGACCTGGCAGCTCTATTCACACCACCTTCTGGGCGGGGCTGCTGTCGGGCTACAACGGCATCACCTCGGGCTACGGCGTCGTCTACCAAGGCCCTTACAAGGCAATCGGCCATTTTTCCTGCCCGGCTGAGCCGGTCGGCTTTGGCAGCTATTCGGCGCCGACCTTGAAATTTTATTACAATCACATCGGCGTCAATTCGCTGCTGACCGGCGTCTACACGACTGGCACGCCGGATGTCACCCACCGCTGGCGGCGTCTGTCCGCCCTGACCAGTCCGACGGAGGCGATGCTGGCAACTGACTCGGCCGTCAAGAATGTCTACTCCATCACGTGGACGTCGTACATTTCCTATCGTCATCTGACCAAGGCGAATTTCCTGATGATGGACGGCCATGTCGCCACCATGTTCAAGCCGGAGTTCGAGGCGCGCGGCACGGTCGGCGGTTCGCGCAAGGCGTTCTACGTCGGCTACGACTACACCAGCAACTACACGCCTGCGACGCCGTCCGCGCTGTGAGGCGTTCCCGCAGTGGCTTGGTCAGGCATTGGTTGAGCCGCGGATGATGTCCAGAGCGCAGCGGACTTCACTGACGCGTTCGACGAACCATGGGGTATCGAGGGAGGCCGGATTGGGTCCGAGGCGCCGTTCGCGCAGCTGGATGGGGAAGGCCGGCTTGAGCGGTTGCCGCCAGGCCAGTCCCGCGACGGCGGCCTTCGCCACTTCGGCCAGCAGCGGCCGGGTTTCCGCGGGCGGCATCAGCACGGCGGCTTCGCGGCTGATGCCTTTCTTGACGACGGCGGCGGGCAGGTCTTCGCCGAGCAGCTGGCGGGCCTCGCGGCAGGCGGCTTCGTCGCCGGTCACCATGATGACCGGCACGTCATAATGTCCGGCGGTGACGGCGGCCTGGTAGATTTCGCCGCGTTCCACGCCGTCGTACCAGTATTTGGCCTCCGCGGTTGAACTCTGGGTATGGTGGAGGACGCCGTCGGCCGTGCCGTTCATGGCATGGGCTCCGAGCACGACCATGCCGGCGAAGGAGCGGTCCAGGCCATACAGCCCCCAGGGACGCGGTTTGCCGGTGACGTACTTGGCGCCGGCGACCATCTCTTCCGGCAGGAAGTTGTTGCCGCCGTTGTGTCCGTCCAAAACCATTATTTCGGTGGCGCCGGCCTGGCGCAGCCCGGCGATGACGGCCGCGATGTCGCCCATGAGCAGGCGCATGGCCTCGATGCCTTCCGGCGTGCCCATGGCCCGGGTCTGGCTGAATTTGAAGACGCCGGTGGCGCCTTCGAGGTCGGTCAGGATGTAGACTTTCATGTTGTCTCCTGGTGTGCAGAAGGCCGGGTCAGGAACGGTCTTTTGGGGAATTGTTTGGCGCCGCGGCTGGTTCCCAGCGCATGACGTCGTGGGCCGATGCCGGTCTGGACCAGTCCAGGACCAGGCTGCGGGTGACGGCGGGAACCACTACCCGCCGGCCGGCCAGGAAGTCGTCCGTTCCCCCGAGGCGGGCCTGGCGCAGCAGGGCGTCGGCCAGCTCAATGGTCGCCTGCTGCCGGTTGGAGACCGGCTCCAGGGCATGTCCGCCGCCGTCGAAGTATTTGGCGACGATCGGCACCTTTCCGGCCTGGCGCAGGGCTTTTTCCAGCGCTCTGGTATGGCTGTCGGGGACCGTGTTGTCGGCGGTGCCGTGCATCAGCACGACGGGGCAGCGCACTTCGGGCGCGAGGCGGACGGTGTCGCGGACGGCCAGTTCGTCGTCGGAGAAGTCGCGTCCGGCCCAGGCGATGCGCTCCTGGTCGAGCCAGGCGATGCCGGAGCCGGAGATGGCGGCGGCGAAGGACCGCGGGGCGAAGACGGTCATCAGCATGGTGATGTGTCCGCCCTGGCTGCCGCCGAAGACGAGCAGGCGCTGCCGGTTCAGGTTCGGGTAGAGGCGCAGGGTTTCGCGGATGGCATTGAGGCAGTCGAGGACCTGGAAGTGGCTGGCGTCGTAGGGGATGCCGCTGCCGCGGCCGGTGACGTGGTCGAAGTCGAAGCCGCTCTGGCGGAATTCAGTGGCGACGCAGACCAGGTCATAGCGGTTGGCGAAGTCGCGCATCAGCTCGGCGTACTGGAAGCGGTTGCCGCCCCAGCCATGGCAGCAGTGGAGCAAGCCGGTCTCGAGCGTGATTCGTTCAGGCGCCACGACCCAGGCCGTCACACGCCTGGAGTAGTGGATGGTGTTGGAGCCGGGGAAGGTGAAGTCGAATTCAGGCATGGCCGAAGTCCTTCGTCTGAGGGGGGGATTTTCGAGTTGACCGACGATGCGTAATACCATACTGAATCAACCGGCGGTTTCAATCTTGTTTCCGGCGGCATGATGGTGTATCGGGTCAGGGCGGCGCCGTTCATGCGTTATTTTGTCGGAAAAAGCCCCGGGTGAATCTTGCGCCAGCAGTTGAACGTTCTATAGTATCGGTAAGTTCGGTCACGTCAATCGCGGCGTAACGGCGCGGACGGTTGCAGAAAGCAGAGACGGTGGGTCGTGGCCAAAGCGGATGGCCAGTTTTTTGGGGGAGTTTTCCGGGCATGCGAATGGGCGGCCCCATCGGCGATGACTTGGCGTTGGCGTTTGGCTGGTCAGGGGGGATGATCATGCCGGTCACAGGAACGTGTTTTGGAGCAATATCATTTAACAGAGGAGCAAGAGCCGGTTATGAAGAACAGGTCTGTGTTGCTGATGCAGGGGGTGGCCGTGGCGCTGGCGGTTTTCATGGCGTCTTCGGCCGTGTCGGCCGAGTCGGCCAGGCTGCAGGAATTGCGGAGCAGGCTGGAGGCCAGTTCGGGACTGCCGCGCCGGCAGGTCGCCCGGCAGATTCTGGAGTTTGGCCAGGAGGCCAATGCCCTGGTGCTGGTCCTGATGCAGGACAAGGACCTGGTGGTGCGGCGCAACGCCCACCGCAATCTGCGGGCCCGGTTTGGCGACCAGGCTCTGGCCTACTATGAGAAGGCGCTGCAGGATGGCGAGGCGCTGGTGCGCACGGTCGCGGTTGAGGACCTGATCGCCTGGCAGCCGCGTTCCGACCAGGTCGTGGCCCTGCTGATGCGGGCCGCCAAGGACAGCGACAACGGCGTGCGCAAGCTGGCCGGTGACACCTTCTGGAATTTCCATCGTTCCTATACCACGTTGCGCAAGCGTCCGGATTGGGACCATGACATCACCGTCAAGTTCCAGCAGGAGCTGCCGCAGAGCGGCTGGCGTTTCATGACCGACCCCGGCAGCAACGGCCATATCGAAAAATGGTATGCGGCGGATTTTGACGACCGCGCCTGGCATGAGACGATCATCGGCAAGTGGTGGCACGAGGCCCTGCCGGAAAAAGTCGGCCAATACGAAGGCGTGGCCTGGTATCGTCTTGATTTCATCGCGCCCGCCGCGCCCGACTATGATTACAACGAGGCCGTGCTGCATTTCCAGGCGGTGGACGAGTCGACCTGGGTGTGGGTCAACGGCCAGTACGCCGGTGAACTCGACATCGGCACGTCCGGCTGGAACGTGCCGTTTGACATCGAGGTCGGCAGCATGCTCAAGTGGGGCGGGAAGAACTCCATCGTCGTCCGCGTCCTGAACGCGGCCGGCGCCGGCGGCATCTACAAGCCGGTCGAATTCCAGGTGTTGAAGTGATTGTGACAACCGTCCGCAGCGAAGATAATTACAGATAAAAAGGGGGACCACGATGTTTGCAACGATAAAGAGTATCTGGCTGTCGCCGCCGCGCTTTTCCGCTTTGACGTGCATTCTGAGTCTGGCGTGCCTGTGGTCGGTTCTGGCCATGGGGGTCGAGGTGCGGCCCTTTCAGGGGGACGAGATCACCGGCAATGACGTGCTGGCGCTTTGGCAGTTCCAGCCGGGCGCCGAGCTGGCGGACAGCAAGGGCGAGGCCGTTCTGCAGCTTAGCGGCCGCAGCCAGGTCGTGCCGGACAGCGTTTTTGGCGGCGCCCTGGAATGTTTTGAGTACGTGCCCGGCAACGACAAGCCGAACGGTGCCCGCGCCTCCCGGGAAAAGGCGCCGGTCATCGACGGGGCCTTCAGCATTGAGGCGTGGGTGAAGCTGAAGGAGAACCCGGACAATCCCGACTGGAGCACCGGGTACATCCTGGACAAGATGTATGTCCCCAACACGCATGAGCGCGACTACCTGAACAAGGACTACCATTTCAGCCTGCGGCACAACAAGGGCGCCAAGAAAGTCGTGCTGCAGGCCGGCATTGGCCTGGGGGCGGAGGTCATCAACTTCTCTTCCGCGCCGGTCGACTACGCTCCGGGCGAGTGGCGGCTGATGGCGTTCTACTACAACGGGGCCGGCACCGGCATGTTCTTTGTCGATGGCCGGCTGGTCGGCAAGCGGACGCATGAAGGCAAGGGCCCGGCCGCGCCGGGACGGCTGCAGATCATGCTGGGCGAGCGCTGCGGCAGCATTCACGCCGGGTTGCCCGGATACCTCGCCCAGGTGCGGATCGTCAAGGGACTCCCCAGCCAGGTCAAGCTCATCAGCCTGGAGATGCAGCATCCGTTCCAGCGCACGGTCTTCGAACGCATGGAGCAGGGCCATGTCCTGCGGCTGCGCGCGAGCAACCTTTCAGAACAGGCGATTTCGGACTTGACCCTGGCCATCCACGACGGCATCGCGAGCCGTGAGCAGCGCCTGGGCGATTTGCCGGTGGGGGACGAGCCGTTGGTTTTGGAGCTGCCGCTGCCCTGCGACGGCAAGGTCGGCGCCTACACGTACCGGGTCACCGCCCGCGGCGTCATCCCCGGCGGGCAGGCGGTCTCCGGCGATGTCGAAATGGCCTATCAGATTTGCCGGCGCCTGCCGGAATTCATGCCGGTGGTGATGTGGGGCGGGGCGAGCATTGACAAGATGCTGTCGACCGGCTTCACCCATAGCCTGCACTGGATGGACCACCTGGACAGTGCGGCCTGGAGCGCGGGCCAGCCGCTGGAATTCCATGATCGCTTCAACGAAACCCGCCAGAACCTCAACGAGGTCATGGCGGCCGGTCTGCGCGTGCTGGGCAAGATGTCGCCCGGCGGTTATTTCAAGAGCCAGCCGGGCTTTGCCCAGGCCCGGGAAGACTATCTCTGCCACGACCGCCAGGGCAAGCCGACCAAGATGGTCAATTTCTCGTTGCCGCGGGTGCAGCAGTATGCCTTTGACGCGGCCCGGACCATGGCCAACAACCTCAGCATGTACCCGGTGGTCGACATCGTGCTGACCGACTCGGAATTCCGTGACGGCAGCCAGCTGTCCTTCCGGGCTGAGGACGTCGAGGCCTTCCGCGCCGCCACCGGTCTTGCCATTCCCGACGAGATCATCAGCAAGAACGGCGTCAACTACACCCGGCTGGCGGATTTCCCGGCCAGCCGGATCATTCCGGAGAACCATCCTATCCTGGCCTATTACCGCTGGCTGTGGGGCGGGGGCGACGGCTACCCGGGCTTTTTGACGCAGGCCTGGCGCGGCTTGACGTATGACGGCAAGGCGCATTGGAAGGTCGTCTGGGATCCGGCCGTGCGCTGCCCGAGCAAATGGGGCAGCGGTGGCGCCGTGAACTGGATCGGTCATTGGACGTACGTGTATCCCGACCCGCTGGTGATGGGCATGGCCACTGACGAATTGCTGGCCATGGTCAAGGGCGGCCCGGCCTACCAGGAAGTCACCAAGATGACGCAGATCATCTGGTACCGTTCGGCCACGACCGGACCCCTGCCGAAGGACAAGAGCACGTGGACGGAATGGGAGACGCGCCTGCCGGAGGCGCGCTTCATCACCATTCCGCCGGACATGCTGGAAATCGCGTTGTGGCAGAAGCTGTCGCGGGCCGTCAAGGCCGTCATGTATCATGGCGCCGGTTCGTTGTGGGACAAGGGCAAGGCCGGCGGTTATGACTTCACCCATCCGGGCACGCAGCCGCGACTGGCCTCGCTGGCCGACACCGTCATCAAGCCTCTCGGCCCCATGCTGCTGAAGGTGCCGGAGCGGCAGGTGCCGATCGCCCTGCTGGAGAGCTTCGCCTCGCAGATGTTCTCGGGCGGCGCCACTCGGGGGACGATGTCGCGCCCGGCCGGCCGGATGCACGCGGCGCTGGTGCGGGCGCACCTGCAGCCGGAAATCGTCTACGACGAGACCATCCTGCGCGATGGCCTGGACCCGTTCAAGGTTCTGGTCATGCCGTCCTGCGCGGTGCTGAGCGAGGAGGTCGCCAGCCGCGTCAACGCCTGGCAGGCGAAGGGCGGCGTCATCGTCGGCGACGAGCTGCTCGCGCCCGGCATTACGCCTGATGTGCTGATGCCGCAGCTGCAGGACAATGACAAGGACGCGATCATCGCCGCCTCGCAGATGCTGCGCCAGGAGCTGGGCGCGGTCTGCCAGCCCCTGGCGGAGGCCGACACGGCCGACGCAGTGCTCCGGGTCCGCAGCTACGGCAGCAGCGATTACCTGTTTGCGCTGAATGACAAACGGACCTACGGCGATTACGTCGGCCAGTACCGCAAGGTGATGGAGCAGGGCCTGCCGCTGCGCGCCCAGGTTCGCGTCAACCGGCCTCGAGGAACGGTTTATGACTTGCTGAGCAGCCAGGCCGTGACCGTGACGGCGGCGGACGGCAGCCTGTCGTTCCCGGTCGCGTTCGGCCCGGGGCAGGGCCGGCTCTTCCTGATTGTTGAGCGTCCTTTGGCGCGTGTCCAGGTCGCGGCGCCGGCGGAGGTGTCGCGTGGTCAGAGCGGCACGATTGAGATCGTGGTCTTGGACAATGCCGGCCAGCCCATTGATGCCGTTGTTCCGCTGCAGGTGCAGGGCAATGGTCCGGACGGCCAGCCTCTGGAAGTCGTCGGCTGGTACGCGGCCGTCGGCGGCAAGTTGTCGTTGCCGGTGGATGTCGCCCGTAACGACGCGCCCGGCACTTGGAAAGTCCAGGTGCGCGAACTGGCGTCCGGCCTGCAGGCCAACGCCGAATTCACCGTCAAATAATTTCCACAGGCACGGCGGTGTCCGCGCCGGGAACCAGGAGAACTGAACATGCTGTCACCACTTTGCCGCCAGGATGTCCGTCGGCAGGAGCTTGTCGTGGACGCCACTGGTCGTTCGTATGCCGTTCGGAAGCCGTTTTTGTTCCTGGTCATGGTGTTGGCCCTGGCCGTGTTTGTCGGCGGCGCCGGCATGGCCGCGGCGCAGGGCGGGGGCGACGCCGCGGACGGCAATGTGCTGTGGCAGTGTGTCTTCAGCGCTTTTGACCAGGGGGCCTGGACTTGGAACCGCTGCAACCCGGACGTCGTCAACGACGCCCTGCGCCTCCAGGTTCTGCCTGGCGCGGCCGGCAATTACGCCACTTTCCATGCCACGGTTCCGGCGGCGCCGGCCGAGGCGTTCCTGCAGGTGCAGATGGGCGAGATGGAGAATGCCAGCGCCAAGCCATGGGTGCGCAATGCCAGCAGCAACGGCGCCAAATTCGGGCATCTGTTCGTGGGCTGGAATACGTTCTCCATGTATCAGAACGCCGGCCGGAATTTCGCGTTGTCGCTGGGGCAGCTGGGCAGCGGCCAGGAAACCGGCCCTTGGGTCGACTACCGGCAGGTGCGGATCGTGCGGCGGCCCGTCAATGGCCTGGTGGTCACCGTCCAGGGCAAGAAGCCCGGTGAGGCCGTGCAGGTCGGTGACCGGCTGCTGTTCCAGTACCATGCCGAAACCGGCCTGGGCGACGCGAGCTTGGAGGTCGACTGTTTTCTTTATCCGCAGATGGTCGAATACCGGTGTCAGGCCAGCGGTCCGGTCGTGCTCAAGCATGGCGGCGGCGGCGCCCTGGTTTATTCGGCCGAGGCGGTGATTGACGAACAGGCCCTGAGTGTCGCCGCCGAGGACCAGGCCGCGCTGATGGCGGCGGTGAATGTGCATGGGAGCTATTCCTATTTCACTTTGCCCTACCGGCTGGACATCAAGACGGCGCGGGTTATTCCGGCCGCCCTGGTTGACGCCGGCAACCTGCAGACGCGCAAGGACCGGCAGCTGTGGTTTGACCTGACGCGGGGCGACAACCTGGCCTTAGGGAAGAGGGTGCTGCTTGTGCCGGCGCCGGATTATCGTCTGACCACGGATGAGAATGACGGCCTGGACCTGACTGACGGCAAGCTGACCCGGCGCAGCGACGACAAGGTCTGGTTCGACCGCCAGGCCGTGGGCTGGTATTCCGGCAACGGGGAGGCCTTTCTGAAACTGGACTTGGGAAAAACCGAAAAGCTGGACCGGCTGGTGATTCGCTGTCTGGGCGGGACCGTGGGCAACTTTCAGTTTCCCCGCAGCTTTGACGCGTACGTCTCACGGGACGGCCAGACGTATCACCTGGCCCGGACCATGCAGAAGCTCATGCCCGGGGAAAGCGACCAGAGCGATTTTGTCCACAACTACTATGTTGAAGAGCAGGGCAGCGTGTATTCGACCAGGATGTATCCGTTCCAGATTGGGCTGCAGGCGGAAGCCCGTTGCGTGCTGTTGAAGATCACCGGGACCAGCGGCAGTATTTTCACGGATGAACTGGCCGTCATCGAAGCGACCACGACTGGTCCGGACTTCAATGCCGCGTACCAGTCTCCCGGCGAGGAGATTCCTCTGGAAGGGCTGCTGGTGCGGACGCGTCTGGGGACCCTGGACCTGATCCGGGATATTCCGGCGCCGCAGACCTTTTCAATTCTCGACCTGCGGGCCGGTTCGGCGGTCGGCCAGGATGCGTCGGTGGTTTTCGACCTGCCGCCCGGGGTCACGGTGCGCAGTCCGGAGTTGACGTCGGAGACGGTCATGCAGGACGGACATCGCTATCAGCGGTTCGTGCTGCCGATCACACTGCGTGCCAAGAAGCTGGTGTCGCCGAGCGTCTTCCTGGCCGTTGAGGCCGGCTGTCAGGGCGATCTGCCGGCTTATTGCATGGGTCGCAGCGGCGGCGAGGACCAGTACCGGAGCCGTCTGCCGCTGCAGATTGTCAGCCTGCCGCCCATTCCGCGGTTCCAACGGCTGCACGTCAGCCTGTCGTGGATGTCGACCGGCAGTGGCCTGGCCTGGCCGGATTTTCTGGATCAGTGGGAGAAGCTCGGCTTCAACACCGTGTCGGCCTTTCCGCGCTTCTGGAAAGTCAACGACTATCAGGAACAGCGTGCGTTGGTGGACGCCGCCCGCCAGCGTGGCTATAAGATCATCATGAACGACTCGGCGTTCCACGAGATGATGCGCGGGCACAAGGAGGGCAGCGAGCTCTTCTGCGACATCCCCGGCAAGAGTCACAAGATGCTGTGCCCGAGTTATCGCGGGCAGTTCTATGCGAAGGAAATGGAACGGGTGGCGCGCTGCGTCAAGATGGGCGTGCCGGATTATGTCTATTACGACATTGAATGCTGGGGCAAGATGAATCAATCCGCGCCGCAATGCCGGCGCTGCCAGGAAGCCTTGCGGAAAAGCGGCAAGTCGCTGGAGGAGTTCCTGCTGGACTGCCGGGTCGAACAGATGCGCGACCTGGACGCGGCCGTGCGGCGGGCGGCCGCGGAAATCGGTCTGCCCGTGCCGGTCCAGGGGGACTATAACCGCGATGCGGTCCGCAGCGGGGAGTTCTTCCAGCGGATTTACCCGCAATACATCAACATGGCCATGCCCAGCCTCTATGTCGCCGGCCGGGCCGTCGATGTCCACAAGCGCATTCGCGGCAACTATCAGATGCTGCGGGCCAAGAACCAGGTTCCCTGGCTGAGCACGGGGACGTATGGCGAATTCGAGCCCTACAAGGTCGAGATGATGGTCTTGGAGACGCTGCTTAATGGCGCCAATGGCGTTACCTATTACAGCTATGGCGACTTTACCGACAGCCCGCATGACTTCTTCTATCATGCCCGGGCGTTGGCCATGCTGCGGCCGTATGAAGACCTGATCATGGACGGCGAGGTCCTGGAACCCAGCGGGGCCAATGACCTGATGTTCTATTCCGGCATCCGCCAGGACCGGCAGATGTTGCTCCTCGTCGGCAACTATTACAAGGCGGACGAGGCCACGGCGTTTACGTTCCCGTGGGCGGGGCTGGACACGGTGGTCGATCTGCAGACGGGTCAGGCGGTTTCGGCGCAGACCGTGTTCGCCTTTGAGGTCCCCAAGGGCGGCTTCCGCCTGTTCTATGCCCGCGGCAAGTAAAAGGCCGCCGAAAAGCAGACTTTGAACCGCAGATGGACACCGAAGCACACCGATAGGGTCGGGTTCCGCGGGAGGTGAGGCTCAGGTCAGGTTGGAGTGAGGTGGCCTTCGCCTCACTCCGGCCGTAACGGCGTGGGTGGCTACAGGCTTGCGTTCGCGCCGCGTTGCCGCCGGGAGCAGAAGCAGATCAGGCGTCAAGCGCGGCTGCGCCTGACGCCTGATCGTTTGTAGAGGGTCTGCTTTACGCTTACGCCATTTTGGCGACGCGCATGGCCAGGCGCTGCTTTTTGCGGTTGGCCTTGTTGATGTGGATGGTGCCGACTTTGGCCGCCTTGTCAAGCTCGGAGTAGCATTTGGACAGGAACTGCGTGACGGCTTCCTTGTCCCCGGCCTTGATCTTTTCGTTCAAGGTGGTTTCGCTGGTCTTGACGCGCGACTTGCGCATGCGGTTGAAGCTGCGGCGCTTGATGCTCTGTCTCAGTCTCTTGGCGGCGGATTTGCTGTTTGCCATTTTTCTTCCGATTCCTTGGATGTGCGCTATGACGTGATATATATAAGGTGCGAACTGGGCAACAGGAAAGATAAAAAAGCGTCATATAATATGATGCGGCAAACGGTGTTGTCAATCCGGTCAGGCGCGGAAAGGCCAAAAAACGCCGCCTGGACGTCGGCGCCGGTGCCCTTGCCCTTGCCCTTGCCCTTGCCCTTGGCGCCGATTGCGCGGGATTATGGCCGGCCGGCGCTGACGTATTTGTCCGCCTCGTTGGCGGTGATGACGCCATAGTTGGCGGCGCCAAGCCAACCGGACATGATGATGCCGACGGAACCGGTGTGGAACAGCCCGCCGACCTGTTTGCCCAGCTCCATGCTGGGGCGCAGGCCCTCGAATTTGGTGCCGAAGGTCGCGCCGAGCAGATGGCCGGTATAGCGCGCGAAGGTCCTGGGCGTGGCGGCCTCGGTGTAGTCAACCAGTGACCTGATGTCGGGAAGGTATTCCGTCAGGGCGTCAAGGGTGTTTTCGATCATGGCCTGCTTGGCGGCCCGGTACTGCTGGCGGTCCAGGGCGTCCCAGTCCTGGTGGCGCGCGTTCATGGAGGCGACAATGCTGTATTTTCTGGTCCCGGGCCTGATTTCGGGGTAGTAGACCGAGTAGGTGCGGCTGGTGATGGCTGTCGAGAGCAGGGCGTCCGGATCGAATTCCGGCCAGGTCGAGGTGAAGATCAGGTCACCAATGAAGGGCAGTTTTTCGCCGTCCTTGATGCCGATGTAGACTTGGCAGCTGCTGGTGGAGAGGCGGACGGCGTTGGCGTCGGCGAGGAAGTCCTGGTCAAAATGCTCGTCGCCGGCCAGTTCGTGGATGATTCTGGGCAGGCTGCCGTTGCCGATGGCGGCGTTGCAGGCGACGGCCTGGCCATTGAGGACCACGGCCTTGACTTTCCGGTTTTCGATGATGACGCGGTCGGCGCGGAGATTGGTTTCGACGTCCACGCCGTTGCGCCGCAGTTCGGCCATCATCATGTTGAGCATCAGGTCCGTGCCGCCGGTGAAGGTGTAGACGCCTTCGCTCATGAAGTTGCCGAAGACGATGCCGTAGCTGATGGCCGGTTCGTCAAGGGTCGAGCCGTTGGCATAGGTGATCGGCTCCATCAGGAAGCGCCAGACATCGGTGCGTCCTGGGAAGAAGCGTTGGAAGAAGTCGCGGGTCGTCTCGCCGTTTTGGTCAAAGTAGTTCATGTTGGCGATGGCCGCGAAGAAGGCCTGCACGGTCGCGGCCGGGATTCGGAAATGGCCGGTCAGCTTGGCCGTGAAGTCGCTGGTGTCGAAGGTCGATTCGAGCCGATACTGCGGATTGTGGAAGCGTATCGACTTCACCTGCGTGACCCGGTCGGCAAAGTCCTTGCCCCAGTACTTGCGGAAGGACTTCTTCATGCCGACTGGGAAGCCGTGCAGGGCGACGTCGAAGACGTGGTCGCGCCGTTGGAAGAAAGTGGCCAGGCCGCCAAGTTGCGAATGCTGCTCGGCAAGGAGGACCTGATGGCCGGCCCGGGCCAGGCGGTTGGCGGCGGTCAAGCCGCCCAGACCGCCGCCGATGACGATGATGTCATAGCGGTTCTTGATCATGGTGCGTCGTAAAGTGTAGTCTCGTTGCTGGGACGTTCGGAGGTCGTCCGGACCAGTTGTCCCGGACAGGTAAAAAAAAGGCAGGAACCGAAAGCAGCTGGTTCCTGCGGCAGGGGATGAGTTCTGGCAAAAGGTAGTTGGAGCGGGCGAACGGACTCGAACCGTCGACAGCCACCTTGGCAAGGTGGCGCT